>JAFIEM010000012.1 GCA_020832555.1 Natronohydrobacter sp. | reverse complement strand
GCGTAGGGCTGGAGGCGCGACAGCGGCCACGTCTCGATCGCGTCCGGGGCGAAGCTCAGCGTCATGGTGGGCAAGGTTCCTCGGTCGGGTGGATGCCGGTGGCTTCCGGACTCCGGATGCCGGGCTGGACTCCAAACGGGGTCCAGCGGCCACCAGCGGTGTCCGGTCGAAAGGCCAGCGTTCATTGATGTTTGCGCGGGGCGTGAGTGGCTCCGGCTTCCGGGTGGCTTCCCAAAAATCCGGCCCTGTCGCTGGCGATGTCCCGCGCTTCGCCCGCCAGCATACGAATATCGCCAGGAAGGAACCGCTAACTCAATGGGTTAGCCCATTGGTCCCCGGCTGGACCCCGGTAGCCAGCCCCGGTGTCCACCTCGGTAACAGCGTCGGTTCACCCGCGCGCATGACCCCGAGTATATCGCTATGGATAGCTTAAGAGGGGCGATCCGTCTCGCCGTCCGGTGTCTCATCGAAAAATGTCTCAATGGCTGAAAGGTGTTGACAGACTCATGCGCCGAACTCTCGAGAAGCCGGTGTGCGACGCAGAAGTCGGCGTTTGCGTCAGCCGCAGCGATCGGCAGCTTCAAGCTCAAAATGACAGTTTCTGCACTGTGCACCTATGTCGGCTTTTTGGAGGCAGCCGAAAACGAAAATAGTAAAGTTGGTTTTGCTGAGGACTGGTGGGGCAAGATCGGTCGTAGGTATTGGAGCACAGCTTGGATCCGACCAAGGAGACCAAAAATCAAAATAATCCGTAACGGCTTCAGATCAGGCTGGCTTGCGCCGATTGATCTACGCGGATGACACCTGACAGAAGCCACTTGTTGAACTTGGTCACGCGGTGCGTACCCATGGCGAAGGCAATTCCGCGTTGGGGCATTTCCTGCCCCCATCTTTGGCGCATCATGCGCAATGTCTCTTCCTCGCCATATTTGCCACGCCACTTAAAGAATGTGCGCTCGGTTTCCCAGTCAATACAGGTATGAGTCAGGATCTTGCCTTCATGCACAAAACGGTAGTGGAAGGAGTACGGGGCGATCTTTGGCGTCAATACGGTACTGTCACCAGAGAACATATCGGTCTGACTCAGAAGCGTGTCGCGCCGCCTTTGGTTCTTTGCCTTGGCGGCATCGCTAAGCGGTCGGATGATGAATTCGGGATTTTCAGGGCGTATCAGCGCGAATGAGCGCCCCTTATCTTTTTCCTTAGACAGACTTTTCACGATAGCGCGACGAGCAAATTCGTGGCGCTCGGATTTCTTAAGTTCGCGGACCTTCACAAGGGACTCGTGATCTATGCGCTTGCTTTCGGTTCGCATATCTTTTGGCGCTGCACTGCGCCAGCGTGCGCGGATAATATCCCAGCGATTGAAGCGCTGCGCTTTGGTCAGAAGCTTGAACGGCATCGGATAGAGTCGATGCCAGTTCCCGTATATGTCGATACCGGCAACGCAGACCGTTTCGCCGTGGGTCTGCCCCGTCTCGGGGGCAGCCTTGACGATCACACAAACTTCAACAGGGTCTTGCCAGTCGCTCAAAGCTCAGCTCACGGCGATATGCCTAATCGGTGCGCCTAAGAGGGCGGACAGGCGCTCAGCGACGATCTTACGGTGACAGCCTTCATGGTGGCGCTCGAAACAGGTCAGACAGACCCGTTTGCCCTTAACAGTATCAGCAAGTTCGGTGAGAGCTGTCTGCGCGTCATCACCTTCCAGGTGCTGCGTGAATATCTCTAAGAACAGGTCATGGTTGCCAGCGCGAGCGGCTTCCCTTCCCGGCTTGGGGTCGCCTAGTGCCTTTACATGCAGGTAGTCTATGCCCACTTCCCTGACGGCGGCGTTGAGTCCGTTCTTTGAAAAGCCTCTCTTGCGCGATAGGGGCAATTCGCGCACGTCGACCAGCAACTCGATTTCTGCATCGGCTAGGCGACTGATGAATTCCTCAATGGTAGATTTCTCGTAACCAATTGTGAATATTGGCACTTCTGTTTGTATGCTCTCTGCCATCTTGGCCCCTCCATTTTTTCAGCGAGTGTAGCCAAGATGTGACTCCTGTCCATCTTGGCGGTAGAAGTACGTCAACAAAGCTATACGATGCGGCACGAATGCTACGGGCGACGTAGCGCAGAGGCCTGTGCCTGGCACCTACATGCTCCGAGGGATGAGCCGACTTCGGTGCATCCGCGGCGGGTTGGTACTTGGTCCGCAACCCGCTCCTTGGTCCTTGCCACAGCGAACGACTGGTCTCAACCAGATCGCTTGACAATGAAGTCCATCGACCGCTTCCGCGGCACGTACCTTCCGTTCAGTCGCCAGACGACGACCGCGATCCCGTACTGCCAGCGCCGGTTTGCGGTGGCGCGGCTGATGCCGAGCTCCCAGCAGATCGGCTTCCACGGCGTCCCATTTGCCCGAAGCCAGACGAGACGGGCGTCGTCCTTCTCGAGCCAGCGCAGCCAGAGCATCGCCTCCTCGGCCTGCGTGATCTGTCGCGGGCTGGGCCTCGGGCGACGCATCTGCGGCTCCTGACCAACCTTGTCGGCGAAGCTGTGGAAGTACTCCGGCCAGGCGTTGAAGAAGCCCTGCGGCATCACGCCTGGCATCTGCCGCATCACGTCCGCCGCGAGCTCCAGTCGGTCCTGTACTTGTGCTGTGGTCCACTCACCCATGGCGCGCCTCCCGTTCCCGCTTGCCGTAGAGCCGCTCGCCGAGCTGGCGCACCAGTTCGCGCTCGGGCCAGGTCAGACGGTCGTCGTCGATGGCGACGGCCAGCAGCCCCTGTTCCTTCCAGCCGTCGCGCTTGACCTCGTCGGGGTTGCGACGGCGACCGCCGTATCCCTTTGGCGTGAACCGCATGCCGCTCATTGCACACCCCCCCGGGTCTCCAGCGCCCAGAGCAGGATCGCGATGGCGTCGGCCTCGTTGTCGTCGGCGGGCGAGAAGCCGCGCGCCCGGGCGGCCGCCATCATGGCGTCCTTGTTCGCGTTGCCCTTGCCGGTGGCGTGGCGTTTGATCGTGCCGACGGGCACGCCCTGATAGGCGACGCCCGCGGTCTCCGCCCATGACGTCAGCGTGGCCAGCAGCCCGCCATAGACATGCGCCGCGTCGGTGCCGACGTGCCTGCGAACCTCCTCGAAGTGGAT
This sequence comes from Natronohydrobacter sp., assembly GCA_020832555.1. Lineage (GTDB taxonomy): Bacteria > Pseudomonadota > Alphaproteobacteria > Rhodobacterales > Rhodobacteraceae > Roseinatronobacter. The sequence continues at coordinate 48,790 of JAFIEM010000012.1, read as the reverse complement.
GGCGGTAATGGCCCCGGCGTCGTTCGCCAGCTGGTCGAGCCAGCCCCGGAACCGCAGGTATCGCATGCCCCCACCGTCGTAGCGGCTGGGTCGGAAGGATACGGTGCCGCTGGTGATCAGACCGTCCGCCGCCTGCAGGGCCCAGCCGGTCGTGGTGCCGAGATCTAGGGCGAGGACGACCGGCACGCCGGGGCATGGGGCGCTCATGGGTGTCGAGGTCAGAGATGCGTGGGCCATGATGGGCTCCTTTCCGGGTTGCTGCTCGATGGCGTGACGGGCGGGGCATGCGGGGCTCATGGATCAAGCTCCCGTAGCCAATCGGGGACGGGTGAACCTTGGGAACGTCGGATCAGAGGTTCCCCTGTAGGTTCCCCGGCATAACCCCCTGATCTCGAATGTTTTGGGGAACCTCGGGAACCTGGGGAACCTTTTTCGGCATCATCCTTCGCGTGTGCGTGCGCGCGCGTGTGCGTAAGGGTTGAAAGAGGTTCCCCAGGTTCCCCAGGTTCCCCTCGGCCAATGATCTCAGACACTTGAACCGGGGAACCTCCGGTTTTGAGGTTCCCCCCGCAGGGCCGAGGTTCCCTAGCCTGAGGTTGTTCAGGCCCACGTCGGGACGGACCGTCCTCGCAGACCTCAAGCTTCCAGCGGGTGGCCTTGTGATCGATCCCTGCCTTGACCAGGCGAACCTTCCTCGCACCCACTCGAAACACTCGGTCCCGCATCTTCTTGATGGCGATCCCGAAGCTGGTCTTTTGTGCCCTGTCGGTGTTGCCGCTGATTGGTGGAGCCGGGTCACAGAACGCCGCTACGTCGAAGAGGTCGGCCGCGCCCACCTCGGCGGTTCCGAACCGGTCCCACCAAGCGGCGATGAAGGCGCTCCAGCCCGCGCCCTCGCTGTCGGAGGCTTCCATCATCTCGTCGAGATTGCCGAGAAAGCCGGGAATGCCCGCGACCTCGAGAACGCCGCCCACGACATGCGCCCAGTTCTCGAAGGAGCCGATGGTGCGCGCCCCGCGCGGCTTTCCGGCGGCGATCCACGCCTGGCAGAGCGTCAGGCAGGCGGCGACCAGCCGGGGGCGATTGGCACGCACCCATGTCATCAGATCGGGATGGCGGAAGCCGGTGCGCTGCCAGGGGCGCTCCTCGTGAGGGTCGAGCCGGATGCGCAGGAGGCGGCGCGCCATCTCGTTGGAGAACTCGGGGTTGTTGCCGGTTGCGATCCAGAGGCAGCGGATCGGCAGCCGCGCCATTTCCGATGCGCCGAGGATCCGATCCTCCCAGAATGGCGCCGTCAGCGCGGCCGCGACGGCGGAGCTGTCGAGCTTGGCGCGCAAGTTGTCGATCAGCACGATGGCGGGGATCTGGCGCAGCTTGGCGGTGACGCGCTTGCGCCATTCGTCATCGTCGCGCCCTTCGGTCATGACGCTCGCGCCCGAGCCGGTGAGGATGGTAGCCACGGCATCGACCATCAGCGTGGCGCCGGAGCCGGGGCTGGGCTTCTCGATCAGGTGCAGCGGCGTCGGCCCGTCGATCATCCCGCGCAGGAAGCCGAGCAGCAGCAGCGCGATCACATGCGCCATCTCGGCGGGGCCGACGAAGGGGAAGTCGCCGAGCAGGTCCTCGCACAGCAGATTGCGAGCGGCGGCAACTTCGGCGGCGGCCGGCTTGGCCGGAATGGTCGGCACGACAAACCCGGGCGTGGGGGCATAGAGGAGCCGCGCGTCGGGATGATATCCCGGCGTGGTCAGCAGCGTGCCGCCGCGACCGAACACTGGCGTGTTGACGATGCCCACAAGCACGGGCAGCGCCGGATCGGGCGTGGCCAGCACGGATTTCACCACGGCGATCGGCGGCGGGGCCGCGACCAGATCGCCCTTGCCGTTCAGTTTCTTCCAGTGCGCCAGCCGCGCCAACATGTGACGCAGCCGTTCCTCGGTAATCGCGGTGGCGACCGGACGGCCTTCGTCGTCAGGCACTACCCATGTCGGCTGCCCGGCGAAGCGGAATACCCACGGCGTCCGGTTTGACGCCATGAGCAGGCTCCAGACCCGCTCGACCGAGCGGGCCAGATCGCCCTCGTCGGCGCGCAGGGTGGGGATGGCCTCGCCGCTGCCCTGATAGTTGACCGGCCGATGCTGCCCGATCAGCAGCGTAGGTTCTGCCTCGGTGATGGCCTCCGCGTCGGCGATCAGGGCAGCGACAGCCTCGGGCCCTTCGCTCAGCAGCAGGTCGTTGAAGTCCTGGCCTTCCTCTGGCGGCACGGCGATGGCGACGTCGCGCCCCTGCGCGCGCAGTCGTCGCGCGGCGGCATCCGCGGCGCGCAAGCCGGCGCCCGAGGCGTCGTTGTCGGCGAGGATCACGATGCGCGTGGCGGCCGGCGGCAGCTCGACCTGTTCGAGGCCCGAGGTCGAGAGCGTGGCCCAGACCGGCAGATCGGGGCATGCGGTCATCACCGCGAGGCCGGTCTCGATTCCTTCGGAAAGCGCCAGCCGATCGCCGTCACCGAGCGCGGCCAGACGCACGGCGCCACCCGCCACCCGGCCGAGCATCTTCCTGGCCTTGTCGAGCGGGGCCTTGGTGACCGCTGGTCCGTCGATGGTGAGATAGCTGCGGTGCAGGCCGATGACCGCGCCATCGCGGTCGCGGACCTGTCCAAGCATGGCCGGATAGCCGGTCTTCGTCTCCCAATGGGTCAGGTCAGGGTGAAACAGCAGATCGGCGGCCTCGGGCACCATCAGGCCGCGTCCGGTCAGATACCGCGCGACCGGAGAGCCCGTGATCGTCTCCGCACCCGTCAGGATGTGCGCGATCTCCAGCGCGGGATCGCGCTTCAATGGGGGCGGCGTCGGCGGTACGCGGCGTTCCGGTGCGCCTGGCGCGATGCCCGCGAGTTCTGCTGCCTCGACGATCAGCGCCCGGCCGTCGAGCCCGGTCGCTTCCTCGATGGCGCTGATCGGGCCGCCGCCCTGATTGCCGTCGAAGTCGATCCAGTCGCCTGCATGCGCACCGCGCAGCGTGATGACACAGGAGCCGGTATTGCGCGGCGCGTCGCCCCGGATGTTGGCGAGCCGCCACTCGTCGCCTGATCTTCGCCCGCGCGGGAACAGGCGTGGCACCCAGACTTCCGCGGTCTCGCGAAGGCGCGCCACCACCAGGTCGAGATCGTAGCGCAGAGGCTCGCCGCCGAGCGGTTTGGCGTCGTTGAGGTCAAGCAAGGATCACCAGGCCTTTCTCGGCCCGCGTGATCGCGGTGTAGAGCCAGCGGTTGCGGTCGGCGGCGGTGCGCCCGAAACCGTCGTCGAACACGACGACGTTCTCCCATTGCGAGCCCTGCGACTTGTGGCAGGTGATGGCGTAGCCCCAGCTGGACTCGATCAGACCGCGACGGATCTGCCATTCCCGCCGCCCGCGTTCGGGGTCGTAGGCGACATGATCGGCATATTCGCCGCGCCAGAGACTCTGTCGCCCGCCGAGGCTCACCCCGTCCTCGGTCTCGACCATGGCGCTGAAGGCGAAGGCGTCGTCCGGATCCTGCCGCACCTCGGTGAGGGTCAGGAACATGCCGTTGATCAGCCCGAGATCGTGGCGGTTCTTGAGACAGATAATCTTCTCGCCGCCGCCTGTCGGATAATCGGCGCCGAACCCGGCCGCGCGCTTCATCGCAATGTTCAGCCAGCGCCGCGTCGCGTTGGTGCCGCAGATCACCTGGCCGCCCTGAAGCATCTGGGCTGGGCCGACCTCGTGGCGCGACATCTTCCAGACATGGTCGTCATGCGCGCCGGGCGGGATCGGCAATCCCTCGCGGGCCAATGTCGCAAGCCGCAGGATGGCGCTGTCGCCCGCCTGGCGGTGCACCTCGGTCAGCATCACGTCCGGGGCGGTCTCGGTGAAGAAGCCCGTGCCCTTCACGGGCGGCAGCTGCCCCGGATCGCCCAGCACCAGGATGGGCTTGCCGAAGGCCATGAGGTCGCGGGACATGTCCTCGCCGACCATCGAGACCTCGTCGAGCACCAAGAGATCCGCGTCGCGCAGGATCGACTGCTCGTTGATCAGGAACTTCGGCTGGTGGATGTCCTCTAGGCGTAACTCGAGCTGGGCGATGCGTGTCATCGCGAAACCGCGCTCGGCCGGACCCATGCGCGGCAGGTCGCGCCGCAGCGCCGCCAGATCCTCGGTCGCGCGCGCGATCTCTTCGGGCGTCGCCTCGGAGACGCGGTAGATCAGGCTGTGGATGGTCTGCGCGGGCGTACCCTTGCGCGTCATCACGAGCGCCGCCTTGCCGGTGAAGGCGGCGAAGAGCACGCCGCCAAGCCCGCCCGGGGTCATCGGCTCAAGCCCCAGCGCCTCGATCGCCATGGCGGTGATGGTGGTCTTGCCGGTCCCGGCATAGCCGAAGAGGCGGAAGATCTGCTGCTCGTGCCGCCGCGTCTCGAACCAGTCGCGGATCGCGGAGATGGCGCGGCCCTGGGTTTCGGAAAGGGTGATGGTCATGCCCGGTCCTCCCAGCAGCGGGCGGCGAAGGGGCAGAACCGGCAGAGGAAGAAGTCGGGGCTGGTCGCGATGCGGGGCAGAAGATCGCCCGCGTCGGCGGCGCGCAGCACGTCGACCGCCTTGTCCGACAGCGCCTGCGCGGCGGCCGGATCGAATGGCACATGCTCGTGGTAGAGCTCGCAGGTGTCTTTGTTCAGCGCGGTGAAAAGCGCGGACCCGAGGCCCAAGTAGGCCATGTAGATCTGCATCTGGCCAAAATAGACGGGCTTCGAGAGCTGCACGCCTTTCTTCGCGGTGTCGGACCAGGACGAGGCTTTCAGTGCCTTGTGCTCCCAGAGAACGGGCCATCCGAGGCCGATCTCCGGGCCACCGACGATCACGCCGTCCACATGGCCGCGAATGCGCCCGCCCGCCGTCTCGAAACCGAACTGGCCGCCAGCTTGCGTCTGCGTGCGCAGATCGAACCCGGCCTGCCGCAGCCAGCGGATCGCCAGATCCTCGAAGACATGCCCGGCCGCGAAGATCCGAAGAACGCGCCCCTCGAAATACTTGCCGGGATCGGGCGGCGTGTGTGTGACCTCGTAGACCAGCCGCCGCGCGCAGGGTTCGCCGATGCGGCTGGCGCCCAGATAGTTGCGCGGGCGCTGGCCCTCGCGTTCGGCCTCCAGCGCGGCATCGATGCGGCCGTTGATCCGCGCGCCGAGGGGTTCGGGGTCCGAGGCGTCGCGACCGTAGACGAAGCCCGATCCGTGATTGAAATCTACCAGCATCGCCCCCCCTCAGAATGGCACGTCGCCGTTGTCGGACTGGCGCTGCATCGAGGCCTGAAAGCCGTCGACGCAGGCCTCGATCACGCGGTCGATGTCCGCGGCCGGGCGGTCGAAGAAGGGCGCCATCAGGCCCATCTCCGTCAGCGCCTCGGCGAGCATCCTGCGGGCCTCCACGATGGCGCGCTTCTCCATGTCGGTCTTGTCGATCATGCCGTGGTTCCTTTTGGCGTTAGCCGAGCCCGCCATCAGGCAAGCCATCGAGCAGAAGCGGTAATGAGGGTGACGGTCCCAGCGCAGGCCGTGGCAGTAGCCGAAGCCCCGGGCCTCGCGACCGCACTGGGCGCAGGGCACGCGCCGGGCGAGGTCCGCGCGCGTCACCCCATGAGCAGCAGGTCCAGCGCGTCGCGCTCCTCCTTGTCCGGGGCGGCGGTTCGGCGCTCGGAGGACAGCACGATGAACCGGCTGATGGCGCTCACTGCCATGCATTCCAGATCGCGCCGGGTCAGGCTGGCGATGGGGCGGTCGAGACGCCCCCGCGCCTCGAGCCAGCGTCCCATCGCCAGTGCCGCCTCCGCGGTGACATGCGCCTGCCATTCGTCCGGGCTCACGGGTTCAGCCAGGCCGGGCCGTTGCCGGGTTTGGCGGCGGGCGGTGTCTGGGTGGCGGGCTGAGCCGGAGCTGACGGCGTACCCCAGGCCGGCGCCGCGGGCGCGGCGGCCGCCTGCGGCTGACCCCATGCCGGGGTCGCGGGCTGCGCGGCTGCGGCAGCGGGCCGGGGCTTGTTCGAGGGCTGGGCAGGCACGGGCTCGCCCGCCATCACCTTCTGCCATTCGGGCGCGGTGGGCAGCACGACATGGTCGAGCTTGTTGGCATCCTTGTAGGCAGGGTTGCGGCTCGGCTCGATCTGGATCTTCGCGACGAAGCTGATGCCGTCGAGATCGGCGAGCCCGCGCAGCACCCGCTTGGCCTTCGCCGCCTCGCTCATGTCCTCGGGGTTCAGCCCGAGCGCGCTGTCGATCATCGCGCGGAAGGTCGATTTCGAGATCTTCCAGCCGATCGACTGGCCCTGCTCGTCGAGCTTGCCGCCCTGCACGGTGAAGTTCTGCCAGAACTTGCGCCGGGCATGCGGGCCCTCGGCGACGGTAAACTCGGCGTCGAGCATCAGCACGTCGCTGCCGGGCTGGTTCGAGGCCTTGAGCAGCCCACGATCCACATCGCCAGTCCCGTCGGTGCCGCCCTTGCGCAGCGTCATCACCAGCTTGGCGAAAGTGCCGTCGGGGATAAGGTCGCCGGACTGCTGCGGCTCCACGTCGTTCATGTCGAAAGTCATGTCGTCATCCTTTCCGGGGTTGGTTGATCTTGGTGAGCAGCGCGCCGAGATCGGGCGGCTCGGTCAGGTCGAGCCTGCCGCTGCGATCCTTGGCCGGCAGGCCGAACGGATTGCCGGACTGGCAGACGAGGCGGCGTGCGTTGCCCTTGTCGGGATCGTGCCGCCAGGTCGGGGGCGCATCGGGCCCCGCGCCGGGATCCTGCGTGAACAGGCTCATCGTCAGCACCTGGTCGACGATGCCGGGCAGTTCCCGCGCGACCTTTCCGCCGTCCATCTGCGGCTGCCAGGTGACCCGGTTCATGTCGTCGACGACCTTCTCGAGGATGCCGACGAAGATGACAGTGCGGCCCGGCGCATGCTGGAGGTGTTTGAGAAGCCCGATGACCTCGCGCGCCAGAAGCCCGTAGGCGCCGCGCGTGTCCGGTTTGCCGGTGCGTTCCGACAGTGCCTCGGGCCGGGTCTTGGCCCATGCCATGGCCTGACGCGTCAGGTCGGTGATGCTGTCGACGAAAATGATGCGCTTGGTGTCGATCTTCTCGGCCAGCTGGGGATGCTGCGCCCGCAGATGTGCATGATGCGCCTCCGAGAAATGCTCCTCGGGCTGGGCGGCGGGGTTTGCGCCGCCGATCAGGCAGGCGATGTCGACCGCGTCGGAAAAGCGGCGGATCGGGATGCTGTCGCCCGGCCAGTCCTGGACGGACTTGAGGCCCGCCTCCAGATCGATGCATAGCGTCTCGGCGGCCGGCAGGGTCTTCAGCAGCGTGGTCTTGCCCGCGCCGCTCGGCCCGAACAGCGCCATGGTGGTCTTGCCCTGCGCCTCGCGCAGCCGGTCGTCGGCGGAAATGATGCGCAGGCTCATTGATCGCCCCCCTGCGGGACGATCTCGATCTTCAGTGTCCCGGGCCGGACGGTGCGCGCGGGCTCGAAACCGGCGCGGATCGCATCGGGCCAGGCGGCGTATTTGCGCTCGGGCACCTTGAACGCGATGTCGACATACTGCGCGGGATCGTCCCCGGCGGCGCGGATGCGCTCGACCATGGCGGCGAGGCGATCCTGATCCCAATCGACCCGTTTCGGCAGCTCCGCGACCACGGTGAAATCGCCGTCGTCGAAGCGGATCGTGCCAGTGTCCTTGCCCGCCGCATGCCGTTCCTCGGCGGCGCGGGTGGCGTAGCGGACCGTCAGCGCGCCATCGAGGCGGGCCTTCGCGGCCTTGTCACGCTTGATGCGCTCATCAACGTCGCGCTGCAGGATGGCCAGCAGTTCGACGGGCAGCTGGGCGATGTCCTGCAAGCCGAGGCCCGGCAAGTCGTCGACGGTGGGGGTGTTCGCGGGGAACGGCATGTAAGGGTCTCCATGATCGGCAAAAAGGGATTGGAAGGCGGTCATCACGCGGCAGCCCGACCACTCGAACCGGTGGCGTGGTCGGGCTCCCCCTGCTCGGCGAGCAGCAGCGCGGACAGCGACACGGCTGCGGCCTTCGGCTTGGGGCGGGCGACGGCGATGTAGGCAAACTGGTCTGGGCCCGTGCGCTCCTGCACGAGGTGCACGAGACCCTGTTCGGCGGCCCAGAAGGCGCGCGACCCGAGCCGGGCCAGTTCCGCACGCTGCTGGTCCGGCAACCGGGCGAACATCGGGAAGATGTCGAGAACCAGAAAGCCGCGATGGTATTCCAGCCGGTCGCCCGGCACGGCCTGCGCCACCCAGGCGCAGAACTCGATCTCGGTGAGCGGTCGGCGGGCGCGGACCGTGATGAAGGGGGTGGTGCCCATGAACATGATCTCCTCCTTTCGCCTCTACTCAGGTCGCCGCGAGATCGTCCCACGCGGGACCGAGACCGTGGGCGGTGAGCACGTGACGGAGATCGGCGAGGCGGCGGTAGAGCGCGGAGCGGCTGCCGAAACCCTCGGCCGCGAGCGCGGTGATGGGGCGATGCGCCAGCGCCGCACAGAACCGGCGATCCTCGACCGCGAGCCGCGCGAGCGCAGCCTGCAGGGCGTGGTGAAGTTCGGTGACAGCGGCAGCGCAACAGGCCTGGCCGTGCCAGGCGGCAAGCCCGTCCTCCTCGGTCAGTGTCTCGCCGACCGGCTCGCGGGTTCCGGCCAGCGGCACCTCGAGCGAGAGGAGTGACCCACCCTGCGCACGCCGCTGGCGGTGATGGCGCATCGCGATCCGCGAGGACTGGTTGCGCAGAACGATGTTGGCGAAGGCGCCGATGCTGCCGCGCCGCGCGTCAAAGCCTGGCAGGCGGCAGATCAGGTCGACCAAGAGATCCTGGCGGAGATCGTCATGATCGGCGGCGGGCAAGACCAGCTTGCGGCGCAGACGGCGCGCGGCGGCATCGGCTTCAGCGATCAGCGTGGAAAGGTCGGCGGGGGTAATCGGAGGGTGCATGTCGTGGTGCCTCGGAACATCATTGCTGTTGTTCCAAGACTGCCGGACCCGCCGACGCTTTCGGTGTGTTTGGCGTGTGCTTGTTGTGTGCGGAAAGTGTGTGGAGGTCTCAGTCCTCGACGACGACCTCGGCGGGAGCGATGCCGAGGCGATAGCCGTAGCCTCGCACGGTCACGATCAGAGCGTCGGCGGACGCCCGCGACAGGCCGCAGCCGACCAGGGCCTTGCGCAGATCCCGCACGATCTCGTTCGCCGGTCTCCCGGTCTGCGCGTCGATGGTCTCCTTGCGCAGCACGGGGTCGCGCTGCCCGGCCTGTTCCGCGAAAAGCCGGAGCAGTGCGAACATCTGTGGCGTTAGATCGAGGCGACGTCCGTCAAACATTGCCGACTGGCGGCTACGGCTCAGGACAAGGCGGGGCGCTGTCACGGCGATGGGCGAGAGCCTGTCAAGCGCGAGCTGCTCCGTGCCGCGATCGTCCACCAGCACGCATTCGGCGAACGAGCGGGCTTCGAGACCGGCCGCACGCAAGTGCAGTTCGGTTGTGGGGTCGACGTCGATGGAGATGACGGTGATGGGTGCCGATGCGGCGGCCATCCTGGTCGCGAGGATGGTGGCAGGCGCCATTAGCACCTGCGTGTCGCGGCAGAGAAAGACGCAGATACCTGTCGGCAGCTTTCCGAGCAGCCACAGCCCGTCTGCAACGACGGTGGCCGCCGCCGGAAATCCGCCCGATGCTGCAATGGCCGAGATCAGCTTGTCGGCGTCGATCCCGAACCGGCGAAGGTCGTCCGGCTCCAGCACCTCGTCCGCCGCGACGTCATTCGGACAGCAGGCACGCAGTTCGTCGCCGACCTTTCGGATCGGGCGCGCGTCGAGTCCGCAGTCGCAATGCGCGCAGAGCGACCAGCTGTCGGCGTTACGCTGTTCGACCAGAACCCCGGCCCGCAGCAGGCGTTCGATCTCCCGCTCGGAGAAGCGGCGCAGCGTCCGGCCGGAGACCGTGGCCTCCGCACGGCCGTTACTCAGCCGCTTCCACAACCAGGTCAGCATCGCGATCCTTTTCGAGCCCGTTGCGCGCGACCAGCGCGTGAATCGCTTTCTCGAACCGCGTTCGACGGAAGGCGAGCGTGCCGGGCGGTTTCAAACGCACGGTCAACTTGGCGGGCTGTTTCGCGTCGCTCTTGAAGAACACCCGGAAGGTGATCTCTCCCAGACGCCAGCCGCGGCCGAAACGCACCTCACTGGACTTGAAATGCCGAAGCGCTGCACCGGATGCATCTTTCGACTCCCAGCTGCGCACATAGCGCCATGCGCCATCCTCGTCCTCGGTGAAGAAATCGGCCGCTGCCGCCACGATCCGAACCTCGAGGATCCTCTCGTCGAACGCATGCTGGAATGCGAAGTCCGGGCCGAAAGCCGTGATGGGATCGAGGGTGTAGAGATCGCGCGCGTCCTTGCCGGCGAAGAAACCGGGTCGCCCGAGGATGTGTTCGGCGAAGATCGCCGCCACTTCGGCCTGCTGCGCCCTTGGCACGCCGCCGATGCGCAGGAGCCCTTCGTTCGATGAATAGCGCAGGGCCGCATATTTCACCGCGCGCAGGGTGATGATCTGTTCGCGGTCGCCCGCCACGATCGGCGTGGTCGTGACCGGCGCCCCATGGCTGACGACGAGGTTGATTTCGCCATCTTCCTCATAGGGGCCGAGACGGCAGTAATCGCCCTGCAGGTCCTGCTCGAACAGTTTCACGATGGCGGCCTTGAATGCCGCCGACGCCTCCTCTGTCAGATCGGCCCCGACATCGCGCTCCGGGCCGCGAAACTCCGCCATCGCGGTCGGCGCCATCAGTGCCTGGAAATCGGCCGCCGCCTCGAAGATCTGGTGATGATGCAGGTAGGCGTGCAGCGCAACATGCTTGGCCTCGTGCTTCAACGGTGCCGATCCGCCATCTTCCGCGTCGGGCTCGGGATAGAGGATCACGCTCCGGCGGCGGGCTTCATTCAGGATGAGCTGCATCCCTTCGCCTGTACCGAGTTCGGCGACCCGATGCAGGTCCGCGATCAGACCCTCGGACCAGTCGGTGATCGGTGTCGCGAAATAGGCGGCCATCCGTTTGCGAACTTCGGCAATCTCGCCGTCGAATGCGAGCGGAAGACTATCTTCCTTGAAATGGCGCGCGAAGAGATCGCGCATGAGCACGACATCGATGCTGTTGAGAAATTTCGGATTGACGAATTTCTTGATGTCGGAACCCATGGAACCCCTTCCTTTCAGCTCTGATTGTTCTCTCTATGTTCTAGCAGTCCGAACAACCCTGAGTCGAGTCAGGATGGGCGTGGTCCGTGCATCACCAGCGGCCATGGGACGGTTCGCAATCAAGGTGAGTAGAGGCCCAAGGAGACGACAGCTCCGAGGCCCGCATGAAACGCCCCAATCCGCTCCCGCCCGACCAGATGACCGCCGCCGAGCGTCGCGCCGAACTTTGCGGCCTGCTGGCGCTTGGGCTGGTTCGGTTGCGGATGCGGGATGGTGGAGAAGTATCTGACGATACTGGAGAACGTTGCCTACACTATCCGTCCGGCCAATGCCGTCATGCAACTCCAACTCACCGGAGAAATGCATGAACAAGCCCGATCCCATCCCCGCGCGCCTGGCCGCGCTCAAGACCACGCCGACGCCCGACCTGAAGAAACAGTGGCGCGACCTGTTCGACAGCGAGCCGCCGCCGTTCAACCGCCGCTACCTGGAAAGTCGCTTGGCCTACCGCATCCAGGAACTCGCCTATGGCGGGCTGAAACCCGAGACGATCCGGCGGCTGGAACGACTCGGCGAGGAACTGGACGGCGGCGACAGGAAGAAGCGCGGCATGCGCGCCGACCGTGGCCGCCCGATCACCGGCACGCGGCTGCTGCGCGAGTGGCAGGGCGTCGAACAGATCGTCACCGTCACCGCCGACGGCTTCGAATGGCAGGGGCGGCCCTACAAGTCGCTGTCGGCCATTGCGCGCTCCATCACCGGCACGCGCTGGAATGGCTGGGTCTTCTTCGGCCTCAAGAATCACAGGGGGCGGACATGACCAAGCCAGTTGTCCGCAAGCTCCGCTGCGCGGTCTACACCCGGAAGTCTTCCGAGGAAGGGCTGGAGCAGGAGTTCAACAGCCTCCACGCTCAGCGCGAGGCCTGCGAGGCCTTTATCGCCAGCCAGCGGTCCGAGGGCTGGGTGCTCGTCCGCGACCAGTATGACGACGGCGGCATTTCGGGGGGGACGCTGGAACGGCCCGGCCTGAAGCGCCTGATGGCCGATATCGAGGACGGGCTCGTCGATGTGGTGGTGGTTTACAAGATCGACCGGCTCAGCCGCTCGCTCGCCGACTTCGCCAAGCTGGTCGAAGTGTTCGACCGGAACGCCGTCACGTTCGTCTCGGTGACGCAAAGCTTCAACACGACCACTTCCATGGGGCGGCTGACGCTGAATATTCTGCTCAGTTTCGCTCAGTTCGAGCGCGAGGTGACGGCCGAGCGAATCCGCGACAAGGTCGCCGCATCGCGGCGCAAGGGCATGTGGATGGGCGGGGTGCCGCCCTATGGGTACCGGGTCGAGAACCGAAAATTGCTGATCGACGAAGACACCGTTGCGCATGTGCGCTGGATCTTCGCCAGCTTCCTGGAGATCGGATCCTGCACGGAACTGGCCCGCGAAGTAGCAGCGAGGGGAATTGGCACGCCGCGCGGCAACCGCATCGACAAGAAGTACCTCTATCGGATGCTGTCGAACCGCGCCTACATCGGCGAGGCGGTCCATAAGGGCGAAAGCTACCCCGGCGAGCACGACGCGATCATCGACCGCGAGACTTGGGACCGCGTCCATGCGATCCTGCAGGAGAGCCCGCGCAAGCGCGCCGCGCGCACCCGAGCCGATACGCCCGCGTTGCTGAAGGGGCTGCTCTATGGCCCCGATGGCGCGGCCTTCTCGCCGACCCACACCCGGAAGGGTGGCCGTTTGTACCGCTACTACGTCAGCCAGACCGTGCTGAAGCACGGGGCCGGATCATGCACCGTTGGCCGCGTGCCAGCAGGGGAGATCGAGGCCGCAGTCATCGACCAGCTACGCGCCGTGTTCCGCCAGCCCGAGATCGTGGCGGGGACATGGAAAGCGGCGCGTGCCTACGCCGAAGACATCTCAGACGCCGACGCCCGCGCGACCTTGCAGCAGATCGACCCGCTGTGGGACGAACTCTTCCCCGCCGAGCAGGCGCGCATCGTGGCGCTGCTGGTCGCGAGGGTCGACATCGCCACGGACAGCCTGAACGTTCGGCTACGCGTTGATGGCCTTGGCTGCCTCGCCCGCGAGATGTTGGCCGGCGATATCGGAGAAGCAGCATGACACGCGGCGCGCCGATTCCTGAGACCGTGACGCTCCACGTCCCATTCCGCGTCGTTAAGCGCGGCGGACGAAAAGAGATGCAGCTGCCAGAGGGCGCCGCGCAACCGCGGCGAATCGACAACACGCTTGTCAAGGCGCTGGCCCGTGCCTTCCGCTGGAAGCGCAGGCTGGAGTCGGGCGAGTACGCCACCATCGCCGAACTGGCCGAGCGCGAGGGTATCGCGCCCTCGTACATGACCCGTGTCCTGCGCCTTTCGCTGCTCGCGCCCGACCTCGTCGAGGCTATCTTGGATGGGAAACAAGGGCCGGAGGTGACGCTGGCGCGCATGATGGAGCCGTTTCCAGCAAACTGGAGTGCCTACGGCTGGGCCTACGCCGACCAGAACCTTTGTGGCAGTGCCTCCCCACGGCGAGAACCATGTCCCTACCAAACGGGTGCCTGAACGAGCGCGGCAGTCTCTAGATGTGGTAGTTTCTTGCTGCATTGCCCACGATATGCGTCTAGGGTAGGCACGATGACAAGTGCGGAGCACCTCCGACCGGATTGCGATTCGTGAAAATCGGGTGCGACCCTTGCATCAAGACGATGAACACATCAGACAACACAAAAGCCTCCGGCACCAAGGACGGCAATAGAGGAGCAGAACATTGGTCAAATGCGTGAGTATTTTTTCAGGGGCCGGCGGTCTGGACATCGGAGCGACCAATGCCGGTGCGAAAATTGTCGTCTGCGTTGAAAACGATCCTGACGCTGCCCAAACTCTGCGACTCAACAATATTGGCGGCCATCAAGCAGCGGTCTTAGAAAAAGGCATTGAAACGGTCGACTTCACGCACTGGCGCGACGATTCGGAGACTGTTCTTATTGGTGGCCCGCCATGCCAACCCTTTTCAAAGAACGGATATTGGGTCAGAAACGACAACCGCCTCATTGCGGAGGATCCTCGCAACATGCTCGGGCAGTACCTCCGTGCGGTTAGCGAATTGCAGCCGACAGGGTTCTTGTTTGAAAACGTCGAAAGCATAAGACATCCTACAAATATAGCTGTTTTTGAGCAGTTCTTGCGCGACGCGGAGGCCATGGGTTACGCATGCACAGTTTATCGCGCAAATTCTGCCGATTTCGGTGTCCCACAAAAGAGGAAGCGGATCTTTGTATTTGGAATTCGGGGAGCCAAGACACCTATCCCGTCTCCACCCAAAACGCATAGCGACCCAGGAAAGCCGGAACTTATGAACGGCTTTGCTCCATATGTCGGAGTCGGATCGTTCATTGAAAAATACTCCGGTCAGCAATACGCAGAGCCCCAAGAGGATGCCTCTAGCGGCACATATTATCACGAACTCATCCATGTTCCGGCCGGAAGGAATTATATGGCTCTTTCCGGCCTAAACAATTACAGCGGACGCACCTTCCGGGCAGGAGGGCGCTTCTGGAATTTTTTGCAGAAGCTTCATCCAGAAGAGCCGGCAATAACCATTGCTGCTCAGCCAGGCCCCTGGGTCGGTCCGTTCCACTGGGACAATCGTCGGCTTCGCGTTCCAGAGATCGCGGCAATCCAGACATTCCCCGACGACTATAAATTTGCGGGCAACCGGCGATCGATCCAGAAGCAGATCGGAAATGCAGTACCTTGCCTTTTGGGCGAGGCGATGGTCCGCCACCTGCTTGAGAAGCTGTAAACATGGCTAAGGTTAGCAAACAAGCAACTGCGGATGGGCAGATCGTTGATGACTATGACCCCAGCCATCCGACAATGAATCAACGAGAAAATGTTCTGCGAGACGGCTTTTCTGCGCGGGGTTGGTCAATTACCAAGATGGCCTCAGACGAACAGAAAAAGCTGACCGTTATGGAGGTTGCGTGCGGCAATCGATCATACAAGCTAAATGTGTTTGTTTTTCCGAACCTTGCCTATGCAAGCCGGCATCTAGAGGAGAAGCGTATTCAGCTCAGCCGCGACTATGCTGAACACAAGCGAGAGTTTGAGTTGCCAAACACGGGACAGGAGCGGTGTCTACTGCTCGGCATGTACATTCGTGACGGCAAGACGGTGGTCTCGGCATGGGATGCCAGTGCCTATCGTGATCACAAGCAGCCCAGCAGTTGCTATGTGCGTGTTCCGGCTTTGGCAGACGCTATGCGGAACGGTTTTGGCCAGTCCATAGACGGTAAGGATCGGCTGGTTTGTTGCTTTCAACCCGACCTTCTCCCGTACTACCTTGAGAACATGCGCGACCTTCATGATCGCGTCGTAGTGGATCAAAGCTTAATCAAAAAGTCTCTTGACGGTGAACCCAAGGAGGTAGCAACGAGCAAAGATGGGCAGCCTACCGACACGTTAGACGCGCCCCCTAACCCTGTTGCGGCTGAGCTTCCTCGCAACCGCATCCTTTACGGTGCGCCCGGCACCGGCAAGAGCCATCAACTCGATGTGGAGGTAGGAACCTACTTCGGCGCTGACGAACTGAATGAGCGTGTAACGTTCCATCCAGATTATACTTACGGCCAGTTTGTGGGAGCATACCGACCGGTTCCGATCTATCGCGAAGGAACCGTCTCGCTTTTGGCGGCTGACAGGGTTACTGATGCTGGAAAATACGAGCCACTGATCGATTATGCTTTCGCGCCCGGCCCATTTCTTCGCCTGCTTGTTCGCGCGTTAAAGAACCCAGAACATAATTTCGTGCTAATCATAGAAGAACTAAATCGGGCGAACGCGCCAGCCGTTTTCGGTGAAGTGTTCCAGCTTCTCGACCGCGACAATGAAGGAAATGGAAAGTTCCCAGTAGTGATGCCAACCGAAGCATGCGACTATCTTCGCTCTCACGGCTTGTCCGTGTCGGTGCGCCTTCCAGCGAACCTCTACTTGTGGGCAACCATGAACAGTGCCGACCAAGGCGTCATGCCCTTAGACGCCGCCTTCAAGCGTCGCTGGACTTTCGAATATGTCGCTTTGAATGCGTCCGAGCACGTAACCGCGAGTTGGATGGTTCGCCTGAACTTCCTAGGGGGAAGCGTGCCGTGGAATACCTTTCGAGCAGTGATAAATGATCACCTTCGCAAAAGAGATATTCCCGAAGATCGGCTTCTCGGACCATTTTTTATGCGCGAGGACGAACTAACGAGCGCCCAATCCTTCAAAAACAAGCTACTTCTATATCTGCGTGATGACGTGGTACGGCACAATCCTGAGGCACTATTCAGGGGTTCTTCGCTGAGTTACGGCGCACTCGCAGATGCATATGAAAGGGGCGAACAAATTTTTGCAGAGGGGATGCAATTCGGTGCGGTCGACAAAGCGATTTGAAGTCCTAAGCGAAGAAGAGGTGTTGCCACCAGCACGGCTGATGGAACTTTTTCCTAATCCGGAAATGAGGAGAATGTTGATCCAGAACGGGGTGCTCACTCCGGATAGAAATGGCGCGTTACGCGTGCGTTTCGTTGGTGTCGCTGTTGCTGGCGGACGCTCGATCCAAATATTGCCGAAGATTTTTTCTGCTACGCACGGTACTGTCACATCCACCATGCGCCAGGTCGTTCGCGCTTTGCGCCGATATGCACGTTGGCAGCCGCAGCACAGAGACGAGGCCCCATTTCTTGACCCTATGGCGGCTCATACAGAACTTAACGCGCTCGCGCTCGCCGACTGGCTTATTCGAGACTACCACAACGCGGGGATTTACCGCCGCCGCCGCGAGCGGGAGGTGCTCGGTGGACATGGGCAAGTCAGCTGGCGCCGTACAATTGAGCGCACGGTACCCGTGTTGTCTTCGGGGCGCCCGGTATACGTTGACACCATCTCGCGGTCGGCCACGAGGGACCATGACTACTTCGTAAGTCGGCTGCATCGGCAGATCGTTGAGACCGCCGCGCGCACATTCGGCCACCTTCTAGGCTACGGACCTCTCAACCTGGACCATGAGCCATACGAACCTTTCGGCGAAATGCCGGCGCTTTCACTTTGTCAGGTACGCGTTAGGCAGGAGATGCAGGACGCCTTCTCGGATCGAGCAATGCAGCTTCTGCCTATGCTACTCGCGTGGTTGGTCGCGATCGACAAGGCCGAGAATGCCGACCTTGCCCTATATGGCACAAACGCGTTCTATGATGTTTGGGAGAAGGTTTGCGCGCAAGCGCTAGGAAACGAGCGCGACCAATGGCAGAGGTACATACCCCGTCCGACGTGGTGTTCCACAGAAGGACACGAGCAAGCGGCTGATACCTTCCAGCCGGATATAGTGACTCGTATCAAGGACGGTGCGGTTGAGCATCTGGTGATAGCCGACGCCAAATACTATCGATTGTCCATGCCGCCGTATCTTCAAGGCCAGCCCGGCGTGAACGATGTCGCGAAGCAGCTCTGGTATGAGCGATGCCTTGTTGGTGCCGCGCGCGACCGTGGCCTCTCTCGGATATACAACATCTTCGTTGTTCCAGGCCCCGAGCGCGAGGATGGCTTCTGGTGGGACGGCCAAGTTGATCTTCCCGGGCTACCCGAGACAACGGTGAAGGTGATGCGGCTGTCCGCGCTGCAGGCACTCGTTCGCTATGGCGATGGAGTCCCCCACGACGAAGGCCGCATCAGGGCTGTCGTGATGGCGGCATAGTATGGTGCGCGACAGAAGGTTTGCCTTGAACAAAAAGAGAACATGTGCCACTCACTGCGTAGCGTTTGCGGATGAGAGCGGCGAAAATAGGAAAAGATGATGGACGGATCTGCGCCCGCACAATCGAAATCTCGGCATGTCCAAGGCGAGTGGCTCGGCGCGATCGACCGGGCAATCTTGGCAGCGGAGGCGGCGGAACTTGAACTGTCTCGCCATGGCGGCAGTGATCCGTCGCAGCAGCGTAAGGCAAGTGGATCCTACTACACGCCTTCCGACGTGGCAGGCCACTTCTGGGACCTGTTCTTCCGGCTCCACCGGATCCGAGACCTGCGTTCGCTTCTTGCGTTCGTGGCTACCTCGGACCTTGTGGAGCCATCGGCTGGCTCCGGCATGTTTGTGTTCAGCTTTCTTCGGAAAGCGGCGCAGCTAGGTGCTACCCCAGAGAGCCTCGCTGGTGTGCGCTTTCACGTCGTGGATATCAACTTGGCAGCGTTGCGGTTCTTCTCTGAGCGATTGCGCGATATTGAGGGTGCGGCAGGTGTACGCTTTGACGGTATCGGCCTGGCTCAAAGCGATTTTCTCTCATGGGCGAAGACAAGTACCACCACAAATGTCGTTTTCGCGGGGAACCCACCGTTCGTCACCAACCCGCGCGGTTCCCGCTGGAAAAATCTGTATGCAGACTTCTTGGAGGCGATGCTGGCGTACGAGGGTTTGAAAGGGCTGAGTTTGATCCTCCCTCTCTCAATATGCTTCAGTCGCGACTATTCCGACCTGCGAGTCCTAATCCAGTCAGCCGGAATGGGCATCAGCGCATCTAGCTACGACAACATCCCCGACTGCCTCTTCAAAGCTGGTAAACCAGACAGCACCAATACGAACCGGGCAAATAGTCAACGTTGCACAATACTAAATCTTGGAGGCCCTGATGCGTCGCTCCGCGAGGCGTCCCCCCTGCAAAGATGGCCTGCAGCAGAACGTGCCTCGGTACTATCTAGCACCCCCGTGTTCAGCGCTTTCAGCGATCGTGATGCAAGCGGACAAATACCTAGGCCCGCGTCGGAGACGCTAGTCGACTATATGCGCGGGACGGCCGGTGCGCGCCCACTTCGTGCCTTTTTGTCCAACACAGGACGCGTGGCATTTGCGGTTGGGGGCGTCGCGCGCAACTACATCGGCATCAGGGACCATAATGTCGCTACGCCCGGCAGCATCCCAATCAAGGTTGCATCGGACGATGCAAGTGCACTGGTCCTGCAGATTCTCTCCTCCAAGCTCTTCTTTGACTACTGGCAAACCTACGGAGATGGGTTTCATGTAACCGTTAATCTTATTGAACGGTTTCCCGTGACGTCTGCGTTGGAGGAAGTCTGCATGCGCAACCGAGACAGGGCCCGCATAGTTTGGGCCGATCGTGCCGCCTACGCGAAGGAGAAGCTTAACTCGGGTCGGGTCGTTCGCTCCTATGATTTCCGTGCGGCGTTCGAAAAGGTGTAGGCAAGTTGTGCCCAGCAGAGGCTGGTCATTTCGTTGGCACGATCAAGAAACCTCCATCGACGTCTCGGTATAGGCGCCAACCTCGCCGGCTGGACTCGTGGTCGAACCTTTAATCCGATTTCAGTTCCTTTTGGTTAACGCCACTGACATCGAAGTCTTCAGAGGAGACCCAAGAAAAGTAGCATTTTTTCAGTGCCTTGCAAAAATTCACCAGATCCAAACAGGCAACAGGTCCGGAGAATATCGGCCCCGAGAGACCGCTTCCGGGT
This sequence comes from Natronohydrobacter sp., assembly GCA_020832555.1. GTDB lineage: Bacteria > Pseudomonadota > Alphaproteobacteria > Rhodobacterales > Rhodobacteraceae > Roseinatronobacter. The sequence continues at coordinate 29,043 of JAFIEM010000012.1, read as the reverse complement.
CTCCTGGCGCCAGACCAGGTGAACAGGCCCTCCCGCATAACCCTCGAAAACAACGAAAAAATCCGGCCGCAGCCGGATCGGGAGAACGCTTTCGCGGGGGCAGGTGGCGGATGGGGTGGGATTCGAACCCACGGTAGGCTCTCACCTACGCTGGTTTTCAAGACCAGAGCCTTAAACCACTCGGCCACCCATCCGGCCTGCCCCTGCTAGCGTCATGCATGACCAAGTTCAAGCACCCAGATGCGGGTCAGCGCGAATTGGGGGAAGGCAAGGGTGCCGGATTATGCGTGGCGGCGAGGAGACCTGCTCAGGAACGGCAAAGACCCCATCGGCATGAGATCATGCCGACGGAATAACGCTCTGCCGGAGTGGTGGATCAGGCCGATGCCAACTCGGTCCTGCGTGTGCCCGACCGTGCGACGGGGGTGCGCGTCGCGCGTTTTCCAGCAGGTTTCAGCACTTCCTTCAAGGCTTCCGCCTCGCGCGCGAGTGCTGCGGAATCTTCATGGGGCATCTTTTCCGCGACATTGCCCAGAAACTGCAGGTAGAAGTCCTGTTGTTGCTTGAACAGTCTGATCCAGACAAGGCTGCTCTGCATCCAGAGTGTCACGGGGTCAAACATTCTTCTTCCTCCCAGTTTTCAATGGCGCATCAGTCGCACCAGACGTGTTCCTCACGCAGCACTGCCCTTGCGCAACAGTTTATCGACCGGCTCACAGCGGAACCTTGATCTCGCGCAACTGCATCAGAATTATGACAGGGTCAACACAACCCATAGGTGATCACCCTATCAAATCCTAGCGAGACGCGCGGGACTTTGTCAAAGGCGCATGCGCCGAAACGGCCCATGTTCGCGCAAACGCTACAGCCTTCCGCAGATGTGACGCGGAATTCATCATTTCGGGTGATCGTGGCTGCATATCAGGGGGCATGCTGCCGGTTGGGTGGCAATTCGGGCGCTCAGCGGATCACGATTTCATCCGGGCGGGCCATGCCCAGCACGTCGCGGGCGCGTTCGTCGAGCAGATCAAGGTCGAGAAAATCATCCGACAGCCGCCGCGTGCGGTTTTCCAGACGTGCAAGCTCTACCTGCCTGCGGTCGCGTTGCGCTTTCAGCGTGGTGATTTCGGCCTCGATCTGGACGCGGTTGAACAGCCCGAAATCGCCCTGAACCGCAGCGAAAACGAAATACAGCCCGAGCACCATCGCGGTGCCGAAATAAAAGAGCGGGCCTATCGCCGGACGCGATCGCTTCATGGAAAATGCCTGTCACTGCTGCCGGTTGTGGCTGTTTCTTCACAGGACTATCGCATAAACCGCAGGCTTTGTGAATCCCTGTGCTGCGGCTATTTGTCGTCAGCCCAGAGCGATGCCGATGACGACCATCATCAGGCCCAGCGTCGAAACCGCAAGCGCTGCGAAATTGACCAGAACCGCCTTTTGCATCCGTGCCCGCATTGCGGCATCCTCCAGTTCGAGACGGCGCAGGCGCATCACATAGATGATGCACCATGCCAGCCCGATCACGCCCAGCAACGAGACAATCGCACCGATCCAGACCAGCATCCCCATCCGCGCTTACTCCCGTTCCAGCGCTGCGACGCCGGGCAGGGTCTTGCCCTCCATCCATTCCAGAAACGCCCCGCCTGCGGTCGAGATATAGCTGAACTGCTCGCCCACTCCGGCCTTGTTCAATGCGGCAACCGTATCGCCCCCGCCTGCGACCGAAACCAGCACGCCCTCTCCGGTCAGGCGTGCGGCGTCCTGCGCGGCGGCCACGGTGGCCGTGTCGAAAGGGGCTATCTCGAACGCGCCCAGCGGGCCGTTCCAGACGAGGGTCTTGCACTGGCCGAAAAGCTCGGTGATCGCGGCCACGGTGTCCGGCCCGGCGTCGAGGATCATCGCATCGGCGGGGCAGGCCTCGACCGGCAGGGTTTCACTCGCGGCACCGGCGGCAAATTCGCGCGCCACCACGATATCGACCGGCAGATGCAGGGTGCAGCCGCTCTCTTGGGCCTTGGCCATGATCTCGCGTGCAGTTTCGGCCATGTCGCGTTCTGCCAGCGAGGTGCCGATCTCGATGCCCTGCGCCACCAGGAAGGTATTGGCCATGCCGCCACCGATGATCAGGTGATCCACCTTCGTGATCAGGTTTGACAGCAGGTCCAGCTTGGTCGAGACCTTCGCGCCCCCCACGACGGCAGCGACAGGGCGCTCGGGATTGCCAAGCGCGGCCTCCAGCGCCTTGAGTTCGGCCTCCATCAGCCGTCCGGCGCAAGAGGGCAGCAGATGCGCCAGCCCTTCGGTCGAGGCATGGGCACGATGCGCGGCGGAGAAGGCGTCATTGACATAGATATCGCCCAGAGCGGCCATCGAGGCCGAGAAAAGCTTGTCGTTCTTCTCTTCGCCCTCGTGGAAGCGGGTGTTTTCCAAGAGCACCACGGCGCCCGGTTCCATTGCAGCCACGGCTTTCTTGGCTGGTCCGCCAATGCAGTTTTCCGCAAATCCGACGCTCTGGCCAAGCGCGGCTTCCAGTGCGGGCACAAGCTGGCCCAGCGACATCTCCGGCACGGGCTTGCCCTTGGGGCGGCCGAAATGCGCCAGCAGCACCACTTTGCCGCCCGCGCCGGTGATATGCGCGACGGTGGGCACGATGCGTTCGATTCGCGTGGCATCCGTGACCTGCCCGTTCTCGACCGGAACATTGATATCCACCCGGACGAGCGCCGTCTTTCCGCTGAACTCCATGTCGTCAAGCGTCTTGAAGGTCATCTGCGTACCCCTTTGGTCAATTTGCCGCTATCTGGCGTGAAATGCAGGGCAGGGTCAATGCCCCACCCCCCGCGAATGGGGTTTTCCTGCCGGTCCGGCTCAAGTAGGGTGTCGCGGAATTCTTTTGGAAGGAGCGCCTTATGGCCGAGATCAAAGACCCCGAGAACACCATCCTGATGGAGCTGAAATCCGGCACTGTCATCATCGAGCTTCTGGCCGATATCGCCCCCGGTCACACGGCGCGGATGAAGGAACTTGCGCGGGCAGGGGCCTATGACAATGTGGTGTTTCACCGCGTGATCGACGGCTTCATGGCCCAGACCGGCGATGTCGCGAATGGCAATACGGAAGTGAATTACAATCCGGGCCGCTGCGGCACAGGCGGGTCGGATCTGCCGAACCTGAAGGCAGAGTTTTCCGGCATCCCGCATGATCGCGGCACGCTGGGCGCGGCACGCTCGCAAAACCCCGACAGCGCGAACAGCCAGTTCTTCATCAACTTCAAGGACAATCATTTCCTGAACCGTCAGTATACGGTCTATGGGCGCGTGATTTCCGGCATGGAGCATGTGGACGCGATCACCCGTGGCGAGCCGCCTGCGAACCCCGACAAGATGCTGAGCGTCAAGGTGGCCGCCGATGCGTGATCGTCTGATTTTCGGCGGATTGTTTGCGCTGGGATTCGCGATTCTTGGCGCAAGCTGGTTGAACCTGAGAAGCGCCAATGCCGATACCGAGGTGCCATCGGATCATTCCGGCCCGGTCATGGTGATCGAGGTTGCGGGCGAAGCGAATGGCACGATGCGCGTGGCCCTGCGCGATGATCTGGCCCCGCAGCATGTCGAGCGGATCGTGACACTGGCCGAGCGCGGCGATTATGACGGGGTGGTGTTTCACCGCGTGATCGACGGGTTCATGGCGCAGACCGGCGATGTGGCCAATGGGCGCGAGGGCGGCAATCCGCGCGCCTGGGGCACGGGCGGGTCAGACCTGCCGAATCTGCCTGCCGAGTTTTCGGCGCAGTCCTTCGAGCGCGGGGTGGTCGGCATGGCGCGCTCACAGCACCCCGACAGCGCCAACAGCCAGTTCTTCATCATGTTCGCACCGGCCCCGCATCTGAACGGGCAATATACGGTCGTGGGGCAGTTGATGGATGGCTATGACGTGCTGGATGCGATCAAGCGCGGCACGGGCGGCAATGGCGAGGTTGTGGGTGAACCTGACCGCATGGCGCGCGTGACCATCGAATAACGCCCAAGGCGCGGCGGACAAGACAAAGCCGGGGCAGCATGGGCTGCCCCGGCTTTTTTCATGGCAGGACGCGCGGATCAGCCGTCTGCATGGGCTTCGGCAAAGCGCGCATCAATCCGGGCGGCCAGTTCCGGGTCGGTCGCAGCCGCTTCGCCGATGGCGATATATTCTTCCACGGTGATCCCTTCGGCGGCTTCCACGACATCAAGGATCGCAGCATCGGCGGCCTGCACGATGGCCATTTGCTCGGCCTCGTCATTCGTGGCTTCAAGCTGGGCCAGATAGCCCTGACGGGTCTCGGCCACGGCCAGCGCCGCTTCGATGAAAGCATCGATCATGCTGTCATCCGCCACGACTTCGGCACCCTGCATCGGCGCAGTGTCCATCTGAGCCTGAGCTTGTCCGGCAATGATGGGGCTGACGGCCAGTGCGGTCACGAAAGCGGTGGTGGTCAGCAGGCGGTTGAGTGTCATAAGTCTTCTCCTGTTTTCACTCACGCAGCGGGCCTTGCGGCCCTGCGCTTGGCACAAGACCTAAGTGCCGTGGCGCAGAGGTGCAAACAGGGTCAGCGGAAATCCGCTTTTATTGCCATAGGTTAGGGGGAGAAGCTCATGCAGTCAGCGCCCCAGCGCCTTGATTCCGCGCGATAATCCCTCAATCGTCATCGGCACCATGCGCCCCTCGAAAATCTGCCCGATCATCTGGGTGGACTGGGTATAGCGCCAATGGGTTTCGGGGGTGGGGTTGATCCAAAGATGGTCGGGCCACTGGGTGCAGGCGCGGCGCAACCATGTCTCGCCGGATTCCTCGTTCCAATGCTCATTCGCGCCGCCGGGATAGGCGATTTCATAGGGCGACATTGCCGCATCGCCCACGAAAATGCATTTCCAGTCGCTGCCGTAATAGCGCAGCACGTCCCATGTGGGCATGCGTTCGGTCCAGCGCCGGGCATTGTCGCGCCAGACGAATTCATAGAGGCAATTGTGGAAATAATAATGCTCGAAATGCTTGAACTCGGCCTTGGCGGCGCTGAACAATTCTTCGACGGCGCGCACATGGTCATCCATTGATCCGCCGATATCGAGCAGCAAGAGCACCTTGACGGCGTTTCTTCGTTCAGGTCGCGTGCGCACATCCAGCCAGCCCTGTTCGGCGGTGGAGCGGATCGTGCCGTCCAGATCAAGCTCCTGTTCCGCCCCATCCCGCGCCCATTTGCGCAGACGTTTCAGCGCGACCTTGATATTGCGGGTGCCGAGTTCCACCGTGTCATCAAGGTTGCGGAATTCGCGCTTGTCCCAGACCTTGACCGCCCGCCTGTGGCGCGATCCGTCCTGACCGATGCGCACCCCTTCAGGGTTGTAGCCATAGGCCCCGAAAGGCGAGGTGCCCGCGGTGCCGATCCATTTATTGCCGCCCTGATGGCGGCCTTTTTGCTCTTCCAGGCGTTTGCGCAGCGTCTCCATCAGCTTGTCGAAACCGCCAAGCGCCTCGATCTCGGCGCGTTCTTCAGGCGTCAGGTGCTTTTCGGCCAGTTTCTCCAGCCAGTCGCGGGGCAGGTCCACGGCGTCGAGCACCTGATCAAGGCTGATCGCCTCGATCCCGGAGAAACTGGCGGCAAAGGCGCGGTCGAACCGGTCAAGATGGCGCTCGTCCTTCACCATCGCGGTGCGGGCAAGGTAGTAGAAGCCGTCAATGTCATAGGTGACAAGCCCGGCCTGCACCGCTTCCAGAAAGCTCAGATATTCCCGCAGCGAGACGGGCACCGCATGGTCGCGCAGGCTTTGGAAGAATGGCAGGAACATTACACCCTCAGAGCAGTTTCTCCAGCCCGATCGTGGCAAACAGACCCAGAAGCGCGCCGATGATCGCGCCCACCGTGGCATATTGCGCGCGGTCTTTCAGGTCGCCTTGCGCCTTGCGCGCGTTTCGCAGGCCGATCAGCGCCCCCAATATGGCCCCAACAATCACGATCATCCAGTATTCCCTCGTTTACTGCCGGATCAGTGCCGCGATTTCCTCGCGCCGGTTTGTGGCCGCTTCCACCGATCCGAACCCATAGACGGCAAAGGGCACGGCTTCGCGCCGCAGCCGTTCTGCCTCGGCCTGCCGTCCCATACGTTCCAATGCCTGCGCGCGCAACAGCATCAGCGAGGATAACAGCGCGCCGTTTTCCGTGCGCCGCGCGGGCCCCATTGCGGAATCCGTCAGCCGCAGCACCAGCGGGTATTGTCCGGCCCCAAGGGCTTGCGCGGCCAGATGCAATTCGACATGCGCACGCGGGACCGCGCCGCCGGGGCGGCTGGCATAGATGCTCGCCGCGCCGACCAGCGCATCCAGCGCCTGTTCGCCTTCGCCGGGCGGGGCGAAACGGGCCGCCAGAAACAGGCTGAAGGCCAGCCTTTCATCCCGCCAGCCCTGTGCAAGTGCGATGCGCAATGCGTCCTGAGCATAGGCGAAACTGCGTCGCCGGGTTGAACTGCCGAGCGAACTCTCGATCGCCAGCGTCCACGCGGCCGGCGTCGGGATCGGGTCCAGCGGGACGCTGCCGCGCCGCGCGCCTTGCGGATTGAGCCGCGCAAGCAGCGCGGGCAGGCGCGCGCCGACTTCCTCTCTGGTCATGCCGGGGCGCAGGTCGGGATGGTTCCAGACGCGCAGCACCAGCATGTCGAAACCGGTCAGCGAGGTCTGGAAATTATCGTCATTCCAGACTGTTTCGCCAATCCGGTACAGATCGTTCAGTGGCCCCAGCGCTTGCGCCACTTCTTCATGCAGGCAGTCGCGCATTTCCTGCACGGTGCTGTCAGCGGGGGTCACAACGAGCACTTTTTCGCGCCGTACGACCTGGGTCCAGTCCAGATGCGCCCCGCGTGGATTGGCGCGGAACTCTTCCCAACTGCCGACATTCGGCACCACGAAGCAGGATGCATCCGGCACCATGCGGCGCATCTGCGCGCGGGGCACGAATTCGACCGTGATCTGTGCCGCCCCTTCGGTCCGGCGAATATCGAGCCGCGCCTCTGCGCGCAGGCGCGCGATCAGGCGGTCGGTCTCTGCCCCGGCCAAAGGCGGCACAGCACCGGTCAGACGCAGCGCGACAGGGCCTTCGAACCGCGAGAAGAAGGGAATTGCCCGCCCCGATTCCAGCCGGAAGCCAAGCTCCAGAATATCCTGTGCGATCTGGGCATTGCTGCGTTCGGGCGCAAGCGGGCGGGGCGAGCCGAACAGCGCCGCCGAACTGATGGCGCGGGTCTGAACATCCAGCGGTGGTGCCTGAAGCGACGCGCTTTGCTGCGGGGCGTCACAGGCCGCAAGTCCCAATGCCAGCAGAAGGACGGCTGCGCGCCTCATGTCGGGCGCACATATTTGATGAAGGGGGTTTCGCGCCCGATCTTGTCATAGAGCTTGCGGGCGGTGGCGTTGAAATCCTGTGTGGTCCAGTAGACATCGGGCACGCCGCGCGCATCTGCGGCGGCATAGACTGCCTCGATCAGGGCACGCCCCGCTCCCCGCGCGCGCGCCTGTTCATCGACGTAAAGATCCTGCAGATAGCAGATGCCTGCCGGTTTCCAGCAATGGGCATGAAACAGGTAATGCACCAGCCCCACAGCGCGCCCGTCCGCCCAAGCCATCAGGCCAAAGGGGCTGTAGGGGTCATCGGACAAAAGCGCCTCGAATGTCGCGTTGTAGACGTCGAGCGGCAGCGCGGTCTGGTAGAAATCCAGATAGGCATACCAGAGTTGCGCCCATTGCGGCTTGTCGTCGCGCGTGAGCGGGGAAATCGTGACTGACATCTCAGCGCCCCTGTCTGCGGGCCATGAAAGCCAGCCGCTCGAACAGATGCACGTCCTGTTCGTTCTTCAGCAGCGCGCCATGCAGCTTGGGCAGGGCGGTCGTGCCATCGCGTTTCAGGTCTTCGGGGGCCAGATCCTCGGCCAGGAGCAGTTTCAGCCAGTCCAGCACTTCCGAGGTCGAGGGTTTCTTCTTCAGCCCCGGTGTCTCGCGGATTTCATAGAATTGCGTCAGCGCCGTGGTCAGCAGTGCAGGTTTGACGCCGGGAAAATGCACATCGACGATAGCTTTCAAGGTCTCCATCTCGGGGAAGCGGATATAATGGAAGAAACAGCGCCGCAGGAACGCGTCGGGCAGGTCTTTTTCATTATTCGAGGTGATGATCACGATGGGGCGCTGACGCGCCTTGATCGTCTCGCCGGTCTCGTAGACGAAAAACTGCATCTGATCGAGTTCCTGCAACAGATCATTCGGAAACTCGATATCGGCCTTGTCGATTTCGTCGATCAGCAGGACCACGCGCCCCTCGGCCTCGAACGCCTGCCAGAGCTTGCCCTTGCGGATGTAATTCTTCACGTCATTGACGCGCGCATCGCCCAACTGGCTGTCACGCAGCCGCGACACCGCGTCATATTCATACAGGCCCTGCTGCGCGCGGGTTGTGGATTTGATCGACCATTCGATAATGGGCAGGTCCAGCGAAGCCGCCACCTGCCGCGCAAGTTCCGTCTTGCCAGTGCCCGGCTCGCCCTTGACCAGAAGCGGGCGCTGCAATGTCACCGCCGCATTGACTGCAATCTGCAGGTCGGTGCTCGCGATATAGCTGTCGGTTGAAGTGAAACGCATCCTGCTCCGCTCTCGCCTCGGGTTTGCACTATCTGACGTTGCAAACTGCCCTTTTCCCGCAACTTAGCCCGAGCGTCGCTGCACGACAAGTCAGCTTGCATCTGTGACACAACAGTTGATCAGATCCCGGCTGAAAGCGCGTGACAATTCCGGGCGCTTCCGGTATCCGACCCCCGAGGGACGGGATGTAGGTGAGTCAAGGATGAAGAACCTCAACACTTATGTTTCGGATGAAACCGAGGAGCGGGGCATGAAACCAGAAATTTTTCTTCCGGAGGATTATCGTCCGGCAGAGGATGAACCCTTCATGAATGAGCGCCAGCTTGAGTATTTCCGTCGCAAGCTGATGGTCTGGAAAGAGGACATTCTCAAAGGCTCGCAGGAAACGCTTGCGGAACTGGCCAATTCCAGCCGCAACATTCCCGATGTCGCCGACCGCGCATCCGAAGAAACCGACCGCGCGCTGGAATTGCGCACCCGTGATCGCCAGCGCAAGCTGATTTCCAAGATCGACGCGGCGCTGCGCCGGATCGAGAATGGCGAATTCGGCTATTGCGAGGCGACGGGCGAGCGGATTTCGCTGAAGCGTCTGGATGCCCGCCCGATTGCCACGATGACGCTGCAGGCGCAGGAAGCGCATGAGCGCAACGAGCGCGTGCATCGCGACGACTGAGCCGCATGCCTGCATGAAAGAAGTTTCAACACCGGGCGCGGGTCAGCGCCCGGTGTTTTGCGTTCGGGGGTGGTGATGGGTGTGAAGGGTCTGGAAGTGCTGGTCGTCGGCGGCGGCGTCGCGGGCATTGCGGCGGCAGGGGCGCTGGCGCAGCGCGGCGCGCGGGTCATGCTTCTGGAACAGGCGGCAGGGTTTCTCTTACACGGGGCCGGGTTGCAGATCAGCCCCAATGGCGCGCGGGTGATCAGGGCGCTGGGGCAGGGGGCGGCGCTGGAGCGTCTGGGCACCCGCAGCCGCGCGGTGATCTTGCGCAAAGGGTCCAGCGCTGCACAGGTCTTGCGGCTGGACATGCCGCAGCAGGGTGCGGGGTTTCACCTGATCCACCGCGCTGATCTGATCGAGGTCTTGCGCGGGGCGCTGGACGGGGTGGAAACCCGGATGGTGGCGCGGGTGGTCGCGGTCACGACAGAGGGGCCGCGCCCTTCGGTCACGCTGGAAGGCGGGGCGCAACTCAGCGCCGATCTGGTGCTGGGCGCGGATGGGCTGCATTCGGTGATCCGGCCCGCACTGAACCCGAATGCGGCAAAGACTCCTTTCTTTACCGGGCAGGTGGCCTGGCGTGCGCTTATTCCCTGCACGCCGGAAGAGCCTCCCGAGGCGCAGGTCTTCATGGGACCGGGGCGGCATCTGGTCAGCTACCCGCTGCGCGACGGCCGCTTGCGCAATATCGTCGCCGTCGAGGAACGGCGCGACTGGGCGGCCGAGGGCTGGAGTCATCCCGGCAGGAAGTCCGAGCTGCGCGCCGCCTTTGCGGGGTTCGGTGGTCCGGTGCCGGGCTGGCTGGAACAGGTCGATACGCTCTGGCTCTGGGGGCTGTTCCGCCATCCGGTCGCAGAGCACTGGCACCGGGGGCAGGCGGCGATCCTTGGTGACGCGGCACATCCGACGTTGCCCTTCATGGCGCAGGGGGCGAATATGGCGCTGGAGGATGCGTGGTCGCTCGCGAAGCATCTGGACGCCGCGCCGGGCATCAGCGCTGGTCTGGCCACCTGGCAAAAGGCGCGGCGGGACCGGGTGCTGCGTGTCGTCGAGGCCGCCAACAGCAATGCCCGCAACTACCATCTGCGCGCGCCACTCGCGCCGCTGGCGCATCTGGCACTCCGCATCTCGGGGCGGATCGTCCCAAATGCCCCCCTGCGCCAGTTCGGCTGGATCTATGATCACGATGTCACGGCTGCGTGAGCGCAGATGATTTCCGGTGCGCGCAGGCACAGATAGAGAGAGCGCAAGTTTCGGGAGTATCACATGGAGATCGACAGCGACCAGATCGCACGGATTGTCTATCTGGGCATCTGGGGCACTGTGCTGGTCAGCTATTTCCTGATCTCGCGCACGCAAGGGATCGGCCAGAGCCTGCGCCACCTGCTGCTCTGGGGGCTGATCTTCGTAGGGGTCGCTGCGGGCTATGGGTTGTGGCAGGATATCAGCCAGCAAAACCGCATCACTGTGGTCAGCGAGGGCGGCGTGGCGCTGCGGGCCGACCGCAACGGGCATTTCCACCTGACGCTTGGGGTGAACGGCACGCCGGTCGATTTCCTTGTCGATACCGGCGCCAGTGATCTGGTGCTTTCGCGTCAGGATGCAGAGCGGGCGGGCATTGATCTGGGCAGTCTGAATTTTCTGGGTCAGGCCATGACCGCGAATGGCATGGTCAGGACGGCCCGCGTGACGCTGGACGAGGTGGTGCTGAGCACTGGCGATCTGACGATCCGCGACCGCGATGTGGTGGCCTCGGTCAATGAGGGGGATTTGCATGTCTCGCTTGCGGGCATGACCTATCTGCGCCGCTTCGCGCGGATTTCGATCGAAGGCGATCGGCTGATCCTCGAACGCTGAGCTTTCGCCGGTTCTGTCAGAATATGCTGCGCTACTTTGTTGCGAGGTGCAGGGCTTGCCCTTGCCGGGCAGGGGCGCGGGCGCTAGGAATGGCCGATACGCAAACACAAGGGGCGCGCGCCATGCCAGATGATCTGATCAATTCCTTCCTGACTGTCCCCGATGAAAATGGCCGCTTCGGTATCTATGGCGGGCGCTTCGTGTCGGAAACGCTGATGCCGCTGATCCTGGAACTGGAAGCGGAATATGAGCGCGCCAAGACGGATGACAGTTTCTGGGCGCAGATGGATGATCTTTGGACGCATTATGTGGGCCGCCCCTCGCCCCTCTATTTCGCCGAGCGCCTGACCGAGCATTGCGGCGGCGCGAAGATCTATCTCAAGCGCGACGAGTTGAACCATACTGGCGCGCACAAGATCAACAATGTGCTGGGCCAGATCCTGCTGGCGATGCGCATGGGCAAGACCCGTATCATCGCCGAAACCGGGGCAGGGCAGCACGGGGTGGCGACGGCCACGGTCTGTGCGCGGTTTGGCCTGAAATGCGTGGTCTATATGGGCGCGCATGATGTGGAACGTCAGGCGCCGAATGTGTTCCGCATGCGTCTGCTTGGGGCAGAGGTGGTGCCGGTCAAATCCGGGCGCGGCACGTTGAAAGACGCGATGAATGACGCGCTGCGCGACTGGGTGACGAATGTGCGCGACACATTCTATTGCATCGGCACGGTGGCCGGGCCGCACCCCTATCCGGCGATGGTGCGCGATTTCCAGTCGATCATCGGCAAGGAGGTCAAGGATCAGATCATGTCGCGCGAGGGCCGTTTGCCCGATACGATCATCGCGGCGATTGGCGGCGGGTCGAATGCGATGGGGCTGTTTCATCCCTTCCTGGACGACAAGGAGGTACGCATCATCGGGGTCGAGGCCGGGGGCAAGGGCGTCGATGACCGGATGGAGCATTGCGCCAGCCTGACCGGCGGGCGTCCGGGCGTGCTGCATGGCAACCGCACCTATCTGTTGCAGGATGCCGATGGGCAGATTCTGGAAGGGCACTCGATTTCGGCTGGGCTCGATTATCCCGGCATCGGGCCGGAACATGCATGGCTCAAGGATATGGGGCGTGCGGAATATGTCTCGATCACCGATGACGAGGCATTGGCTGCCTTCCAGACCTGCTGCGCGCTGGAGGGAATCATCCCCGCTTTGGAGCCAAGCCACGCGCTGGCCCATGTGCTGAAGATCGCCCCAGACCTGCCGGAAGATCATTTGCTGGTCATGAACATGTGTGGCCGCGGCGACAAGGATATTTTCACGGTCGCCAAGCATCTGGGCTTTGAAATGAAGGCATAAACTTTAGTTTATTGCCCAGATATAAACTCTTTCCCGATAGATTGATCGGGCAAGCCTAGCTATCACCGGAACAGATCGGCGCGGTTTTTGTGGTCGCGCCGGTGTTGTGTAAGTGGTGAATTTGGGGCTTGCCAGCTTGCTGGCGGCGCGGGTGCGGACGAGAGTTTTGGACATGTGCGTTTTTTGCGTAACTCGACCGCGCCCTTGTGGCACAGGTGACGGGGCAGGTCTGCTTCCGTGACTGTCCGACCCATACCGGTGTGCCGAAGTAACGAGTGCCAGGAGTTGGCCGCATCCCGCGCATCTGTCGCGGGATGCGGTTCATGCTTTCTGTGCTAGATGTGACAGCACAATGCGTTTTTGGCTGACCCTCTTGCAGCGCCGGGTGCGACTGCTTCTTGTGCTGCTTTTTCTCGCGGCCAGCCCGGTCACGGCATCGGACCATCGCATTACCCCGGAAATGGTCAGCGCCGCGCTTGAAGCGCAGGGCTACACGATTGCGTCCACCACGCGCACGCTGCTCGGGCGGGTGCGTTTTGTGGCCTCGAAAGGTCTGATCTGGCGCGAAGTGGTGCTGGACCTCTCGACCGGACAGATTTTGCGCGATTACGCCGTTGAATTCAGTCCCGCCGAGGCCCCGCGGGCCGACAGCACCGACATGCCGCGCGGGGGCACAGTGATTGTGGACACTCAATCATCGGGGGCGGGAGGCTGAGATGACACAGATCGCCCGCAGAGCAGTATTTCCAGAGCCGCACGAAAGGGGAGACTCGTGAAGCTCAAGCTATTGATATTGCTTATGGTGCTTGTGCAGGCGGTTGGGGGTCTGTTCTTCATCAGTGATATTGCGATGTCCGTTCTGGGGATCGAGCGCCAGCCAATTGACTGGCAGATCCGCGAATTCATGGAAATCGGTGCGGCGGTGGCGCTGCTGATCGGGCTGATCCTGTCGGGGGTGCTGCTGGCGCAGTCGCAGGCGCGGCTGGGTCGGGCGGAAGCGCAGTTGCGCCGCGCGTCGAGTGCCTTCATGGAAGTGCTGGAGAGCCATTTCGTGCAATGGGGCCTGACGCCTGCGGAGCGCGATGTGGCCTTTTTCGTGCTCAAGGGTTTTTCGACTGCCGAGATTGCAGCGTTCCGCAAGACCTCGGAAGGGACGGTCAAGGCGCAGACCAACGCGATTTACCGCAAGGCAGGGGTCAGCGGGCGGGGGCAGTTGATGAGTGTCTTTATCGACGATCTGCTGGCAGATGACCTGCGCGGGACCACGCCGCCTGTCAGGCGCGACGATGTTGATTAGACAGCGTCACTTGCATATTGCCGCAGCAGGTCCAGCGGCACGATATCAAGGGCGCGCAGATGGGTCGCGGACAGCCTGACCTGAGGTGCGACGCCTTCGTGATGGGCTTGCAGGAAGCGCGCAGCGCACAGGCACCAGTGATCGCCCGGTTTCAGCCCCGGAAACTGGAATTCCGGGCGCGGGGTGCTCAGATCATTGCCCAGATATTTGGAATAGGCCAGAAATTCGGCGGTCATCACGGCGCAGACCGTATGGCTGCCCTGATCCTGTGCGCAGGTGTCACACTGCCCGTTGCGGAAGAAACCCGTCATCGGATCGGTCGAGCAAGGATTCAGGCTGCTGCCCAGAACATTGACCGAGGGCACTTGCTGCACAGACATGGGTTTTCTCCTTCGTTGCCAGTGGGCAGGTAGTCCCGCGCAGCGACAGGTCCAGCCTGTCACAGTTCGGGGGCCTGCCAATTGATCCAGCGGCCGTGAAAATCCGCGCGCCCCAGCACGATCCGGTCATTACCGGGCCACAGATGCACCACCAGCGCCGCACCGGGGCCGGTCTCATCCGCTTCCATCGACAGATGCGCGAGCGGTTCGTCCATCCGCACCCGCCCGCCCGCGCGTGCGAGCATCGCCAGACCGCGCGCCTGATCGGCTTCGGGGAAATACTGCCAAGCGACCGTATGGCAGACCAGATGCACCGCCTGCGGGATCGGGCGCGAGAGGCGCGTTTCCAGCCAGTCGATCGCATTGCCGCGCGTGATCTCGAGGCGTTTTTCGGTGGCCAGGTCTAGCGCTGCTTCCAGGCGCGCCAGTCGTTCGGTCTGATCGGCCCAGATATAGGACAGAAGCCGCGCGCGATCTGCCACCGGATCAAGCGGGTTCAGATCGACGCCCGCGCGCGACCGGATCAGCGGCTGCGCGACGGGCGGCACCGGGCCGGTCCAGTCCGGGGCAAGGCGGATCGTCGCGTCGGGTGCGCCCCATATCTGATCCTTGATCACCAGTGCATACTGGTCCCAGAGCAGGTTCAGCCCTGCCGCGCTGCCCAATTCCGAGATGACCAGCGGCAGGCGATAGGCCGCGCTCAGCCAATGCGCCGCGGCGATATAGACGGACGCGCGTCCCACCTCATTGGTCTGCGGGGCCAGCGCCAATGTGTCGAGGATCGGACCTGCCTTGAGCCGCAAGGCGGCATCCAGCGCATGCCAGAGCTGCGCATCAGCGACATTGCCCCGGCTGGCATAGAGCCGCGCCAGCACCTGCGCCTGCCCGGTCAGCACCAGATGATGCAGCGCACCGGCAAGGCGCAGCGCCACGGCATCCGGCTGCAGGCGGTCTGCGGGCCAGGACAGCAGCGTTTCAGCGACCGGCGTGCCGGGGCGCAGCCGGTCTGCCACCAGCGACAGCAGACGCGCCGTAAAGGGAGAGCCGAGCGCAAGGCAGGCCTCGGCCTGCGCGCGGGCATGGGTGCGGAAATTCACCGGAACCGGTCCATCAGTTTTTGCAAGGGCGTGCGGGTATCTTCTGGCGCGGGTGTGGGCGTGCCGGGTTTGGGGGCGGGGGCAGGGCGGGGCGGGCTGGATTTGGCCTGCGGGGCCATGCGCTGACCGACCAGATTGGAAAACCGCGCGCCGTCGCCTGCCGCGAGGGCCGGGGCCCCGTCGGCGATCCCGCGCATCAGGTCATCCAGCCAGTCCTGATCAGCCTTGGCAAAATCCGACAGCACATAGGCCGACACGCGATCCTTGTGACCGGGATGCCCGATCCCCAGCCGCACGCGCGCATAATCCGGCCCGATATGATCATGGATCGAGCGCAAGCCATTATGGCCCGCATGCCCGCCGCCCTGTTTCTGCCGCATCTTGCCGGGGCTCAGGTCAAGTTCATCATGGAACACCACGAGATCACCCGGCGACAGTTTGTAGAAACGCATCGCAGCACTGACCGACTGGCCTGACAGGTTCATGTAGGTCAGGGGCTTGAGCAGGATAACCTTCTCGCCGCCCAGATTGCCCTCGCTCATTTCGGCCTGAAACTTTGCCCGCCAGGGTGTGAAGCCATGCGCGCGCTGGATCGCATCGAGCGCCATGAAGCCAATATTATGGCGGTTGCCCGCATATTTCGCGCCCGGATTGCCAAGCCCTGCAAAGAGTTTCATCGCACTGTGCCCTTGTCGTTGCAGCGCAGCATAGAGAAGCGCGCGCCGGGTGAAAAGCACTGGCTTGCACTCGGCGTGCAAGACGCTAGGCTGCAAAGAGGATGAAAGGATGCGGTCATGTATCTGACAATCAATCGTTTTCATGTGCGCCCCGGCCAGGAAGCCGCTTTCGAGGAAATCTGGACCTCGCGCGAGAGCAAATTGCCGGAACTGGACGGGTTCGTTGAATTTCACCTGTTTCGTGGCGCCAGCACGCAAGAGGCGACGATCTACCTGTCCCACACGATCTGGCGCGACAAGGCGGCTTTCGAGGGATGGGCGAAATCGCAGAATTTCCGCGGTTCCCACAAAGGTGTGCGCGCACATTCCGAGATCTATCTGGGGCCGCCAGAGCTGGAATTCTACGATTCGGTGCAGCGGATCGTGCCTGCGGGCTGAGCAATGAAAAAGGGCACCCGCAAGCGGATGCCCTGATCTTTTAGCCGTGGCGCGGGGATCACGCTTCGGCTTCGGCCTCGTCTTCGTCATCCGCTGCGGCCAGAGCGCGCGGTGCGGCGATATTGGCGATCACGAAATTCCGGTCGATCGTGGGCTTGGTGCCCTCGGGCAGCGCCACTTCGGAAATAGTGATCGTGTCGCCGATCTTGTGACCTTCGAGATCGACGATCAGCTTCTCGGGGATATCGCCTGCCAGCACGTTCAACTCGACCTCGGGGCGGACCACGGTCAGCGTGCCGCCGCGCTTCAGACCCACGCATTTCTCGCGGTTGATGAACTCGACCGGGATAAACAGGTTGATGCGGCTGGTGCGACGCAGGCGCATCAGGTCGACATGGGTCGGCAGATCCTTGACCACATCGCGCTGCACCGAACGGCAGATCACGCGCACATCTTCCTGACCCTCGATCTTGAGGTTGAAGAGCGTGGACAGGAAGCGCCCGGCCTTCAGCTTTGCAATCAGGTAGTTGTAGTTGAAATTGATGGCCAGAGGCTCTGCGCCCCCACCATAAACGATACCGGGTACTTTTTGCTCACGACGAGCTTGACGAGCGGCCCCCTTGCCTGTCCCCGTCCGTACCTCGGCTTGAAGATCCGGAATCTCACCAGCCATAGTTTTGGTCCTTTGCACAAGTTGAACAGCCCGCCTCCAAGGGTGCGGGCTGTGAGTGAGGGGGCCTTACGTCAATTCGGACCGAAAGAAAAGCGGAAATGAACCGGCTGCGCCATCCGGCGAACCCTGTGCTGCCTGCTTATCCTGCTGTCGGGACAATGCCCCACCAGCGAAGTGTTTTGTGATGATGATGCATGATGGCCGCAACAGTTCGTCCGATATCCCGCGCTTCCAATGCGGCAATGATATCGAGATGTTCCGTGATGGCAGAACTGATGCGATCCGGGAGAAAGGGCCGCTGGATCTGGATGATCGCAATCCGGTCGCGATTGTCCTGATAGATTCGCGCCATGAGATCATTGTCGAGCCCGCTGGCCAGCAGGTTGTGAAGCGACAGGTCAATTCTGATCGCCTGTTTCTGGGAGTCCTGCCCCCAGGACGCAGTGCTGCTTTCCAACAGGGCTTCGTGGGTCTTGCGCATATCCGCAAGGGGCAAGGGTTCTGGACGTGATAGCAACCTGCGCGCGCCCTCGCAATCCAGAAGCGCCCGCAATTCGAGGCATTCCTGTGTGATCTGTGGCGTAGCCGCCATGATCGAGATGCCCCGTTTCGGCAAGACCGACACCAGACCGCTCGCTTCGGCGCGCTTCACGGCCTCGCGCACTGCCGCTATCGGAAACCCGAGACGGTCGACCAGCACTGGCATCGACAGGAACATTCCACTGGCAAGCGTCCCATCCCGCATCTGGTTCAAAAGCACCTCATAGGCGCGTTCACTCAGCGTCTCGGAGCTTCTTGTCGAAGGGGATTCCTGGCTGGACCGGAGCACAAAAACCGGGGGTGTGGACATACTTGGCGGTCTCTTTTGCAATTCAGGTGATTTTCGCGATTTCCAATAATCACCTATTTGGCATTTCAGCATATCAAACTCCAGACATTTTTTGTAACATGTTACCAAGAACGTCAGGTAGGCGCTGCGTATCAGCGTGGGAGGACTGCGTGTTCGTTCGGGACAAGAGCGCGATCTGCTGGGAGGAAACATGACAGATATCACGCATACAGACCTGGTATTCACCGACACGGATGCGTTGCGTCCAGTGACACCACAGGAAAAGAACTGGGGGTCTTTCGCGATCTTCAATGTCTGGGCAAATGATGTCCAGTCGCTCTTTGGCTACACGCTGGTCGCGTCCCTGTTCATCTCTTACGGGGTGAGCGGATGGACCGCCTTCCTGGCGCTTGTGGTGGCGGGGCTTTTCACCATGTTTCTGGTGAACCTGTCAGGTGCGGCCGGCGAGAAATACGGCATCCCCTATCCTGTCTTTGCGCGTGCAAGCATGGGAACTGCCGGATCGAAACTGCCGTCGATCCTGCGCGCAACCGTGGCCGTATTCTGGTACGGCGTTCAGGTCTATTTCGCGTCCACCGCGCTTGCGCTTCTGTTCCGACTCGCGACAGGGTATTCGGGCGGTGCAGAGTTCCTCGGACTGAATACGGTTGACTGGATCGCCTTCCTTGTCGTCTGGGCCTTTCATATCGTGATCTTCTGGCGTGGGATGGGCTGGGTCGAGACCTTCCTGAACATTGCCGGACCATTCGTCTATGCGGTCATGATCGGTCTGGTGGTCGTGCTCTGGATCAAGTCCGAAGGGCAGTTGCTGCATTACGCACAGACGATCTTTGCCAACCCAGAGGGCACATGGCGCACGGAATTCACGGGTTTCATTGCCATCATCGGCACCATGATCGCGTATTTTGCGGCGGTGATGATCAATTTCAGTGATTTCTCGCGCTATGCGAAAAACAAGAAAGCGATGACGCGCGGCAATCTGACGGGCCTGCCGCTGAACATGATCCTGTTCTCGGCACTCGCCCTGCTGACCACTGCCGGGGCAGCGGCGCTCTATGGCGAGCAGATCATCAATCCGACCGAGATTGTGGAACGGACCGACAGCGTTCTGCTGGGCGTGATCGCAGCATTTACATTCTTTGCAGCGACCGTCGGGATCAATCTGGTGGCGAATTTCGTGCCCGCAGTCAACGGTATCGCCAATCTTGCACCCGAGAGGATCGGCTTCCGCAAGGCGGGCCTGATCACGTCGGCTCTTGCATTGGTCATCGGCGGATTGTGGACGGCACTGATCAGCGAAATCGGGATCAGCGGCTTCGTCAACACCCTGGGCGCGACGCTGGCCCCGCTCTATGGGATCCTGATTGTGGATTACTATGTCATCCGCAAGCAGCAACTGAAGCGCGACGATCTCTATAACATGGAGGGCGGCGCCTATCACTACACCAACGGCTGGAACCAGCATGCCGTCATCGCTTTCGCGCTGGCTGCGGTCTTTTCGGTGGCAACAGTCTGGGTGCCCATGCTCTCGGCGCTGGACGGGTATTCCTGGGTGATCGGGGCGATCCTTGGGGGCGTGATCTACTACTGGCGCGCCAAACCTGCTCTGGTCCACTGATCCGTTCGCGGCCCGGTCAAACGAGAACAGGCCCCCTTCGGGGGGCCTGTTTTGTTGAGATCACAGGTTCACAGTCGGATCCCCGAACCCCTGCGGAACATAGAGGTTATGGGGCCCCAGAGTCTTCACATCGGTTTCGCCGCAAAGCGCCATCGTGACATCAAGTTCCTTGTGGATGATTTCCAGTGCCTTGGTGACACCCTTCTCGCCCATCGCGCCCAGCCCATAGGTAAATGCGCGCCCGATATAGGTGCCCTTGGCCCCTAGAGCGAGCGCCTTGAGCACGTCCTGACCCGAGCGGATGCCGCTGTCGAGATGGACTTCCACCTTGTCGCCCACAGCGTCGATGATCGCAGGAAGCATGCGGATCGAGGACACGGCCCCGTCAAGCTGGCGACCGCCGTGGTTTGAGACGACAATCGCATCAGCACCGATCTCGGCCGCGCGGCGGGCATCTTCGGGTTCCATGATGCCCTTGACGATCACCTTGCCGCCCCACCATTCCTTGAACTGCGCGATGCGGTTCCAGTCAAGCGCCGGATCAAACGCCTCGGCAGTCCATGTGGAGAGCGATGAGGGGTCGGTCACGCCCTTGGCATGGCCCACGATATTGCCGAAGAAACGCCGCTTCGTGCCTAGCATTTCCAGACCCCAGGGGATTTTGGTCATCATGTTGGCGATGGATTTCGCGGTCAGCTTGGGCGGCGCGGACAGACCGTTTTTCAGATCCTTGTGGCGCTGGCCCAGCACTTGCAGATCGACCGTGATGACGATGGCTGAACAATTGGCGGCATGGGCGCGGTCGAACAG
Organism: Natronohydrobacter sp.; assembly: GCA_020832555.1. Lineage (GTDB taxonomy): Bacteria > Pseudomonadota > Alphaproteobacteria > Rhodobacterales > Rhodobacteraceae > Roseinatronobacter. The sequence continues at coordinate 8,627 of JAFIEM010000012.1, read as the reverse complement.
ACGGCGCATGAAATCATCGTCTTTCAGCGTATAGACCTGAAACCAGAAGGGTTTCTTCGTGTGCTTCGCCACATCCTCGATCGAGCAGATCGACATGGTGGAGAGCGTGAAAGGCACGCCGAATTTCTCGGCGGCGCGGGCGGCCTTGATCTCGCCATCTGCGGATTGCATGCCGGTCAGACCCACCGGAGCCAGCGCGACAGGCATGGCAACATCCTCGCCGATCATGCTGGAGCGGGTGCTGCGCCCCGACATATCGACCGCAACGCGCTGTTTCAGCCGGATATGGCGGAAATCCGAGGTGTTCTCGCGAAAGGTCTGCTCGGTCCAGCTACCGGATTCGGCGTAATCGTAGAACATGCGCGGGGTGCGCCGCTCGTAGATGCGGCGCAGATCCTCGATATTCGTGATAACCGGCATTTCTGGCTCCCCCTCGTAATTGGTAAAAAAACTTTACCGAAAGCGCGAGGAAATGCAAGCCTCAGCCGAAGACGCGCTTGATCCAGCCTTTCTTTTCCGGGGCAGGGGCGTCGGCTTGTGCCTCTGTCTCGGTTGTGGCTTCTGGTGTGTCTGGAATCGGGCCTTCGATCTCTGCCTGAAAACGGGAGAAGAAATCAGCGGCCATGCGCCGGGCGAAGCCATCGACAATGCGGCTGCCTAGCTGCGCGAGCTTGCCGCCGACCTTGGCATCGACCTCATAGCTCAGCAGCGTGCCACCCTCGGAGGGTTCCAGCCGGACCTTGGCCTCGCCCTTGGCGAATCCTGCTGCGCCGCCCTTGCCTTCGCCGGTCAGGGTGCAGCTTTCCCCCTCGACCACATCCGACATGGTGACAGTGCCCTTGAAGGTGGCTTTCACCGGGCCCACTTTCTGCACGACTGTCGCCTCATAGCCCTGTGCGGCCGATCCGGTCAGTTCCGTACAGCCCGGCACGCAGGCTTTCAGCACGTCTGGATCGAACAGCGCGGCCCAGACGGCCTGTGGCGGAGCGGCGATCTGGCGGGTGTCGGACATTTGCATCGGTGAGACCTCCCTCAAAGCGTGATCGCGCAAGACTAGGCGATCAGGGCCACGCGGGAAAGAAGGCTTTGGTCGCATGGACTTTGGTCTTAGATCATTGACCGGGGCGCGGGTTTGTGATCACATTTCTTATGATCGAAACGCTGAACCGCCAGACCACCATTTCCGAGCCCCCGGCGCATGACCGGGTGTATCGCGGTCTGCGCCAGCAAGTCATGCATGGTGAACTGGCCCCCGGTCAGGCGCTGACGCTGCGGGGGATCGGCAAGCAATATGGTGTGTCGATGACGCCCGCGCGCGAGGCGCTGCGCCGTCTGACCGCCGAAGGAGCGCTGACGCTCTCGGCCTCGGGGCGGGTGACAACACCGGAACTGTCGAATGACCGGATCGAGGAACTGGCGCAGATCCGTGCGCTGCTGGAGCCGGAACTGGGCAGCCGCGCGCTGCGCCGCGCGCATCTGGCGCTGATCGACCGGATGGAGGTGATCAATGAGGCCAATGCCCGAGCGATCCATCTGCAAGACCCGGTCGAATACATCCGCACCAATCTGGAATTTCACCGCACGCTCTATCTGCGCGCGCAAAGCCCGGCGATGCTGGGTTTGCTGGAAACCGTCTGGCTGCAACTGGGGCCGACGATGCGCGCGCTCTATACCAAGCTGCGCCGCACCACCGCGCCCCCGCATCACCGGCTGATTCTCGAAGCTTTGCGGGCGGGCGATGATGCGGCGCTCCGGCTGGCGCTGCGGACCGATGTGACCCAGGGGCTGCGGCATTTGCAGGGGTAGGGGATATGAAACGGTTTTTCATTCTGGCGATGCTGGCGGCCCCCGCGCAGGCGCAGAATTTCACCACACAGGCCGAGGTGCAGCCGATCCTGGAGATGACCCGCGCGCATTGGGTTGGGATCGGCACAGCAACCGGGCGCGATCTGCTGTATTTCACGCATCTTCTGAGCTGGCGCTGTGGGGTCGTGGAAATCCGCTACGGTCTGAACGGCGCGGCGCCCGAGACGCTGTTGCAGATGGAGCCCTGTCACCGCGAGACGAACCAGCCCAATGCAATCCGTGAACTGCCCTTCATCGGCTATGCGCTGAATGAAATCGCGGCGGTTTCGGTGCGGGTCGTCTTTCCTGACGGGGCAGAGATGGTGCAAGAGTTTTCCCGCGCCGAGATCCGCATCGACTGATCCGGGTGCAGCCGGCGCAAACGAAAACAGCCCCGGAACCTGTCCGGGGCTGTTTTGCATGTGAGTGTCGGGATCAGGCCGAGGGTTCCGGCTCCAACCCGCCATCTTCGTCGCCGCGCTTGCGACCGCGCGTCTTGGGGATGGCTGCGACAGAGGGCGTATTCGTGATCTGACCGTCATCATCGTCATCGCCGCGTCCGATGGGTTCGCCGCGCATGACGCGCCCGATTTCCGGGCCGGTCAGGGTTTCATATTCCAACAGACCCTGCGCCAGATTTTCCAGATCCTCGCGATGTTCGGTCAGAATGCGCTTGGCGGTCTCATAGCCTTCGTTGACCAGTTCGCGCACCTTGTCGTCGATCATCTTCTGGGTGATGCCGGAATGGTTTGACCCACCGCCGTAATTGCCCAGATAGCTTTGCTGTTCATTGGCATAATCGACATAGCCCAGTTCGGAATCGAAACCGAATTGCGTGACCATCGCGCGTGCGATCCGTGTCACCTGCTGAATGTCGCTTGCCGCGCCAGAGGTCACGGCATCCGGGCCAAAGACCAGTTCTTCCGCCACGCGCCCGCCCATCGCCATGGCGATCTTGGACTTGTATTTGCGGTAGCTGACCGACAACTGGTCTCGTTCGGGCAGGGACAGCACCAGACCCAGCGCACGGCCACGAGGGATGATCGTGGCCTTGTGGATCGGGTCATGTTCAGGAACATGCAGGCCCACCACAGCGTGACCGGCTTCATGATAGGCGGTCAGTTTCTTCTCATCTTCGGACATGACCATGGAGCGGCGTTCCGCGCCCATCATCACCTTGTCTTTCGCGTTCTCGAAATCTTCCATCGTCACGAAACGACGGTTCGAGCGCGCGGCCATGAGCGCGGCTTCATTCACAAGGTTCGCAAGATCGGCCCCCGAGAAACCCGGCGTGCCGCGCGCGATGATACGCAGATCGACATTCGGACCCAGCGGCACCTTGCGGGCATGGACGCCCAGAATACGCTCGCGGCCCTTGATGTCGGGATTGGGCACCTGCACCTGACGGTCAAAGCGACCGGGGCGCAGCAGGGCAGGGTCAAGCACATCGGGGCGGTTGGTGGCCGCGACGATGATGATGCCTTCATTGGCCTCGAACCCATCCATTTCGACCAGAAGCTGGTTCAGCGTCTGCTCGCGCTCGTCATTGCCGCCACCATAGCCCACGCCGCGCGACCGGCCCACGGCGTCGATCTCGTCGATGAACACGATGCAGGGCGCGTTCTTCTTGGCTTGCTCGAACATGTCGCGCACGCGGGATGCACCCACACCCACGAACATTTCCACGAAATCAGAGCCTGAGATGGTGAAGAAGGGCACGCCGGCTTCGCCTGCAATGGCGCGGGCCAGCAGCGTCTTACCCGTCCCCGGAGGACCGACCAGCAGCGCGCCTTTGGGGATCTTGCCGCCAAGGCGCGAGAATTTCTGCGGGTTGCGCAGGAATTCGACGATTTCTTCCAACTCGTCCTTGGCTTCGTCAATGCCCGCCACATCATCGAACGTGACGCGGCCGTGCTTTTCGGTCAGCAGTTTCGCCTTGGATTTGCCAAAGCCCATCGCGCCACCGCGCCCGCCGCCCTGCATGCGGTTCATGAAGAAGATCCACACACCGATCAGAAGCAGGAAGGGCAGCCACAGCATCAGCGTGGACAGGAAGCCCGATTGCTGTTGCGGACGCGCCTCTACCGGGATTTCGGCGGCCAGCAGACGCGCGGTCAGGCCCTGATCATCGGGGCGAACGGTCGAATATTGTTGCCCGTCAGTGCCCACGAAGATCACACGCTCGCCATCGATGGTGACGCGGCTGACCTGATTGGACTCGACACGGGCAATGAAGTCGGAATAGGCGACATTGCGTGCCGAACTGGTGGACTGCCCGGTGCTGAACATATTGAACAGCATGATCATCAGCAAAAACAGCACGATCCAGAAGGCGAAATTCCGTGCGTTACCCAAGGGGCTCTCCTCTCGTCAGCGTATTTCGGCGCGGTGCGCGCAGACTTGTCTCTTAAATAGCGATTATGGCCGCGCGTTCAATGCGAATTGGTCAATTCCGCCAGAACACCGGTGAATGGGCGTGGGTTTGCCTGCCATTCCGGGGCGAACCCGGCCAGAGGTGCGGCGATCAGACGCGCGCCGTCCCAGATCGCAGGACTGGCCAGAAGCGAGGCGCGGGGCAGATGCCAGAAGTTCCGATCCGGGCATTGTGCCAGCCCCTCTGCCCCGAGGGCGCGGATCTCCAGCCTGTCCTTGCAGATCGGGCCTTTGGGCGGGGTGAAACTCCAGCGCTGGTCCCAATCTGCGCAAAGACGCGCCGTCACGCCCCGGACGGCCTGCGCTTCGCGGGTGATCCGCACATCTTTGGCGCTGCGGGTGATCAGGCAGCCATGCAGGGTCGCGCGGGGTGCGGCAAGGGCCATCTGCAGGGCGCTCAGGCGCGGGCGGTAGGGGCTTGAGGCGATCTGTCGCAGCGCCTCGGCCAGCAGGCGTTGGCGCGTGTCGATGGCCAGCGCATCGAACCTGCGCCGGTCAAAGACGATATCGCCAGCGTCGCTGCGGCCAAGGTCGCGCGCAGCGTCCTGCGCGGTCTGATCAAGCACGGCGCGCGCCTCGGCCATGCGGGTGGCGGTCTCGGCCAGCCGTGCGGGGTCCAGGTCCAGCGCGGCGAGTGCTTGCCGGATCTTCACGCGGTCAAAACGCGGATCGTCATTGCTGGGATCATTGATCCAGCCGACCCCGCGCGCACGCAGCCAGTCGCGCAATTCGTCGCGGCTGCAGGACAGAAGCGGGCGCAGCCAGAGAAGCGGCCCGTCTTCGCGCCGCGCCGCCATGCCCGCAAGCCCGTCCACGCCCGATCCGCGCGCAAGGCGCAGGAGCAGAGTTTCTGCCTGATCGTCGCGCGTATGGCCGAGAACGATTGCGCCCAGAGCCTCGCGCGCGGCCCAGTCGCGCAGCAGTTCCTGCCGCGCCTGTCGCGCCTGATCCTGCAGATTGCCCCGCCCGTCCCAGCCCCGCCAATGCAGCGTGACATGGGGCAGGCCAAGGCGTGCGGCTTCCTGTGCGACCAATGCGGCCTCGGTGGCGGCTTCCGGGCGCAGGCCGTGATTGACCGTGGCGACCAGCAAATCAGCACCGCCCCAGTGCTGTGCCAGATGCAGCAGCGCCATCGAATCGCCGCCACCAGAGACCGCAAGACCAAGCCGCGCCGGTGGGTCCAGCGCGGCCATGGCACTCGCAAAACGGTCTTTCAGATCAGGGGGGCTCAAGGGCAGGACAGGGCAGGGCGCATCGCTTCGGCTTCTTGCGCTTCGGCGCTGGTGCCGAAACGGTTGCGCAATTCGTCAAACATCACGCAGGCTTCATCGCGCTGGCCCAGACGCCCCAGACTGTCCCCCAGGGCCAGCAGGGCACGCGGGGCAGAGGGCCCGTCAGGGTCTGCCAGATAGAGGTTGAGATAGGCGCGCGCCGCTTCAGGTTCTGCGCCGCGGGCACGATGCGTCTCGCCCAGCAGCAGGCTTGCCTCGGCCCCCAGCGGAGAGCCGGGATAGAGGTCAAGAAATTCCTGCAAGGCCTGCGCGGCCGCGTCGTGGTCGCCGGAGTCTGCCAGCGATTTCGCGCCCTCGAAGGCGACATTTTCGCCTGCTGCCAGTTCCGGGCCGCCAGCGGGCGCGCTGGGGGTCGGCGCGCGCGGCGCCTGACCGCCAAGCGGGCGCTGGGTCAGCGCGCTGGTATCGCCCCCTTCGAGTTCGGTCAGGCGAAATTCCAGATCGCCCAGCCGGTTCGACGCCTCGTCAATCACCTGCCGGATGCGGTATTCCAATTCCTCCGTGCGGCCAGTGAGGCGCGCAAGTTCGGTGCGGATCTGCTCTACCCGGTCGATCAGAGTTCCGTCAAAGCCCGGTTGGCCGGCCCCCGCGCCAGAGGACAACTCGCGCGCGAGATCGGCCACGACAGAGCTGAGCGCGTTGAGTTCCGAGCGGATTTCCGCGACCGAATCGGCCTGAGCCGGAACCAGTGTTCCGGCCCAGATCAGACAGCCCAATGTGGCAGCGCGCAGGGATCTCATGCGGATCAGCCCGTCACACCGGCAATCGCGGTGACTGCACGGCGGTTGATATCCCAGCAGCGCTGGGCAGCGCAGGCTTCGACCGGACGATCCTTGCCGTAGCTGACCACGCGCATCCGGTTCGCGCTGACACCCTGACCGATCAGATATTGCATGGCGGCATTGGCGCGGCGCTCACCGAGCGCGATGTTATAGTCGCGCGTGCCGCGCTCATCGGCATGGCCTTCCATCACGATCGAGAATTGCGGATTGGCGTTCAGCCAGCGCGCCTGGGCTTCCAGTGTCGCGCGCCCCTCAGCTGTCAGGCTGGAACTGTCGACGGTGAAGAACACCCGGTCGCCGATACGCTGCTGGAAATGCGCGACCGAGCGCGGATCGTTCGGATCGCCCAGATTGCCGGTGGTGATGCCACCATCGAAGAAGCCGTCATTGGCACCACCGAAGCCATCTGCTCCGCCGCCGCCGAAGCTGCCGCCCCCGCGCGGGTTGTTGCAGGCAGCCAGTGCAATGCCCGCCAGAAGGAGTAGGGCTTTTGAAGTCAGGGTCATGATTGTGTATCCCTCAGGAGTTTATCTTTGTCTGTGTTATTGAAGAAGCGGGCCCCAGGACGGGTCAGAGGCCGGTCCGGGTGTCGGAATGCGGCGCAGGTTGCGCCCGGTGATATCGACCGAAAACAGGGATGGATCGCCCCCCTGGGCCTCGCGCGTGAACATGATGACGCGGCCATTTGGGGCCCAGGTCGGGCTCTCGTCAAGGAACGAGGCCGTGAGCAGGCGCTCTTCCGACCCGTCCGTGCGCATGACGCCGATATGGAAGCGCCCGGCATTCTGCTTGGTGAAGGCGATCAGATCGCCGCGCGGCGACCAGACGGGAGTATTGTAGCGCCCCTGCCCGAAGCTGATGCGCCGCGCCTCGCCACCCGAGGCGGGCATCACATAGATCTGGCTGGTGCCGGAGCGGTCGGATTCGAAGGCGATGAAGCGCCCGTCGGGCGAGAAACTGGGTCCGGTTGCGATCGAGGGCGAGGAGGTGAGTTGCTGGATCTGCCCGGAGGAGAGTTGCATCCGGTAAAGATCGGTATTGCCCCCGCGCGCGGCCGAGAACACCAGCGATCCGCCATCGGGCGAGAAGCGCGGCGAAAACACCTGCGCGCCGGGAATGTCGCCGACAAGCTGGCGCTGCCCGGTCTGGGTGTTCATCAGCGCAAGGCGCGGCGTGCCGGTTTCGTAAGTGGTGTAAAGGATACGCTCGCCCGAAAGCGAGATGCGCGGCCCGATCACCATGGCCCGACCATCGGTCAGGAATTGCACATTCTCGCCATCCTGATCCATGATCGCCAAGCGCCGGGTGCGGCTGGTGCGCGGACCGGATTCGCTGATGAACACAACGCGGCTGTCGAAATAGCCGCCTTCGCCGGTGATCCGGCTATAGACGGCATCCGAGACCTTATGCGCCATGCGCCGCCAACTGTCGGTCGTGCCTGCAAATTGCAGCCCTTGCCCGACTTGCTGCCCGGTCAGAACATCGAACAGGCGAAACTTGACCGTCATCCGGTTGCCCTGAACGGACACCGCCCCGGTGATCAGCGCCTGAACATTGACCGCGCGCCAGTCGGCATAGTTCACGCCTGCGTCGAAACTGGTGATCCGCCCGATATGGGCCTGTGGGGGCACTTCGCGAAACAGGCCGGTATTGGTCAGGTTCGCCGCGACCACGCGGGCCAGCCGGTCGGCATATTGGCCGCCACCGCTGTTTTCGGGCACGAAGGCAGGCATTGCGAAGGGCATGGGTTCGATCACGCCCTCGGTGATCTGCAGGCGCAGGGGCTGGGCCTGTGCGGGCAGGCTGGCTGCGAAGCTGGTCAGGATCAGCACCGCAAGCGCTGTCAGGGAATGGAAAAGCCGGGTCATCTGAGCCTCATGCCTTCAGGGTTGAATGTAATCTCGATATCGCGCCAGGCGTCGTATTTCTCGGGCGGCAGGCCATAGCCATCTGGGCCTTCGCAGCGAATGATGGCGCGGCGCGCGGCCTCAAACGCCTGTTGCACGGCGGTTTCCGTGCCCCCGGATGCGCCGACCATACGGATCGAGCCTTGCTCATGCCTGGCCGAAGGGGTCATGGAGAAGGCCACTGTGACAGTGACTTGCTGCGCATCGGTGGAAAGTACACCAACGTTCCAGCAGGCCTGGATCGCCAGACGCAGGGCATCTGCCTCTGACGCGCTCAGGCCGCCCGCGCTGGACACAGGGCCGGGCGCGTCGCTGCCACCGGAGAGTTGCTCGGCGAGTGCAGCGGCCAATGCCTCGGCAATCGCATC
>JAFIEM010000116.1 GCA_020832555.1 Natronohydrobacter sp. | reverse complement strand
CGCATCGCGGATCTGCGCGGCGTGGCGCTGCGCGATCCGTTCGGCACGGTCAGGTGCCAGAAGATCCCGCAGCGCGCCTGCAATCGATGCCGTGTCGTACCGCGATGCGAGGTTCATCGCCAGATCCCGGATCTCGGGCGGAAGGAACATGTGCGGTTCCGGATCAAGCCGGATCAGCTTGTAGAGCCAGTCCATCACGCGGACCGACCCATGAGAGCGCGCCACGCCTGTTTCCATGGCCTCCTGCATGACAGCCTGCATTGCCCCGAAATCGCTGCGCCGATAGCTGCACTCGACCCGGACGCGCAGCCAGAGCGTGTCGCGACCATAGGCGTCCAGATACCCCGCAAGCGCCTGCTCGCAGTCATCCAGACGCGAACTGGCGATCAGCGCCTCGAACAGCTGGGCCATATGGCGTCTGGGGGTTTCGGCAGTCTCAATCAGTCGCCGTGCCCACCAGATCGCCGCGGTGTAGCGGGTATTGGCCGACAAGATCCGCACCAGAAGCTCCAGCACCTGTTCGCGGTAGAATTCTCTCGCACCGCGCGCGAGCGTCAGCGCCAGAACCTCGTCGCCGGAGCGCAGGACAGCGGCGAGCGACAGATAGCCCAGCGCGCGCGTAGGGCCCGGTGCAAGCGCGTCGGTCTGTGCACGGGCGCGCGCAACACCGATCCGATAGACCCATTCCGCAGGCAGCGGGGCCGCGCCGTCAGGTTGCGTTGGCGCGACCTCCTGCCAGCGCAACAATGCGTCCAGCCAATTCCCGTTTTCGATGGCGAGCCGGGCATGCAGCTTGCGGAATGCGCCGGACTGCGGAAATCTGGCGCGCAGACGTCTGATAACCGAGTTGGCCTGTTCAAGTTGCCCGCGCGCCAGAAGCGATTCCACAAGATCGCGATACATGTCGACAGGCGTCACATGTGCCGGGGCAACAGGCCGGTAGCGCCAGATCCATGCGGCTTGCGCTGGCTCTCCGCGCAGCGCCGCGCGCCCGGCTTCAGCGCGGATCAGAAGCATGTTCTGAATGGAACTCGCAGCGACCCTGGCACTGTATCCCAACCCTTCCCTGCGCGTAAGATCAACCGCCCTGGTCACAAGACCAGTGGGCGCAACCTTTGCCTTGCGCGCTTTGGCGGGTTTCTCCCTCATCTGGCCACTGCTCCCGAGGTCGTCAGGCGACCGGGCGGGCAGATTGCCCTGCCCTCTGCGTCTGCAGATAACGCCTTGATCCGGTCCAGATGGACCTTCGTGCTGAAGCGGCGCTGCGCGGTTTCCTGACAGAGTCGGGATTTCTGCAGGTAATAGTCCGGATTGCGCAACTGCGCGAGCGCGTCAGAGACCCCCTCTGGCTGGCAATATATCCCGGCCTCGCCCAGAAGCGGCTCGAAATGCGGCGGCAGGATGACCGGCAGTCCCGCAGCCATGGCCTCGACGATGACACGCCCGAAAGCCTCAACCCAGTCGGGGTGATGGAAATAGACGAAAACATCGATCCCGCGCAGAAAATCGGCCGGGTCCAGATCGCCGAATTCATGCACGGTCCAATTGGCGGGCAATCTGCCGAGGATCGCCTTCGGAACATCCGCGCCCCCAAGGATATGCACTTCGACCCCCGGATCATCAGGATAAGCCGCCCGGATCGCATCGGCGTCATCTGGCCATTTCTCGATATTTGGCCGGGAATGGCGCCCGATACGCAAGGGGCGGTCCGGCGCAGGGGCCTGTCGGTCGGTCGCGAAACGCTCAAGATCAAAGACATTGACCCAATCCTGCGCTGCCAAGACGACCGTACCATCATAGGTTTCTTCAAGCGCGGCCCGGATCAGCGGGCCGATCGGGTAAATGACCGGGGCCCGCCCATAAGCGTCGCGCAGTTTTCTGGCGGCATATGGCAAGAGATATTCGATCTGTCCGAATTTGACCGGCGGGTGATTGACGATCAGACCCACGCTTTGTGCCGCGATCTTCGGCAGCGGTGCGCCATCGGGATTGAGGATCGCCGGATGACGAAACAAAAGCACAGAGCTTTGCAACTGCCCGTCATGGTCATTCAGGATATCCACCTCGCCGGATCTGATCAGTGCATCGAGAAGCGGTGCCGGGGTATTTCGGTGGCGCATCTTGAAACAGGGCAGATGATAGAGACCTGTTTTCAACCCGGCCCGATGCAATGTCGCGATTTCCTGTGCAGAAGATGCGGTTGACCCGCCAGGAAAACGCAGATCGGTCACGAGGATGACATCGTAATTTCCGCGCAGATCCGGCGAGGGTCGCGGATAGGGCGAGAAATCTATTTTCTTGTTCTTATGCGAATAGCTGTCGATTTCGATATCGTATCTGATCACGGCGCTGCGCAGCACATAACGCATAACTGCCTGAAAAGTGGCGGATATCCCGTCTTGCCGATACCGCGCGACGGCCATCTTGGACAGGGTCGGCAATCCAGGCATTCAAATCTTCCTCGGTCACGACCGCTCGGTGATTTGGTCTTAGTCGGAACGCGACCATAAGGAAAGTCGCGAGCGCGCGAGATTGATTTGATCTGACAGACGTGACTTTTAAGCGTCGGGGTCTGGCCCATCTGACTGTCGCGCGAGACAGATAAGGACACAGCCTCTCACCACGCGCCGCACCGACAGGGCTTCAACAGCGCTTGTGCCACCCGCGCCCGCAGCGCCGTGATCGCGAGAACGTCAAGCGCCATCATGTAGAGCGTCATCAGGAACAGCTGATAGGGGTTCGTCTGGTTCGACACAGTGAAAGGCCAGAACGGTGTGCTCCAAGCCGTTTCGCACTCTGGGCCATTTTGTGGGGACGGCCCCGGCCAACCCTGATTTATCTAATGAGTTCAATGATAGCTGGCGGAGACGATGGGATTCGAACCCACGAGACCCTTCCGGGCCTACTCCCTTAGCAGGGGAGCGCCTTCGACCACTCGGCCACATCTCCGCTGACCCGTCTAATGTCCCTTCCGCCAAGCCGCAAGCAGAAAAGGACAGTCAGAACTTCCCCATGCGCGGGAATTGCCGCGCAAGATGGGCGCGCAGCAGTTTCAGACAGGCTTGCACCTTGGGGCTGCGATGCAGATCAACATGCGTCACCAGCCAGAGCGGTGCGGCCCAGTCTGGCCGGCCCTCCATGACACGGATCAAGCCCTCGGCCTCGCCCTGCCCTTCCGGAAAAAACCCAAGCCCCAGACCCTGCCGCGTCGCGGCCAGTCGCGTCGCATGGTCATTGCTCGACAACGCGATGCGCGCGCCCTGCGCTTTCAGCCAGCCCGCAAAGGGCGGGCGTCCCGCGCCCTCGCCGATCCCGATGAAGCGATGCGCGGCCAGTGCGGTATCATCGGCGGGCGTGCCATGCGCCTCCAGATAGGCCGGGCTGGCATAAAGCGCGATTGGCATATGCCCCAGCGACTGCACCACATTATCGGGTTCCTGCGGCTCACTCCCGGCGCGCAGGGCGACATGCGCCTCGCCATATTCCAGCCGCAACACGCGCTCTTCGGTGCGCAGGCAGGGGCTGAGCCTGGGGTAAAGCACCAGCATCTCCGCCAGCACCGGAACAAGCAAAACGCTCAGTTCCGGCAATGTGGTCAGCACCAGTGGCCCCGAAATCCCTTCCTGCAAGTCCTGCAACCGCGCGGCCAGTTGCTCGAAGCGCTGCTCGGTCTCGGCGGCGGTCTCGAACAGGGCACGCCCGGCCTCGGTCGGGGTATAGCCCTTGGCATGGCGCTGGAACAGCTTGACTGCAATCCGGTCCTCCAGCGCGTCAATATGGCGGATGACCGTCGCATGATGCACCCCCAGCGAGCTCGCAGCCCCGCTGACCGTGCCCGCCCGCGCGACATGCAACGCCGTGCGCACCTCGTCCCATGGTTCCAGACTCATGCCCTGCCCCTTTTGCGTGATCCTCACAAATCAGGCGCAGACGAGCCGCGCCTCACCCCGCCTTGCGCGCGGCCATATTGGCGGCAAACCGCTCGAACAGATAGAAACTGTCCTGCGGGCCGGGACTGGCCTCCGGGTGGTGCTGGACCGAAAACACCGGCTTGTCCTGCACCCGGATCCCGCAATTCGACCCGTCAAACAGCGAGGTATGCGTCTCGATCACCCCGTCCGGCAGCGTCTGGCTGTCCACCGCGAAACCATGATTCATCGAGGTGATCTCGACCTTGCCCGTGTCATGATCCTTGACCGGGTGATTCGCGCCGTGATGGCCGTGATTCATCTTGACGGTGCGCGCACCCAGCGCCAGCGCCAGCATCTGATGACCCAGACAAATCCCGAAGACCGGCAGATCGGCCTTCAGCACTTCGCGGATCATGGGCACGGCATATTCACCCGTCGCCGCCGGATCGCCGGGACCATTCGACAGGAAAACCCCATCGGGCGCCAGCGCCAGCACATCCTCGGCCGTGGCCGTCGCGGGCAGCACCGTCACATCACACCCGGCCGAGGCCAGACAGCGCAGGATATTGCGCTTCGCCCCGTAATCAATCGCCACGACCTTATGCACCGGCGCGGTCTGCGGCTTGTAGCCCTCGGGCCAGGCCCAGCGCATCTCGTCCCAGCGATAGCTTTGCGTGCAGGTCACATCCCGCGCCAGATCCAGCCCCACCAGCCCTTTCCACGCGCGCGCCTTCGCCACCAGCGCCTCGATATCGAACTTGCCCTCGGGGTCATGCGCCAGCGCCACATGCGGCGCGCCCTGCTGTCGGATCGCGCGGGTCAGACGGCGCGTATCAACCCCCCCGATGCAGATGCGCCCCTTCTTCTCCAGCCAGCTCACCAGATCCCCCGTCGCGCGCCAGTTCGAGGGCACGGTCGGATCCCATTTCACCACCATCCCCGCCGCGACCGGCTCGGCGGTCTCGTCATCTTCCGGTGTGACACCGACATTGCCGATATGGGGAAAGGTAAAGGTCACGATCTGGCCCGCATAGGAGGGATCGGTCATTATTTCCTGATAGCCGGTCATCGCCGTGTTGAAACACAGTTCCGCCACTGTCTCGCCCGTGGCACCGAAACCGCGTCCGTAGAAGATCGTCCCATCCGCGAGCGCAAGGCAGGCCGTGGGTTTCGTGCTCTGGGATGACATGGGTCACGCTCCGTCTGATCGGATTTTGCGCGTTCCTAAGGGCGCGGGCGGGAAGAATCAAGGCACGGCATGGCCCTTGCTGCCACTCCGCCCCTCCGATACTGTCAAAGGGACACTCATAGGAGCCCCCCATGTCCCTGCGCGACCGGATTTCCAGCGAACTCAAGGCCGCAATGAAGGCCAAAGAGGCCACGAAACTTGCCACGCTGCGCCTGATCAACGCCGCGATCAAGGATCGCGAGATTGCCGCGCGCGGCGAAGGCAATCCCACCGAACTGAGTGATGCCGATCTCGTGGCGGTGCTGACCCGCATGGTCAAGCAGCGCCGCGATTCGGCCCGCGCGTACGAGGAAGCCGCCCGCCTCGATCTGGCCGAAAAGGAACTGGCCGAAATCACCGTCATCGAATCCTTCCTGCCGCGCCAGTTGGACGAGGGCGAGATGGCACAGGCAGTCGATGCCGCAATCAAGGAACTGGGCGCATCTTCCGTGCGCGATATCGGCGCGGTCATGGGCGCGCTCAAGACCCGCCATGCGGGGCAAATGGATTTCGGCAAGGCGGGCGCGCTGGTCAAGGCGCGGCTTGCCTGAGGCGGCACTGGACTTCCTGTCATGCGGGCTAGATCTCCGCCCCTGACAGGAGGACACCAGATGCAGATGACACGTCTTTCCCTACTCGCAGGCGGGGCAATCCTTGCCGCAACCGCCGCTTTTGCAGAAAGCTTCGAATATACGGTCGGTGACACTGTATTCGAAGGCTATGTCGCCCGCCCGGCGGGCGAAGCGCTTGGCACTGTCCTGATCGTGCATGACTGGGACGGGCTGAACGCCCATGAAATCGCCCGCGCCGAGGCGATGGCCGAGGCAGGCTATGTCGGTGTCGCGCTCGATCTCTTTGGCCGCGACGCAGAATTGAATGGCATCGACGACTATCGCCGCGAAACCGGCGCGCTCTATGGCAATCGCGACGAATTCCGCGCCCGGATCGCTGGCGGCGCAGAAGCCGCCGCCGCGCTTGACGGCGTGCCCGCGCAGATGGTCCTGACCGGCTATTGTTTCGGCGGCGCCGCCGCGCTGGAGGGCGCGCGCGCAGGCTTCGACATGGCCGGTTTCGTCAGCTTCCACGGTGGCCTTGGCACGCCAGAGGGGCAGGATTATACCACCACCGCCGCGCCCGTCCTCGTGCTGCATGGCTCTGCCGATCCGGTCTCGGGCATGGCCGATCTGGCCACCCTCATGGATGAATTGCGCGAAGCCGGTGTGCCGCATGGCGCGGAAATCTATGGCGGCGCGCGCCATTCCTTCACGGTCGAAGGCTCGAATGACTGGGACGCAGACGCCAATGCCAAAGCCGAAGCCGCCCTGCTGCGTTTTCTTGGCGACGTGTTCTAACGCTCAGCCCATCGCCGCCGCGTAAGCCGCCTCCAGCGCGCCCGCCTCGACCTCTTCCGGGGCGGCGCGCAAGGCATGCGCCCGTTCCGCCCGCGCCAGCCCCGCGCCTGACAGCATCGGGCAGACCCCGGCCAAGGCCTGCATCTCGGCCAGATCGCCATTGCAATGCAGCACCAGATCGCAGCCCGCCGCCAGCGCCGCCTCGGCCCGCACCGGAACCGGCCCCTGCAACGCCTGCATCGAGATATCGTCGGTCATCAACAACCCGTCAAAGCCGATTTCCTCGCGGATCAGCCCGATCATGCGCGGCGATTGCGTCGCAGGCCGGTCCGGGTCGATCTCGCGGAACACCAGATGCGCGGTCATCCCCAAGGGCAGATCCGCCAGCGCGGCAAAAGCCGCGAAATCAGTCTCTTGCAGATCGCTCTTCGCGCAGTCAATCACCGGCAGATCCAGATGACTGTCCAGCGTCGCCCGCCCATGCCCCGGAATATGCTTCAGCACCGGCAACACGCCCCCGCGCAGCAGGCCATCCGCCATTGCCCGCGCATTGGTCACAACATCCCCCACCGACCGCCCGTAGCAGCGGTTCAGCAAAATCGCATGCGTGTCGTCCTGCGCAATATCCGCAAGCGGCGCGCAATTCACATCAATCCCGACCGCGCGCAAGTCCCGCGCGATCATCCGCCCGCGCAACTCCATGGCAGCGACCGGATCGCGCGCGCTCTCGCATTGCTCCAAGGCAGGCACCCACTCACGCCAATGCGGCCCGCGCATCCGCTGCACCCGCCCGCCCTCCTGATCAATCAGGATCGGCAGATCGCGCCCCACAGCATCGCGCAAGCTCTCGGTCAAACCCCGCAGCTGATCGGGGCTCTCGATATTGCGCCCGAACAGGATCGCCCCCCAGGGCTGGCTCTCGGCGAAAAACGCAGCTTCCGACCGGCTGAGCGACAGACCCGCACAGCCGAAGATCACCGCGCGCAAGGCACTCATCGGATCAGGACCGGGATACAATCAATCTGCTGATCCACCAGCGCCGCACAGAACCGCCGCGCGTCGCGCTCATCCGAAAACCCATGCGCGCGCAACCGATAGAAAACCGACCCGCCGCTATGCGCCGCCTCGATCACCCGGCCGCGATCATCCAGCAGGGGCGAGAAACGGCTGGACAGCGCATCCCATGCCGCGCGGGCCGCCGCCACATCATCATAGGCCCCAAGCTGCACCAGACGCGTGCCCGGCCCGATCGTCGCCGGATCGATATCGACATCGCGCACCCCGCTCAGCCCGACTGCCACGGAATTGGCGACCGAGGCCGCCAGATCCTGCGCCAGCGGTGCCGCATCCGTCGCAACTGATCCCAAAGACGCCACCCGCGTCGCGCTGGCCGCCGCCTGCGAAGCATTGCGCGCAGGCGGGCGCGGCGAGACCGTGACCGCACGCCGCGTCGGCGAATTGAACCCCAGCGTCGAGACCACGCTGGCACCATTCATCCCCGTCGCCGTCTCTGCCACCGGCATCGCCACATCCTGCTGAAGCGCGACAGGAATCGGCTGATCCTCGAATTCGGCACTGTGCTGGGTCTGGCTTTCCTGCGGACGCGACCGCAGCAGATCATCGCCGGACAAATCCAGCGGCGGCGGGGCCAGCACGATCTGCTCGCGCGGGGTCTCCTCGCGCGCCGCCGCCAGTTCATTCACCGACAGGCCCTGATGCGCCGCCTGACGCCCGCCCGGATTCTCCGGCGAAACCCTGAGCGGCCCTTCCAGCGCCCGCACGACCGGAACACCGGCCACATCGCGTTTCATGATCTGCCACATCCAGCCGCCCGCGCCGACAATCAGCGCGACCGACAGCACCGCGCCCAGACCATGCATCACCGTGCTGGTCTGACGCTCGCGCGTGGGCGCGGCAGGTTGCGGATACGGGTCAGCTTGTGCAGTGCCGGGATAACCCTGCGGAGGTACCGCCCCCCAGCCCCCGCTCACAGCCGCCTGTGCAGCAGGCGGCGGGACATAGCCCTGCACCGACGCCGCCTGATCCCAACCGGGATAGGCCCCCGCCTGATAGCCGGGTCGCGCCGCGCTCAGAACCGGTTCAGGATGGCGCGCATAGACAGCCCGATCCTGAAATCCAGGCGCAAAACCCTGCCTGTATCCTGCTGAAAAATCTCTGCTCTCACCCATGCCTGCCTCATGCACAGCCAAAAGGTCTGCACCCGCTGGCCGTGTTTCCTGACGTTTATGGCAAGATGCCTGCTCGACACTGCCTGCCCAAAATGGTGCGTTTCGCACCGATTATAATTTTGTCTCGGGCAACCCCAACCAAGGGATTACCCGGAAAACTCTCCGATGCGACGCGCTTTCAGCGCATTTCTTCCACCGGCTTGACCCCCAAGATAGCAAGACCTGACGAAACCGCAACGCCTGTGGCACGCGCCAGCGCGATTTTCGCCGCAGTTGTGGCAGGATCGCCCTCCTGCACGAAACGCAAGGACGTCACATCATTGCCCCGGTTCCACAGCCCGTGGAACTCTGCCGCAAGCTCCGACAGATACCCCGCCACCCGATGTGGCTCCTGCGTGCGCGCGGCCAGTTCCACCACACGCGGCCATTCCGCCACCTTGC
>JAFIEM010000011.1 GCA_020832555.1 Natronohydrobacter sp. | reverse complement strand
CTTGAAGAGCATCTGCCGGGCAAGGCCAGCGATGCGGGGGCGACGGCGAAAGATAACCGCCTGTTTCTGGAGGCAGTCTTTTGGCGCGTCCGGACAGGGTCGCCTTGGCGCGACCTGCCGTCTGGTTTCGGGAAGTGGAACAGCCAGTTTCGACGCTTCCGCAGATGGGCCAAAGCCGGTGTTTTTGATCGTCTTTTCAATGCGATGAATGATGATCCCGACCTTGAATATGCCCTCATCGATGGCACCATCGTTCAGGTTCACCAGAAGGCATCTGGCGCAAAAGGGGGACTCAAGCTCAGGCCATCGGACGCTCGCGCGGCGGATTGACGACCAAGATCGTGGCCCTCGTCGACGCGCTTGGCAATCTGGTGCGCTTCATGCTGCTGCCTGGCCAAGCCCATGACATGAAGGGCGTGGCACCCTTGATCCGCGGCGTGTCGATCAAAGCGCTTCTGGCGGACAAGGCATTCGATACAAACTGGCTGCTGGAGGAACTCGACGCGCGGGGCGCAACCGCAGTCATTCCGCCAAAGGCAAACCGCAAGCGGCAGCGTGACTATGATGCCGACGCCTACAAGTGGCGGCACTTGATCGAGAACTACTTTGCCAAGATCAAGGAATTCAGAGGCATAGCAACGCGATATGACAAGACAGATTGCAGCTATACTGCCAACTGGTTCCTCGTCGCAGCCCTTATCGCATCACGATGATTGTCCACAGGCCCTAGTGTAGTGTAGGCATTCCATTGGGAGTTGTGCTGCCAAGATAGTGACGGTGGCGCCGCACTCTCGTCTTTTGAATGGTTGTTTCGCTTCCGCCCAACCACTGACGGAAATTGCGCTGAATGCATGTCCCGTCGCTGGTTGACGCCCATCTGCGAGCGGCACGCCATGTGGGCGCTGATAGAAGCCATGCTTATTATTTCGTGAGACGAAGTCTACCTTCAGCAAATCGCTTCCCGGCAGGACGTGCAAGTAATGTCCTTCTTTCGCCCGCCATTCTATAGAAAATTTCTCACTGCAACTTCCGTGCTTGGAGACCAGTCTGTACGAAGCGAAAGCTTGAGTCGGATTAGTTGCTCCGCGCCCAGAATAGGTAACGTCCTGCTCTGAAAATGGGACAGACGCTGCACCTCCACATGCTTGCGAAAGGATCTTTGACATTTCCCTTGATGCCTCGGCCTCTGCTGTTGCTCTTTGTTCCGCCGCAATCCAGAACAAGTCGCCATTCTCGAACATACCTTTGTAACTTATCGCAAGTAGCACGAGCATAGCCGCGCCTGCACTAATGCCAAACTGCCACCTATCCCGACCACTGAGTTCGGGCAGAACTAGGCGGCCAATACGTGTCGCGCCAAGAATAGCTCCGACGATTATCGCAAGCGAAATCGTAAAAAGCGCCGTCATCAATGGCGCTGGTATGAAGATATCCGCAAAACTTTCATAAACGGGCGCGACCGAAGCTGCAGAATTCATGGATAAAACTCCTATTATATTTCAATATTTTATATCACATTATTTTACTTTGTTCGACTTGTCCAACATGGATCAACCACCGCCCCCAACGCCCCAACCGACTCCACCACCACGAAAAACTCCCGCAGCGACGCTGCCGCGAAGCCCTGCGCGATCACATGATCGACCAGCGCGACCAGCGGATCCCAGAACCCGTCCGTATTCAGCAGAAAGATCGGCTTTTCATGCAGCCCGATCTGCCGCCATGTCAGCACCTCGAAAAACTCGTCCAGCGTGCCAGCCCCACCGGGCAGCACCACGATGGCGTCGGAATTGGTGAACATGACCTTTTTGCGCTCATGCATCGTCTCGGTCACGACCAGCGTGCCCAGATCGCGCTTGCCGACTTCAAGCTGCATCAGATGGGTCGGGATGACGCCGAAAACCTGCG
Organism: Natronohydrobacter sp.; assembly: GCA_020832555.1. Classification (GTDB taxonomy): domain Bacteria; phylum Pseudomonadota; class Alphaproteobacteria; order Rhodobacterales; family Rhodobacteraceae; genus Roseinatronobacter. The sequence continues at coordinate 50,522 of JAFIEM010000011.1, read as the reverse complement.
CGCCTGCATTCTGTGCGCTGCGGGCGACCTCGCCCATGATGCCGATATCGCCCGCGCCATAGACCAGCCGCCAGTCGCGTGCGGCGATCATCTGCCCGAGATCACGGGCGGCTTGCGCATAGGTGGGTGACAGGCCGGCGCGCGAGCCGCAAAAGACACAGATCGAGGGACGAAGCTTCGACATTGCCACACCGTATTTCAATTTGCTTTGCCACGCGCTAACGGGATTGTTAGACTCGTGCAAGCCGCGATTGCGCCTGCCACGGGCGCGCGCTGGAGAACCGGGATGCTGAAATATCTGCCCAAAGACGTGCTTGCCCAATGGGCAATCGGGTCCGTCGCTGTCGCGGGTGCGGCCAGCGTGGCCTATGTCGTGGTATTCCCGTCCGATACACCTGCTCCCGATCTGCCCCGACCCGAGCTGACTCTCACCGAGCCGCCCGCTCTGGTCCTGCCGCGCGATGAACCTGCGCCAGAGGTGCAGATCGCCATGGCCCCGGTGCAGGCGGAGCTTGCGCCCAGCTTCGATTTCGTGCGCTTCACCGATCTGGGCGATGTGCTGATCGCGGGTAAGGCCCCGGCCACGAGCGCTGTTGCGGCGCTGATTGATGAAGAACCGGTCGCCCAGACGGTCAGCAGCTCTGCGGGCGAGTTCGTGCTGATGTTCGAGGTCGTGCCCGCGCCGATGCCGCGGGTTCTGGAGCTGGAAGTGCGTCTGCCCAGTGGTGACAGGGTGCGTTCGGTCGATACGCTGATGCTGGCCCCGCGCAGCGAGATGCTTGCATCGGGTCCGCTGGACGGTCCGATGGTCGCGCAGGCCAGCGCGCGCGAGGTCCAGGTGGAGCCGCTTTTCGCGCCGAGTGCGGCCCCGGCGCATCCGCAGGTCATGGCGGAGGCCAGGTCGCCGGATCAGGTTGAAAGCGACGAGCCTATGGGCGTCGCAGAGCTTGCCGCGCGGGATGCAGAGGCGGTTGATCCGCAGGCGCCACTGGCCGTGCTGATGCGTCCGGATGGATCGGTGCAGTTGCTGGGAGAGGTCGCGCGTCTGCCCCATCGCGGGAGCAGCGGCAATGTCAGCATTGAATCCGTGACCTATGACGCGGGTGGCGAAGTCTCGGTCAGCGGGCGCACGGCGGCGGGGGCCGCCGATATCCAGATCTATATCGACAATCAGCCGATCCTGCGTGCACGCGCCGCCCCCGATGGCAACTGGCAGGCGCAGCTTGACGGGATCGAACGCGGTGTCTACCGGCTGCGCGTGGATGAGTTGGACGAGGCCGCGCAAGTGACATCGCGTGCGGAAATCCCTTTCGAGCGCGTGACGCCCGAAATTGCGCGCGAGGCTGCTGGCCCACAGGCGCTGATTGTCCAGCCGGGCAACACGCTCTGGGGCATGTCGCGGGACCGTTTCGGGGACGGGACGCGCTATATGCGGATTTTTGATGCCAACAGGGACCAGATTCGCAACCCTGATCTGATTTATCCGGGGCAGGTGTTCATCCTGCCGGATGAAACCAACTGAGAATATCCCTGCATTGCGATGGTTGCCCGAAGGCAACCATCAAAATGCAGTTCCGTGGGATGCTTGACGCTTCCTGTGCCATGCCTATATTTTCAGCACGCGGGGACGGCCTCGCCGTTTTCCCTTCATTGCCAGGACGACCTGGTCCGACAGGAGGATCAGATGCCTTGGATTTATCTGGCAATCGCAGGTGTTCTTGAAGTGGTCTGGGCTTTCGCGATGAAGCAGTCGATGGGCTTTACGCGCATGGTGCCGACCGTGATCATGGGGGTGTCGATGCTGGGCAGTTTCGCGCTACTGGCCATCGCCATGAAAACCCTGCCACTGGGCACGGCTTACACAGTCTGGACCGGGATCGGGGCGGTCGGTGCCTTTACCGTGGGGATCATGGCGCTGGGCGAGGCGGTGACACCCATGCGGGTGATGGCGGCGGCGATGATCGTGGGCGGGCTGGTGCTGATGAAGCTCTCGGGCACAGGCGAGACCTGACACGGGCCCACTGGTCATTTCGCAGGCGCGGTCCTAGATAGCGGGAACGCAAGCAAGAAAGCCCGCCATGACTGCCACAAACCCGACCGCGCCTGCCGCAGCGCTTCCGACAGCCACTCAGGAACGTGCCAGTGGGTGGCGCACCATCCGGCGGGTGGTGCCCTATCTCTGGCCAGCGGCGCAGCTGTGGGTGCGGCAGCGGGTGGTTCTCGCGCTGGTCATGCTTGTGCTGGCCAAGCTGATCGCGGTCTCGACCCCGTTTTTCTACAAGGGCGCGGTTGATGCGCTGGCGGGCGAGGGAACGGGCTGGCTGCTGGCTTTGGGCGCGGTCGGGCTGACTGTGGCCTATGGTGTCGCGCGATTGATGGAGATCGGCTTTCAGGAATTGCGCAATGTTCTGTTCACGCGCGTCGGCCAGCGCGCGCTGCGCCAGCTTGCGCTGGAAACATTCGGCCATATCCACCGCCTGAGCCTGCGCTACCATATCACGCGCAAGACAGGGGGGCTGAGCCGGATCATCGAGCGTGGCGTCAAGGGCGTGGATTTCCTGCTGCGTTTCCTTCTGTTCTCGATCTTTCCGCTGCTGTTGCAGCTTCTGATGATTGCGGTGATCTTTTTCTGGCTCTTCGATATCTGGTATCTGGCGACAGTCGTGGTGACGATCAGCCTGTATGTCTGGTTCACGTTTCGGGTGACGGAATGGCGCGTGACCCAGCGCCGCATCATGAACCAGCAGGACACGGATGCGAACCAGAAGGCGATCGACAGTCTGCTGAATTTCGAGACCGTCAAGTATTTCAATGCAGAAGCGATGGAGTCGCGGCGCTATGACAGCGCGATGGCGGCTTATGAGGAAGCGGCGGTCAAGACGAACTATTCGCTGGCCTTTCTGAATTTCGGACAGGCGCTTCTGATCACGACCGGGCTTGTCGTGGTGATGGTCATGGCCGCGATGGGGGTGCAGCGGGGCGATCTGACCGTGGGCGATTTCGTCATGGTCAATGCCTATATGATCCAGATCACCATGCCTTTGAACTTCCTTGGCACTGTCTATCGGGAGATCCGGCAGGCGCTGGTGGATATGGCCGAGATGTTCGATCTGCTGGACCAGCCGCCGGATGTACGCGATGCGCCGGATGCGCAGGCATTGTCGGTGGGCGCGGGCGAGGTTGTGTTTGAAGGTGTGACATTCGGCTATGATGCGGCGCGGCCCATCCTCAAGGGTATTGATCTGCGCGTGCGCGGTGGGGAGACAGTGGCGATTGTCGGGCCCTCGGGGTCCGGGAAATCGACCATCGGGCGACTGCTCTTTCGCTTCTATGATGTGACAGGGGGTGCGATCCGCATTGACGGGCAGGATTTGCGCGGCGTGAGCCAATCGAGCCTGCATGCCGCGATTGGTGTCGTGCCGCAGGATACGGTCCTGTTCAACGATACGATTGCCTATAATATTGCCTATGGCCGCGAGGGGGCAACGCAGGCCGAGATCGAGGCGGCGGCGAAGGCTGCGCGGATCCACGAGTTCATCCTGTCCTTGCCCGAGGGCTACGCGACGGCTGTGGGCGAGCGCGGGTTGAAGCTCTCGGGCGGGGAGAAACAGCGCGTGGGGATTGCGCGGACGCTCTTGAAAAACCCGCCGATCCTGCTGCTGGACGAGGCGACGAGTGCGCTGGATACGCAGACGGAACAGAGTATTCAGGACAGTCTGCGCGCGATGGGGCAGGGGCGGACGGTGCTGACGATTGCGCACAGGTTGTCCACGGTGGTCGATGCAGACCGCATCATCGTGCTGGAGGACGGGCATATCGTCGAGGAAGGACCGCATGAGGTGCTGCTGGCGCAGGGCGGCAAATATGCGGCCATGTGGGCGCGGCAGAGTTCTGATGTGGAGTGAGGTTGCGGGAGGGGAACGCCTTGCCTTTGGCACCCCCGGCAGAGGTTGCGCCGGGATGCGGGCGCGGGCTGGGGGTGCGCGCGGCAAGGCGTGCCTGTGCGGGGCACAGGCGGGAACATGCGCGACGTGATGCCGGATTTTGATGTCATCATTCTGGGCGCGGGTGCCGCCGGCATGTTCTGCGCCATCGAGGCCGGGCGGCGCGGGCGGCGCGTGGCTCTGCTGGACCATGCAAAGGCACCGGGCGAGAAGATCCGTATCTCGGGCGGGGGGCGGTGCAATTTCACCAATCTCGATATCCGCCCGGAGTGTTTCCTGTCACAAAATCCGCGTTTCGCGCGCTCGGCGCTGTCGCGCTACACGCAGCATGATTTCATCGCACGTGTCGATGCCGCCGGAATCCGGTGGCATGAAAAGACATTGGGGCAGCTTTTCTGCGATGGCTCTGCGCGCGAAATCATCGCGATGCTGACAGCGGATATGGCACAGGCCGGGGTCGATCTGCGGCTTGGGGTCGAGATCAGGGCCGTTGTGCGCGACAATGGCTACCGGGTCGAAACCTCTGCTGGTGTTTTCACCGCCCCGGCGCTGGTTGTGGCCACAGGGGGCAAGTCGATCCCCAAGATGGGGGCCACGGGGTTCGGCTATCAGATTGCGGAACAATTCGGCCTGCCCGTGGTCGAAACCCGGCCTGCGCTGGTGCCCCTGACATTCACGGCAAGCGCGCTGGAGGAGATGCGCGCGCTTGCGGGCGTGTCGGTCCCGGCGGTGGTCCGCGCTGGGCGCGCGGCCTTTCAGGAGGGGCTTCTTTTCACGCATCGCGGGTTGTCCGGCCCCTCCATCCTGCAAATTTCGAGCTATTGGCGCGAAGGGGATGAGCTAGCGATTGACCTTGCGCCGGGAGTGGATCTGGCGGCAGAGTTGATGGCGCAGAAACAGGTGCGCGGGCGGCAGGGCGTTGCCGCTGCGCTGGGCACCTGGCTGCCCGAGAAACTTGCCCGGCAGGTCGTGGAGCGGGCGGAGGTTCAGGGCAATCTGGCGGATTTGCCGAAATCATCGGTCCAGCGACTTGCCGAGAGCGTCCGGTCCTGGCGCGTAAAGCCTGTCGGGTCCGAAGGCTATCGCACCGCCGAGGTCACATTGGGGGGCGTTGATACCCGCGCGCTGGATGCCCGGACCATGCAGGCGCGTGACGTGCCGGGACTGTATTTCATCGGCGAAACGGTTGATGTGACCGGTTGGTTGGGCGGTTATAATTTCCAGTGGGCCTGGTCTTCGGGATGGGTCGCGGGACAGGCGGTTTGACGGAAGTCGCCGATTCGCCGATGGCTGCACATTTTTTCGTGATTTGATGTAGATATACCACAGGTGCTGTGGCAAACTCGCCTCAAATCAGGGCTGAACCTGATTTGGCGGACAGGCAGGGCGGGAGCAACGTGGCGCGAATATCGGCAAGCAGGGGGCCGCTGTTGAAAGCTGTTCTGACCGGGATGATTGACCGGCGCATGTCCAGTTGGATGACGCTTTTTCTGGTCCTGACCGGTCCGGCGCTGGTTCTGCTCACGCTGCTGGTGCTTGGCCCTCTGGGGCAGAATGTCGATTCGCGCGGGCTGTTGCTCGTTCTGCTGGCTGATTTCGTCTATATCCTGATTGTGGCGGCCCTGGTTGGCATGCGGGTCGCCCGGCTGGTCGCGGCGCGCCGGTCGGATTCGGCAGGATCGAAGCTGCATCTGCGGCTGTCCACGCTGTTTGCCACCATTGCGCTGGTGCCAACCGTAACCGTCGCGATCTTTGCCACGCTGTCGCTGAATGTGGGGTTGGAGGGGTGGTTTTCCGACCGGGTGCAACGCGTGGTGGGCACATCGCTGGCCGCGGCCGAAGCCTATCAGTTCGAACAGGAACGCGACCTGCGCACGGATGCGGGCGAATTGGCGGCCTATCTGGAAACCGTGCGCCGGGTCTTTCCACTGATCGAGGAAGGTGAGTTGCGCAACCTCTTGTCCGAGGCACAGGCGCAGGTGCAGCGCGGCTTGCGTGTGGCGTTCATCATTGACGGTGCGGGGGAGATACGCGCGCGGGGCGAGCGGTCCTATCGGTTCAATTTCACACCGCCGGACCCGGAGGATATCGTTCAGGCGCGCGAGGGAATGGTGATCATTCGCGACTGGCCAAATAACGAATTTCGCGCGCTGGTCACGCTGGACGGCTATTTCGACCGCTACCTTTATGTTGCGCGCGAAGTCGATGGCAGCATTCTGAGCTTGCTGGACGAGACGCGCGAAACCGTGTCCTTCTACCAGCAACTCGAACGCGAAAGAGGACAATTGCTGTTCCAGTTCGGGGCGCTTTATCTGGGCTTTGCCTTGATCCTGATTCTGGCGGCGATCTGGCTGGGGCTGAGTTTCGCCGAGCGACTGGCGCGGCCTGTCGGGCGTCTGGCCGAAGCCGCTGAGCGCGTGGGCGGGGGCGATCTGGATGTGCGCGTCGTGGTGGCGCGGGACGATGATGAAATTGCGCTTCTGGGGCGGGTATTCAATCAGATGACGCAGCAACTCAAGGGCCAGCGCGAAACGCTTCTGGAAAACAACCGCCAGATCGAAACCCGGCGGAGGTTGTTCGATTCGGTGCTTGGGTCGGTCACGGCAGGCGTGATCGGGCTGGATGCGACAGGCAATGTCGAGTTCATCAATCGCGCCGCCGGGAAAATGCTGGAACTTGTGGATCATTCCGCACCCGATGCGATGCTGGAGGATGTGGCCCCTGAATTTGTTCCGCTGCTGGAGCGGCTGCGGGGGACGCCCTCTGCGATGGGGCGGGTGCAGGAGGAATTGAAACTTTCGCGCGCGGGTCGGCTGGAAACGCTGCTGGTGCGCGTGGCGGAACGGCGGCGCAGCGATGGCGCGCTGGAAGGGTATGTGGTGGCCTTCGATGATGTGAGCGAGCTTGTCTCGGCGCAGCGCATGGCCGCATGGGGCGACGTGGCGCGCAGGATTGCCCATGAGATCAAGAACCCGCTGACGCCGATTCAGCTGTCCTCGGAACGGATCGAGCGCAAGTTCGCCCGCAAGCTGGAGGCGGCGGATGCCGAGAGCCTGTCGCAACTGACTTCGGTGATTGTGCGCCAGACCAATGACCTGCGGCGGATTGTGGACGAGTTTTCGAAATTCGCCCGGATGCCCGAGCCGGACCGCCGCCCGCATGATCTGGGCGCGATCCTGCGCGATTGTGTGCTGTTGCAGGAAAGCGGACAGCCGGATGTGCGGTTTGTGGCGAATCTGCCTGCGGAACCCGTCGTGGTCGAGGTGGATGAGACGATGCTGGCGCAGGCTTTCACCAATCTGATCAAGAATGCGGGCGAGGCGATCCAGTCACGCATTGATGCGGGGCAGGGGGAAGGATTGGTGCCCGAAATCCGTATCGGTTTTGACGCGGGTGACGTCGATCTGCGGATCACGATTGCCGATAACGGTATTGGCCTGCCTGAAGACCGCGCGCGGCTGTTCGAGCCCTATGTCACGACGCGCGCCGAGGGCACCGGGCTGGGGCTGTCCATCGTGCGCAAGATCATCGAGGAACATGGCGGGAGCCTGCGGCTGGAGGATGCGCCGATGTTTGAGGGCAATGCGCATTTCGGGGCGATGGCGGTCATCCGGCTGCCGCTTCTGGCGCCCAGAGAAGAGATTGAGGACCATATGAGCAAGGTAACAGGTGATGCAGCATGAGTGATATTCTGATCGTCGATGACGAACGCGATATTCGCGAATTGATCTCTGACATTCTGGAGGACGAAGGGTTTTCCACGCGCCGCGCGGCCAATTCCGACGAGGCGATGGCCGAGGTCAATGCCACACCGCCCGCGCTGATGATCCTGGATATCTGGCTGAAGGACAGCAAGATGGACGGGATCGACATTCTGATGACGGTCAAGCGGTCCAACCCGGATATTCCCATCGTGATCATCTCCGGCCACGGCAATGTCGAGATCGCGGTGGCGGCGATCAAGCAGGGGGCCTATGATTTCATCGAGAAGCCGTTCAATATCGACAAACTGATGGTGGTGATCAGTCGCGCGATGGAAGCGTCAAAGCTGCGGCGCGAGAATCAGGCACTCAAGCGGCGCGATGTGTCGAGCGCGCAGATGCTGGGCGAGAGCCATGCCTTCCGGCATATGGTGGCGCAGCTTGAGAAAGTCACCCAGTCCAATGCGCGGGTCATGTTCACCGGTCCTGCGGGCTGTGGCAAGGAAGCGGCCGCGCGTTATGTCCATGAACATTCGGATCGCGCCTCCAGCCCGTTCATCTGTGTCTCTGCAGCGATGATCGAGCCTGAGCGGATGGAAGAGGTGCTTTTCGGACGCGAAAGTCCGGAGCGCGGGATTGAGCAGGGGTTGCTGGAGCAGGCGCATGGGGGCGTGGTCTATCTGGATGAAGTGGCCGATATGCCGATGGGCACGCAGTCGAAGATCCTGCGGGTGCTGGTCGAGCAGCAGTTCACCCGCTTGGGGGGCACCGACAAGGTGCGGGTCGATCTGCGCGTGATGAGTGCCACGACACAGGATCTGACGCAGCGGGTGCGCGAGGGTCAGTTCCGGCAGGAGTTGTTTGACCGGTTGAGTGTCGTGCCGATTGCCGTACCAGGGCTGGAAGACCGGCGCGAGGATATTCCCGTGCTGGCCGAGTATTTCCTGGACGAGTTGCACCGCACGCAGGGTCTGGCCAAACGCGAATTGTCCGAGGCGGCGCGGGCGCATTTGCAGACGATGCGCTGGCCGGGCAATATCCGGCAGTTGCGCAACATGATCGAGCGCGCGATGATTCTGGGCGAGGCCGGTCGGCCCGTCGAAATTCGCGACCTTCAGGCAGATGCCGGCCCCGAGTCGGATATCGAGGAAGCGCAGATCGTGCTCTCGGGAACGCTGACCACCCTGCCGCTGCGCGAGGCGCGCGAATTGTTCGAGCGCGAGTATCTACTGGCGCAGATCAAGCGGTTCGGAGGAAATATCTCGCGCACGGCAACTTTCGTGGGCATGGAGCGTTCGGCGTTGCATCGCAAACTGAAATCGCTTGGGGTGAACACGGCCAAACTCGCGGATCTGAAAGGCTGAGCCACCGCATCGCGGCTTGAACTTGCGCAGCGCGGCTGGCACAGACAGGAACGGCCCCGGACGGGCGCAGCAAGGAGCAGGGCGCGATGAAGGTGATAGTCTGCGGCGCAGGTCAGGTCGGCTGGCAGATCGCACGGCATCTTTCGAGCGAGCGCAATGATGTGACCATTGTCGACAGCCAGCCCGAACTGGTGCGCCGTGCCACGGATGCGCTGGATGTGCAGGGTGTCGTGGGTTATGCCAGCCATCCCACCATATTGCAGCAGGCCGGGGCGCGGGATGCCGATATGGTCATCGCCGCGACCTATTCGGACGAGGTGAACATGGTCACGTGTCAGGTCGCGCATTCGGTCTTTGGCGTGACCCGCAAGATCGCGCGCCTGCGCGAGCAATCCTATCTGGACCCGCGCTATTCCGATCTGTTTCGCCGCGAGCATTTGCCGATCGACGTGATCATCAGCCCCGAGCGCGAAGTTTCCCAAGCCGCGCTCAAGCGCGTGGCTTATCCGGAAGCCTTTGATGTGCATGAGTTCTTTCAGGGCAAGGCGCTGTTGATTGGCCTGACGCTGGACGAAAACTGCGCGGTGCTGAACACCTCGTTGCGGCAACTCTCTGATCTGTTTCCGACGCTCAGGATCATGGTGGCAGGGGTGCGGCGCGGCAAGCGGCTGTTCGCGCCGGAAGCCGAAGATCAGCTCTTTGTCGGGGACAGCATCTATATTCTGGTGGATGCGCGTGATGTTGCCCGCAGCTTCGAGGTGTTCGGCAAGACACCGACCCGTCAGGAGCGCGTGCTGATCGTTGGCGGGGGCAATGTCGGACTGTCGGTCGCGCGCATATTGGAAAACCAGCCGGACCGCGTGCGCGTCAAGGTTATCGAGCGCAACCGCGCCCGCGCCGAAGTCGCCGCCGATGCGTTGGAACGCTCGATCGTGCTGCATGGGGACGGGATGGATGCAAACCTGCTCGATGAGGCCGGGATCCGCAAAACCGATGCGGTGCTGCTCTTGACTGATGATGACCGCACCAATCTGCTGGCGGCGGTGCGGGCCAAGACGTCGGGGGCGAAACTGGCGATCTCGCTGATCAATGATCCCGGCATGGTCTCGCTGGCGGGGGCGATGGGGATTGACGCGCATATCAACCCGCGCGCGCTGACCGTTTCCTCGATCCTGCGCCATGTCCGGCATGGGCGGGTGCGATCGGTCTATCTGCTGGGCGACCGCGAAGCCGAAGTGATCGAGGCGCAGGTGCTGGGCACGTCGAAACTCTCGAATCTGCGCGTTCGGGATATCGAATTCCCCGAAGGCGCGCTTTTGATCGGGATCTCGCGCAAGGGCGAATTCATGCGTCCGACCGGCGATATCGTTCTGCGCGAGGGGGATCTGGTGGTGATCTTCTCGCTGACCGAGGATGTGCCCAAGGTCGATGAATTGTTGCAGGTCGCGGTCGAGTTTTTCTGAAGCCGCTCATGCGCGGTGATGGGAGAGGGCATGGAGCGCAGATCGCGCGGAACAGTGATCCTTGTGATGCTGATCGCGGCCACGGCGCTGGCCATGCTGGTGCCTGCCGCGGTGGGCTTCACGCTGCGCGAACATGCGCTGGCCCGCGCCTTTCTCTATTCGGCGGCGCTGCTGGGCGGTATGGCCGGTCTGGTGCATCTGGCCAATCGCGGTGCCCCGGCCCATGCTGGTGCCTTCTCGCATCCCTTCTATTACCTGACCGCTGCCTATGTGGTCCTGCCCGCGCTGATGGCCATTCCCATGACCGAAGCGGTGCCCGGCATGGGTTTTTTCCATGCATGGTTCGAGATGGTTTCGGCCTTCACCACAACCGGGGCAAGCCTGCTGGAAGGCGAGGTCTCGCGCAGTCTGAACTTGTGGCGCGCGACTGTGGCCTGGGGGGGAGGATTGTTTCTGATGGTTTCGGTCATGGCCCTGTTGGCGCCGTTACGGTTGGGCGGGTTTGAACTCTACGGGGCAGATGATCGCGGCAGGTCAGACGCGGCGGGCTGGGGCGCGCCGCGCAGGCAGACTCAGATTGATGCCAGCCAGCCTGACAAGAGCCTGCAGCGCATGGCCCAGCAAATCGGGCTGATCGCGCCGGTCTATGTGGGGGTGACGCTTGCGCTGTGGGTCGGGTTGTCGCTGGCGGGCAACCCGCCGGTTGTGGCGCTGATGCTGGCGATGTCGACGGTTTCCACCTCCGGGATCGCACCGGATGGCGCGCTGGGCGGTTTGGCCGCCGAAATCCTGATTGCCGGAGGGTTGCTTCTGGCGCTCAGCCGCAGTTTCTGGCCGGGGGCGCAGGTCATGCGTCACGGCGCGCAAAATGCGCTGCGCAATGCTGAACTGCGGCTGGCCGCCGTGCTACTATGCGCCCTTGTGGGGTTTCTGGGGCTGCGCGCGATGGTGGGGCCGCTGGACCCGGCACCTGGCGCGCGGCTGGGCGAGCTATGGGGTATCCTGTTCACCGGCCTGTCTTTCCTGACCACGACCGGGTTCGTCAGCGAGGTCGGGCGCTCGGCGGAGGGGGTCTTTTTCGGGGCGGCCGGGGTGGTGCTGCTGGCGCTGGCGCTGTGCGGTGGCGGGGTGGCGACCACCGCTGGCGGGTTGAAGCTGATGCGGGTTTTCGCGCTGATTTGGCAGGCGCGGCGCGAGATGGACAAGCTGGTCTATCCTGCCAGCGTCGGCGGCGATGGCGCACGGCTGCGCAATCTGCGCCGCGAAGGGGCCCATGCCGCATGGCTGTTCGTAATGATCTTCATTTTCTCGCTGACGGGGCTTACTGCCGCGCTGACCCTGACGGGTGTCACCATGGAAGATGCGATGATCTTCGCCACGGCGGCGCTGACCACAACCGGACCGGTGGCGCAGATGACCGGACCCGAGCCTTTGAGTTGGGCCGCGCTCAGCGATGGGGCCAAGGCGATTCTGGCCTTCGGGATGGTGCTGGGCCGTCTGGAACTGTTGCTGTTGCTGTCTGTTTTCTGGCGGCGCTGAGCTTTCAAGGGGTAATCAATCAGAAGATGTCCGGACATAAAATTGCGCCGCCGTCGCGATTTATGTGTTTTCAGGGCTGGAAGTTTCGCTGATCCCGTTTCATATTGGTCTGATAGGGAGAGTAGGCTTCCTGCGTAGACCAAACACGCCCTGACAAAAAGGCAAACGCATGGCCAGTGACAAACAAAATCTGCAAGATGCATTTCTGAACCATGTCCGCAAGAACAAGGTTCCAGTAACGGTTTTTCTGATCAATGGTGTGAAACTGCAAGGCGTCATCACATGGTTTGACAACTTCTGCGTGTTGTTGCGCCGCGATGGACAGAGCCAGCTTGTCTACAAGCACGCAATTTCCACGATCATGCCGGGCCAGCCGATTTCGCTCTATGAGGGTGAAAACTGACCTCGCGCAGCAAAAAGCGATAGGGGAAACATGACCAGCGAGACGCAGGCCGGGCCAACGCGCGCTCTGGTCATTCATCCCGATATCAAGGCGCAGCACCAGCCCCGCGAGCCAGAGCTTGCCCTGGCCGAGGCGGTTTCGCTGGCGCATGCCCTGCCGGGGCTGGAGGTCGTAGGCGATCTGGTGGTGCGTCTGCCCAAGGCGCAACCGGGGATGCTGTTCGGCTCTGGCAAGGTCGAGGAACTGTCCGAACTGATCGAGAATGCAGAGGTGGAGCTTGTCCTGATTGATGGGCCAGTCACCCCGGTGCAGCAGCGCAATCTGGAACGTGCCTGGAAGGTCAAGCTGCTGGACCGCACCGGTCTGATTTTGGAGATTTTCGCGGATCGCGCGCGCACCCGTGAAGGCGTGTTGCAGGTGGAGCTTGCTGCGCTGAGCTATCAGCGCACGCGGCTGGTGCGGGCCTGGACCCATCTGGAGCGCCAGCGTGGCGGGCTGGGGTTCGTGGGTGGTCCGGGCGAGACGCAGATCGAGGCGGACCGCCGCGCGATTGACACGCAGATGGTGCGGTTGCGCCGACAGCTCTCAAAGGTGGTCAAGACGCGCGAATTGCACCGTGCGGCGCGGCGCAAGGTGCCGTTTCCGGTTGTGGCGCTGGTGGGCTATACCAATGCGGGCAAATCGACGCTGTTCAACCGTCTGACCGGGGCCGAGGTTCTGGCCAAGGACATGCTGTTTGCGACACTCGATCCGACGATGCGCGCGGTGACGCTGCCCACGGGCAAGGATGTGATCCTGTCCGACACGGTGGGATTCATCTCGGATCTGCCGACCCAGCTTGTTGCTGCGTTCCGTGCAACGCTGGAAGAGGTTCTGGAAGCCGACCTGATCATCCATGTCCGCGACATCGCCCATCCCGAGACCGAAGAGCAGGCGCGCAATGTGCGCAGCATTCTGGGGGATCTGGGGGTTGATGAGCAGCGCCCGCTGATCGAATTGTGGAACAAGGCGGATCTGTTGTCGGAGGAGCAGCAGACAGGGCTGGCGGCGCGGGCCGCTGCAAGCGAGACCGTGTTTCTGGGATCGTCAGTCACGGGACAGGGGCTGGATGCGCTTTTTGCTGCGATGACCGCGCGTCTGGACGATGTGCGTCACAGCGACGAGATTGTGCTTGATCACAGTGAGGGGCGTCTGCGGGCCTGGCTCTATGCGCAATCCGTGGTGGAAAGCGAGAGTGTGGAAGAATCGCAGACCCGGTTGCAGGTGAACTGGACCGCCCGGCAGAAGCGCGCCTTTCGTGCGCTTTCGGGCGATACGCCTTCCAATACGGACTGAGCCGCCCGGTTCAGCCCGTGCCGGTTTCCGGCATCTGGCCAAATAGGGTGAGTTGCGCGCGTTTCTGCTCAAGATATGGGGTTGTGTTACAAAGAGTCACAATCTGTGAGTTGCATCCCGGCGGGCCTGCCCCCTATTTGATGCGCAACAGGCAGAAACTCACGAAGCATTTCATGCAAACCACCATCGCGACACAGTGCTCGATTTCGGGGACAGGCCTGCATAGCGGCAAGCCTGTGCGCCTGCGTCTGCATCCTGCGCCCGCGCATACAGGGCTTGTCTTTCGTCGCATGGATCACCCAAAGACCAGCCGCGACATTCGTGTAAGCCCCGAAAACTGGGTCGAAGCGAGCTTGTGCACGGTTCTTGCCAATGCGCGTGGCGTTCGGGTCACGACGATCGAGCATCTTCTGGCGGCTTTGCATGGCTGCGGCGTTCACAATGTGATCATTGAACTCGATAGTGAGGAAGTGCCGATTCTTGACGGCAGCGCGGCCCCTTTCGTGCGCAAGATCCTCGCATCCGGCGTGAAATCGCTTGATGTGCCGCTGCAGGTGTTGCGCGTCCTCAAGGCAGTCGAGGTCGAGAAGGACGGCGCGCGCGCGCGCATGAGCCCGGCCCGTCAGCTTGAACTGGCTTTCGAGATTGATTTCGCGGAACCGGCCATCGGGCACCAGCAGCATCAGATGGCGATGTGCAACGGGGCCTTTCTGCGCGAGTTGAGCGATTGCCGCACCTTCTGCCTGCGTGGCGATGTGGAGCGTATGCAGGCCGCCGGACTGGCGCTGGGCGGGACGCTGGACAATGCCGTGGTGTTCCACGAGGGCGAGGTGCTCAGCCCCGGCGGGTTGCGGCGCGCAGATGAACCCGTGCGCCACAAGATGCTGGATGCGATGGGGGATCTCTATGTGGCCGGGCTGCCGATCATCGGGCGCTACGAGGGTGTGCGCGCGGGCCATGCACTGACGGGACGCCTGTTGCAGTCGCTTTTTGCCGACCCTGCGGCCTATGAAATCATCCAGCTTGACGGCGAAGCCCGCAAGCGCCTGCCGGGCACGGATATTTCCTTTGCGGATCTCTCTCTCTCGGCCTGACAGCCTGCCATTGGCCCTGTTCCCTGTTTTCGGCAAAAGGCGTTTTGCGCCCCGGTTTTTTCTGTGCTAACAGATCGGAAAGGCATTGATGCTATGGGGTGGCAGGACATGATTTCGAAGGCTGGGATCCGGCGTGCGGGCCTTGTCATGGGGGTGGTTGTCGCTCTGGGCGCCTGCAATCGCAACTCTGGCCCCGATGAGTCGTTGGCTGGTTTTTCGCCTGAAGAGATTTTCCAGCGCGGTGAATACGAGTTGGAGACTTCGCGTCGGAGCGCCAGTTCGCTGCGGTATTTTCAGGAGATCGAGCGGCTTTATCCCTACACGCAATGGTCGCGTCGGGCCCTGATCATGCAAGCCTATGCGCATCACCGCGCGCGGGAGTATGAGGAAAGCCGTGCCGCTGCGCAGCGTTTCCTTGACACATATCCCAATGATGAGGATGCGCCTTACGCCGCCTATCTTCTCGCGCTGTCCTTCTACGATCAGGTGGATGAGATCGGGCGCGATCAGGGTGTTACCTTTCAGGCGCTTCAGCATCTGCGGCGTCTGATCGAGCAATATCCCGACAGTGATTATTCCCGTTCGGCGATCCTGAAATTCGAGCTGGCCTTCGATCATCTGGCGGCAAAGGAAATGGAAATCGGGCGGTATTACCTGGGTCGGGGCAATTACAACGCTGCGATCAACCGCTTCCGTGTCGTGGTCGAGGATTTCCAGACATCAACTCATACGCCCGAAGCGCTGCACCGGCTGGTCGAATCCTATCTCTCGCTCGGGTTGCGCGATGAAGCGCAGACCGCAGGGGCGATTCTGGGATATAATTTCGAGGCCAATCCTTTCTATCAGGATACATTCCGCCTGCTTGCCCGGCAGGGGCTGGAACCTGAAGCGCGTGGCGAAGGCTGGCTGCGCACGATTTATCGTCAGGCCGTGCGTGGTGACTGGATCTGACCTTGCTCAAGCGCGCGGGTGAGCGCTGATGCTCCTGTCGCTGGATATTCGCGATGTGCTGATCATCGACCGGCTGGAGCTGCGCTTCCAGCCCGGTCTGAACGTGCTGACGGGTGAGACAGGGGCGGGCAAGTCGATTCTGCTTGATGCGTTGGGCTTTGTTCTGGGCTGGCGGGGTCGCGCCGATCTGGTCCGACAGGGGGCGGATCAAGGCGAGGTGATCGCGGAATTCGCGCTTGCCCCGGATCATCCGGCACAGTCGGTTCTGTCTGAAGCGGGCTTTCCTGCCTCTGATACCTTGCTCTTGCGCCGGGTGAACACCCGTGACGGGCGCAAGACGGCATGGGTCAATGACCGCCGTGCTTCGGGTGAATTGCTGCGGGCGCTTTCGGAAGTTCTGGTCGAGTTGCATGGCCAGCAGGATGACCGTGGCCTGCTGAATCCGCGTGGGCATCGCTTGCTTCTGGATGCCTATGGTTTGGATACAGAGTTGCTGGACCAGGCACGCAAGGCCTGGCGCGACCTGCGCACCGCGCGCAAGGCTCATGCCGAGGAAGTCGCGCGGCTGGAGGCGGCGCGCGCGGAGGAGGACTTTCTGCGCCATGCCGTTGGCGAGTTGGACAAGCTGGCCCCGGAGCCGGGCGAGGAAGAGGTGCTGGATGCACGCCGCCGCCGGATGCAGGCCGCCGAGCGTTTGCGCGCGGATGTGGCCCGCGCCCATGCCGCCTTGTCCGAGGACGGGGCCGAGCGGCTGCTGATTGATGCGACACGCTGGCTGGAAACTGCGGCAGAGGGGTTCGAGGGCGCGCTGGATGCGCCGCTGGAAGCGTTGGGTCGCGCGCTCGACGCGCTGGGCGAGGCGCAGCAGGGGGTGGAGGCCGCTGCGGAGACATTGAACATCGCGCCGGGCGAGTTGGAAACTGTCGAGGACCGGCTTTTCGCCCTGCGTGGTCTGGCGCGCAAGCATGGCTGCCTGCCCGATGATCTGGCCAGCCTTGCCGATGAGTTGCGGGCGCGGCTGGTGCGGCTGGACAACGGCGCGCGAATGCTGGCGGATCTGGCGCAGGCAGAGGCGCGGGCGCAGACAGCCTATGACGCTTGCGCTCTGGCGCTGAGCGAAGCGCGGCAAGAGGCGGCGGCAAGGCTGGATGCCGAGATGGCGCAGGAGCTTGCACCGCTGAAAATGGAGCGTGCGGTATTCCGCACAGCGATCACAGCGGCAGAGCCGGGGCCAGAGGGTGTGGATGCTGTCAGTTTCGAGGTCGCAACCAATCCCGGCGCACCCTCTGGGCCGCTGTCGCGCATTGCTTCGGGCGGGGAATTGTCGCGTTTCCTGCTGGCGCTGAAAGTCTGTCTGGCGCGGGGCGTGTCTGGCGTGACGATGATCTTCGACGAGATTGACCGCGGCGTGGGCGGGGCCACGGCAGATGCGGTGGGGCGCAGGTTGCACGCGCTGGCGCAGGGCGCGCAGGTTCTGGTCGTGACCCATTCGCCGCAGGTCGCAGCGCTTGGGCAGCATCATTGGCGCGTCGAGAAACAGGTGGTGGATGAGATCACACTCTCGCGTGTTGTGCCGCTTTCCGCCGATCAGCGGATTGAAGAGATTGCAAGAATGATCTCTGGTGATACCATTTCAGACGCAGCGCGCGCGGCGGCCAGTGATCTTCTGGCGGCTTGCCCTTGAGATGACGGAACCAGACCGGTTCGCGCGCGTTGATGTATCAGTATAAGAAGGGCGCATTCGGGATGTGCCACCAGAGAGGGAGAAAGCCGCGATGCAAGCTCAAATGACGGGTCGTTGGCCGCGGCGTGCTGTGCCTGCCTTGCTGTCCGTTTTTCTTGCCGCCGGGTGCGCCATGGCCCCGCTTGGCCCTGCACCGCGCCCCGCGCCTTCTGCCCCGCCAGCGGCTGTCGGACCAGCCGTCACAATCCCCGAGCAGATGACACCGGATGCATCCGCATCCGGCGCGGAACAAGCCTGCATCGCCGCCGGGCGTGAGCGCGGTCTTGATGTGATGGGCGTGGTCGGATCGCGTTCGGTCAACGGCACGAATGGCGAAGCCGCGCGCGACGTGATGCTGCGCGTTCGCCGGTCAGGTGCGGAAATCGAGGTGCGCTGCAACTATGTGACCGAGACCCGCATGGCACGAATCATGCTGATCTGACGCTTCAGCGTTTCTTGTCTTTCGAGGATTGAAGGATCTTGCGGGCGGCCTGTGCGGCGGCGCGCAACTCCTCGGCGATCTCCTCTGCCTCATCCGGGTCGAAGTCCAGCGGCAGGTCCAGCCCGTCGCCCGCAATGTAAATGCGCACCATTCCCAGGCTCGTCGGTCCGATCTGCAGATTGGCCGCGATCTCGCTTTCCGAATTGATCCCCATGACACGCCCCTCGCTGGCTTGGCTGATATTCTCCCTCCCGGTTACGGGGAAGCGATGCAATATTCAAGCGCGCAGGCTCTTGCAATCATCTGCTTCGGACGTTAAATCGCGTCACAAGTGCCGCCTTAGCTCAGTTGGTTAGAGCGCTGGATTGTGGATCCAGAGGTCCCCCGTTCGAGCCGGGGAGGTGGTACCATCCTTCATGAACATTTTTGCACTCTCTTGCCAAGGCCCCCTTGCAGGCGTAACTGACAGCCTGATTTTTACCACAAGGTCCGTGCGCTCCGTGCCTGTTCTGCCGCGACATGCCCTGCCATATGCGCCAAAGGGTGCCAGAATCGGTCTGTTCGGCGGGTCGTTTGACCCTGCGCATGAGGGGCATGTGCATGTCACGCAGCATGCGATGCGCCGCCTGCGGCTGGATCAACTCTGGTGGCTGGTCACGCCCGGCAACCCATTGAAAGCGCATGGCCCGGCCCCGCTGGAGGCCCGGCTTGCACGTGCGCATGCGCTGATGCGCCACCCGCGGGTTCAGATCACACCGGTCGAGGCGCAACTCGGCACTCGCTACAGTGCCGATACGCTTGCCGCGCTGAAACACCTTTATCCGGGGCGTCATTTTGTCTGGATCATGGGGGCTGACAACCTTGCCGGGTTTCACCGCTGGGAAAACTGGCGCGCAATCATGGCGTTGATGCCTGTGGCGGTCTTTGCGCGACCGGGCCAGCAGCGTGCCGCGCTGGGATCGGTCGCCGCGCGCCGATTTGCGGCAGCGCAACGGCCCGCAGCGCAGGCAGTTCAGTTGGCGGCGCTGCCGCCGCCCGCATGGAGTTTCCTGCGCCTGCCCATGCGCAACATTTCGTCCAGTCATTTGCGCGAGCGTGGTGACTGGGGCGACATGTGACCGCAAGACATTGATCACAGGTGCGAAACACAGTGTTGTTAGAGCGCCGGAGGCGCGAAGCCGCTTGCCTCAGCCCTGTCAAACGGAGTTAATAGTACTATTGCAAGGTGGTAGCAGCCGGGGGGCTTGCTGTTTCATCAGGGACGGGGGCATTGAACATGACCGATAGCAGCGTCGCGCGGCGCAGGTTTCTCAATCTGTTGCTCGGGGGCTCGGCGCTTGCGGCCATGCCGGCCTGTGCGGGCGCACCCGAACGCTCGCTGCGCCCGGAGGTCCGGCCTGCGCAACCTGTCGAGGGGATCGTATCACGCGCGGGACTGGGCGGCGATATCGCCTTTGCCGTGATGGACATGCGCGGGGGCAATCTGCTGGAGGGCCAAGGCGCGAACACCGCCCTGCCGCCCGCCAGCGTGGCCAAGGCCGTGACCGCCCTCTATGCGCTGGAGGCGATGGGCGCGGGCTATCAATTCCGCACGCGTCTGGTGGCGACCGGGCCGGTGGTCGAGGGGGTGTTGCGCGGGGACCTGGTGCTTGCGGGCGGTGGCGACCCGACACTTGAGACTGATCATCTGGCCGCAATGGCGGCCGAGCTTGCGCGCGGTGGTGTGCGGCAGGTGACGGGGCGCTTTCTGGTCTGGGGCGGGGCATTGCCCTTTGTCCCAGAGATTACCGACGATCAGTCCCCGCAGGCGGGCTATAACCCGTCTGTTTCGGGGCTGAACCTGAATTTCAACCGTGTGCATTTCGAATGGCGGCGCGCGGGCAATGATTACACGGTCACGATGGATGCGCGTTCGAACCGGCATCGCCCGGCGGTCAGCATGGCACGGATGCAAATCGCCAATCGTAGCGCACCGCTTTACACCTATCGACGCAGCGCCAGCGCGGATGAATGGACCGTCGCGCGCTCTGCGCTGGGCAATACCGGGTCGCGCTGGTTGCCGGTGCGCCATCCGGAACTCTATGCAGGTGAGGTGTTTCGCACGCTTGCGGCGGGGCAGGGGATCACGCTGCAGGCCCCGGCGGTGACGCAGGCGGCCCCGGTGGGGCAGGATCTGGTGACGCATCGTTCGCAGGCCCTGCAAGAGGTGCTGCGCGATCTGCTGCGGTTTTCCACCAATATCAGCGCCGAGGCAGTGGGATTGATGGCGACCACGATGCGCAGCGGACGCCCGTCCAGTCTGGCGGCCTCTGGCGCGGCTATGTCCGACTGGGCACGCACACGCTATGGGATGTCGAGCGCGCGGCTGGTCGATCATTCCGGTCTGGGGGCGAATTCGCGGGTGTCGATGGGGGATCTGGCGAATATGTTCCGGCAGGCTGGTGGCGCTGGCACTTTGCGGGCGCTGTTGCGTGAGCATCCGTTTCGGGACCGCAATGGCAATGTGATCACCAATCCCGGTTTCGATGTGCGCGCCAAGACAGGCACGCTCTATTTCGTTTCGGCGCTGGGCGGGTATCTGTCCGCGCCGGGGGGGCGTGATCTGGCTTTCGCGATCTGTTCCGCCGATCTGGCGCGGCGGGCGCGCGTAGCGGGCTCTGGTTCTGACCGGCCTGATGGCACCGCCGCCTGGGCCGGAAATGCGCGCCAGATGCAGCAGGATCTGTTGCGTCGCTGGGCGCAGGCCCATGCGTAAGGCCGTGACGCAGATGTAGGAAAGGGGGCGCTCGCGCCCCCTCTTGTGCCTGCGGCCCAATTCACCCCCGAGGATATTTGGGCAAGACTGAGATAATGAAGGATCAGAGATCCTGCGGCTGGGCGAGGAATTTCTCCAGCCAGTGAATATCATAATTCCCGGTCTGCACATCCGGTTCCGCCAGAAGCGCACGGAAGAGCGGCACGGAACTGTCAACACCGTCGATGATCAACTCGCCCAAGGCGCGGTTCAAGCGGGCCAGTGCCTCGGGGCGGTCGCGGCCATGCACGATCAGCTTGGCAATCAGGCTGTCGTAATAGGGCGGGATCGTGTAGCCGGAATAAAGCGCGCTATCCATCCGCACGCCCAGTCCCCCCGGCGCGTGATAGGTCGCGACCCGACCGGGGCAGGGGGTGAAATTGGGCAGTTTCTCGGCATTGATGCGCACTTCGATGGCATGGCCGTTCACCTGCAGTTCATCTTGCGTGAAGGAGAGCGGCTGGCCAGCGGCCACGCGGATCTGCTCGCGCACCAGATCGACGCCGAAAATCGCTTCGGTGACGGGATGTTCGACCTGAAGGCGGGTGTTCATCTCGATGAAGTAGAATTCGCCATTCTCGAACAGAAACTCGATCGTGCCTGCGCCGCGATAGCCTATGCGCGCGACCGCTTCGGCACAGGTCTGGCCGATCCGGGCGCGGGTTTCGGCGTCGATGACGGGACCGGGGGCTTCTTCCAGAACCTTCTGATGGCGGCGCTGGAGCGAGCAGTCGCGCTCGCCCAGATGCACGGCATTGCCCTTGCCATCGCCAAAGACCTGAATTTCGATATGGCGCGGCTGGCCCAGGTATTTCTCGATATAGACTTCATCATTGCCGAAAGCGGCTTTGGCCTCGGAGCGGGCGGTGCGGAAGGCGGTTTCGAGTTCGGATTCGGAGCGCGCGAGTTTCATGCCGCGCCCGCCGCCGCCTGCCGTAGCCTTTATGATCACCGGATAGCCGATCTCGGCGGCGACAGTGCGCGCGGTCTCGTAATGCGCCACGCCACCCGCCGAGCCGGGCACGCAGGGCACGCCGAGCGCCTTCATCGTGTCCTTGGCGGTGATCTTGTCGCCCATCATGCGGATATGTTCGGCCGAAGGGCCGATGAAAGTGATCCCGTGATCTTCGACCACCTGCACGAAAGCGGCGTTTTCGGACAGGAAACCGTAGCCGGGATGGATCGCCTCTGCGCCCGAAATCTCGCAGGCCGATATGATCGCGGGCACATGCAGATAGCTTGCGCTGGAGGGGGCGGGGCCGATGCAGATCGCCTCATCGGCCATGCGCACATGCATGGCGTCCGCGTCCGCGGTCGAATGGACGGCAACCGAGCCGATCCCCATTTCGCGACAGGCGCGGATCACGCGCAGCGCGATTTCCCCGCGATTGGCAATCAGGATCTTGTTGAACATTCCCCGCGCGCCTTATTCGATGATCATCAGGGGTGCGCCGAATTCCACCGGGCTGCCATCGCCGATCAGAATGCGCTTGATCGTGCCGGCGCGGGGGGCGGGAATGTGATTCATCGTCTTCATCGCCTCGATGATCAGGAGCGTATCGCCCTCGGACACCTGTGCACCCACGCTCACGAAGTTTGCAGCACCGGGTTCGGCGGCAAGATAGACCGTGCCCACCATGGGCGAGGTGACAGCCCCGGGGTGCTGGGCAGGATCCGCAGGCATTTCAGCGGCTGACGCAGCGGCAGGCGCGGCAGGCGCTGGCGCGGCAACGCTTGGTGCCGGGGCGGCGACCTGCTGGAAAACCGGCTGCGCGCCGATCTTTGAGACTTTCACATTCAGGCTGTCATTGTCGCCATAATCGCGCTTCACGCTCAATTCGGCGAGGTCGTTCTCGTTGAGAAGTTCCGCAAGGGCTTTGATAAAAGCGACATCGGCATCATTGCGGCTTTGCGTCATCTCGATCCTCGAACACAGGGGCGTCATTATGTTGGGTCGGGCATGCAGGAGCGTCCCGAACTCTGGCGCTGCCTTATACTGGAGAGCACCCGCAGTGTGAAGCCGCGTTTTCGTGACCCTGTTTTTCAGGACGCAGGGGCAGAAACAGGTTTGCGGCTCTGTCAATTTCTGTAAATTCCGCAGGGAAAGGACATGCACATGGCGCGATCTGCCTTGACCGGAACCCGTATTCGTGCCCGCCGCAATCTGCGCGGGATGCGACAGGCCGAGCTTGCGCGCGAGGTGGGGGTGTCGGCCTCTTATCTCAACCTGATCGAGCACAACCGGCGCAATATCGGTCCCGATCTGATGGGGGCGCTGGCAAAGGCGCTTGGTGTTTCGGTCGATGCACTGGTCGAGGATGGTGATTCCCGTCTGATCGAAGGCGCGCGTGCGGCGGCGGAGCGCTGCAATGTCGATGCGGCAGAGCTGGAGCGGATCGATGAGTTCACAGGCCGGTTTCCGGGCTGGGCCAAGGTGCTGGCCGAAACCCAGGGTCGCGTCGAGCGGCTGGAGCGTGTCGTCGAACAGTTGAATGACCGCATGACCCATGACCCCTATATGGGCGAGGCGCTGCATGAGATCATTTCCGCCGTGACATCGGTTCAGTCGACGGCAACCATATTGAATGATGCGCAGGAGATCGAACCCG
The DNA here is from genome assembly GCA_020832555.1 of Natronohydrobacter sp. Lineage (GTDB taxonomy): Bacteria > Pseudomonadota > Alphaproteobacteria > Rhodobacterales > Rhodobacteraceae > Roseinatronobacter. The sequence goes on along the minus strand of JAFIEM010000011.1, from coordinate 27,160 downwards.
ACTGGCAGGCACGGTTTCACCAGAACATTCTGCAAGACAGCGCGCGGCTGGCCGAAGGGGCGGTGGCGCTGGTGAATTATCTTGATGCGGGCAAGAGTGAGGAGACCGGGCTTGCCGCGCCGCAGGAAGAAGTCGAGGCCTGGCTGGCGCAGCGTGATTTCCATCTGCCGGAATTGGAAACTGGGGCGCTTGACCCGGCGCAGCTTGTCGCTGGACAGGTGGAGCTGTCTTCGGAAGCATCGCGCGTCCTTGCGGTGCAATGGGTGACGCAGTTTCAGGCCGACAGCCGTGCGCTGCCTTTGGCAGCTTTTCTTGCTGCACTGGACAGGGTTGGCGTGGCACCAGCGATCCTTGCGGATGACTTCGGTGTGCCTTTCGATCAGGTGCTGCGCCGCTTTGCCCTGTTGCCGCGTGAAGCCCTTGCCGCGCGCGGTCTGCCGGTGCCCGGTCTGGTGATCTGCGACAATTCGGGCACGATCCTGTTCCGGCGCAGCATAGATGGTTTCGCCTTGCCCCGCTTTGGCGGGGCCTGCCCGCTTTGGCCGCTCTATCAGGCGTTGCAGCGCCCCTTCGTGCGATTGCGCATGCCATTGGCGACCGCTGGTCGGCTGGGGCGGCGTTTCGTGACCTATGCCTGTGCCGCGACGCGGGCAGAACTGGGGTTTGGGTTGCCGATCGTCTTGCAGGCCACAATGTTGATCCTGCCTGCTGAAAGCATGACCGCAGAGAGTGAGAGCGCGTTGCTCGCAGTCGGTGCAAGCTGCCGGACCTGCCCGCAACTGGACTGCGCGGCGCGCAGAGAACCGTCGATTCTGATGACTGCGGTCTGAAACGCGCTTTGACAGGCGGGCGCTAAGCTGTGTAAACAAATTGTGTAGGGCGGCGGGAGGAACAGGGTCGCCTTGCATATCGGTCGGGGTGCGCCCATTGGCGCTGGCGCCAAGAGTGCTTGCGCGCCCCGATCCCCGCAAGGGTGGAGGAGGTTTGCGATGGAGAAGCGCGTCCTTGTTATCGAGGATGAGCCGAATATCTCGGAGGCCCTGCGTTTCATCCTGACGCGTGATGGGTGGAAAGTGGATGTCTCGGCGGATGGAAAATCCATGCTGGGCGTGTTGCAGGCCGATCCGCCGGATTTGCTGATCCTTGATCTGATGCTGCCGGATTTGAGTGGTTTTGATATCCTGAAAGTCCTGCGCGCGGGCGACGGGACGCGTGAATTGCCTGTGCTGATGCTGACCGCCAAGGGGCAGGCTGCGGATCGCGTCGAGGCCGAGCGGCTGGGCGTGACGCGCTTCATGACCAAGCCCTTCGCAAATGCCGAAGTGATTGCCGCAGTGCGTGAAATGACTGCGCCATGAGCCGCCCGCCACGCCCGCAATTTCTGGCGCGCGACAGCTACCGGATCCGCCGTCTGATGGATGCGGCGCGCTTTCTGCCGGTTTTCGGCTTTGTTCTCATCCTCTTGCCCCTGATGCGCCACAGCCCCGAGGCCGAAACTCCGCCAACAGCCAGTGAGGGGGTTTATCTGTTTCTGGTCTGGTTTGGTCTTGTGTTTGTGGCTTTCCTGATGTCGCTCGGTCTGCGTCGCGCGCTTGATGCGCCAAAAGAGCACGTCACCCCATCGGAGGACTGAGGCCCATGTCCTTCAACATGCTTGTCCTGACCTGTCTGGCCTATGTTATCCTGTTGTTCGTCGTGGCCTCGGCCGCTGAGCGGGCGGCATCAGAGGGACGTGCAGGCTGGCTGCGTTCGCCTGTGATCTACACACTCTCGCTCTCGGTTTACTGCACGGCTTGGACGTTTTACGGCGCTGTGGGCTTTGCGGCGCGCTCTGGTCTGGAATTCATGACGATCTATCTCGGACCGACACTGGTCTTTGTGGGCTGGTGGGTGTTGTTGCGCAAGCTGGTGCGGATCGGGCGGGAAAACCGCGTGACCTCGATCGCCGACATGATCTCGGCGCGATATGGCAAGTCAAACCTGCTGGGCGTGATCGTGACCCTGCTGTGCATTGCAGCCGGTGCCCCCTATATCGCATTGCAGTTGCAGTCGATTGCGCAGTCCTTCACCGTGTTCGTCTCGGACCCGGAGGGGGCCAGTCTTGCTGGCAACCCGACGCTGATTGCCTTCTGGGTTGCAATCGGCCTGGCCTTTTTCACCATTGTTTTCGGCACGCGCACGCTTGATGCCAATGAGCAACATCCCGGCGTCGTGACCGCCATCGCGGTCGAGGCCGTGGTCAAACTGGCCGCTCTGCTGGCCGTGGGTGTCTTTGTCGTCTGGTTTGTGGCTGCCGGTCCCTCGGATATCCTGACCCGCATCGACGCGCAGGCGCTGCCGGAATGGGAAATCCAGCCGGGGCGCTGGACCGGGCTGATCCTGTTGTCGGCCATCGCCATCATCTGTCTGCCACGCATGTTTCAGGTGACAGTGGTCGAGAATACCGATGACCAGCACCTTGCCACAGCGAGTTGGGCCTTTCCGCTCTATCTGTTCCTGATCAGCCTTTTCGTGCTGCCGATTGCCGTGATCGGTATGGAACTGATGCCCGCAGGCAGCAACCCGGACATGTTTGTGCTGACGCTGCCGCTCTATCTGGGGCAGGATGGGCTGGCGCTGCTGTCTTTCCTCGGCGGGTTTTCGGCAGCCACCTCGATGGTGATTGTGGCGTCGCTCGCATTGGCGACCATGGTCTCAAACCATATCGTTGTGCCGCTCTGGCTGAAGGTGCGGGCTGCGCGCAATCTCGATTCGGGCGATATGCGGCTTCTTGTGCTGAGTGTGCGGCGGTTGTCGATCTCGCTCGTATTGGGGCTGGGCTACCTTTACTATGTGATTACCGGCGGTTCCGGAGCGCTCGCCGCCATTGGCCTGATTGCCTTTGTCGGCGTGGCGCAGATGCTGCCTGCGCTTCTGGGGGCGCTCTTCTGGCGCGGCGCCAGCCGGACCGGCGCGGCACTGGGGCTGGTCATTGGAATGGGGCTTTGGTTCTACACGCTCTTCCTGCCCAGCTTCGGCCCCGGTGTGTTCCTGTCGGCGCAGGTGATGGAGGGGGGGCTGTTCGGGCAGTCATGGCTGCGCCCCTACAGCCTGTTTGGTCTGACCACGCTTGACCCGCTGCTGCATGCGCTCTTCTGGTCACTTCTGCTGAATGTGCTGGTCTTCTGCCTTGGGTCTTTCTTGAGCTTCCCGAGCCCGATGGAGCGTGTGCAGGGGGCGCTTTTCGTCAATATCTACGACCGTACCGGGCCCGCGCGAAGCTGGACCCGGCCTGTCGCCGAAGCCGAGGATCTGCTTCCTATCGCGCAGCGCATCCTGGGTGTCAGTGAAGGACAGAATTTCTTTCGCGCACAGGCCGCGGTGCAGGGCAAGCAAGGGTTCCTGCCGGATATCACGGCGGAGTTTCTTGAAGCGCTGGAGCTGAAACTCTCGGGTTCTGTGGGGGCCGCGACAGCGCATGCCATGTTGGCGCAAAGCGTGGGTACTGCGGTGGTCTCGGTTGAGGATCTGATGGCCGTGGCTTCGGAAACGGCACAGATCATGGAATATTCCGCCCAGCTTGAGGCGAAATCCGAAGAACTCAGCCGCACCGCGCGGAAGCTGCGGGACGCGAACGAGATGTTGCAAAAGCTCTCGGTGCAGAAAGATGCGTTCCTGAGCCAGATCAGCCATGAGTTGCGCACGCCGATGACTTCGATCCGGGCCTTTTCCGAGATCATGATGGACAGCGATGCGATGTCGCCCGAAGAGCGCACGCATTTTGCCCAGATCATTCATGACGAATCGATCAGACTGACCCGGCTGCTGGACGATCTGCTGGACCTGAGTGTGCTTGAACACGGGCAGGTGCAGCTCAATATCGGCCCGGTCCAGTTGCGCGAGTTGCTGGACAAGGCGATCCGGTCTTCGGAATCAGTGCAGGCAAGTCGCAAGTTCCGGATCCTGCGCAGCCGGGATCCGGAAGGGATCGAGATCGTGACGGATGCAGGTCGCCTGACGCAGGTCTTTATCAATATCCTCTCCAATGCGCGCAAATATTGCATCGCGGATGATCCGCAGATGCAGATCAAGGTGCGCGAGCGCAAAGGCATGGTCGAGGTCGATTTCATCGACAATGGCGCAGGCATCCCGCGCGACAAGCAGGCGCTTATTTTCGAGAAATTCTCGCGACTTACGGATTCCATGCAGGCGGGCGGGGCTGGGCTGGGCCTGGCGATCTGCCGTGAAATCATGCACAATCTGGGGGGCGATATCGCCTATGTGCCGGGGCAGGGGGGGGCTGCTTTTCGTGTGAGTTTCCCGCGTGTTCTGACACCGCGTGACGCGTCGCGCAAAGCTGCCCGATCACAGGCGGAAGCTGCCGAATAGGGCAGTGTATGCCCGAAAATCTGGCGCTAAAGGATTTTCTGCACGCTTCCGAAATTTTACTAATTGATAAAATTTCGGAAGCGTGGTTTCCTGACTGTCACAAGAGCCAGTCATCAAAAGGCCAGCCAGATGTCCAACAGTCCTACCACTCCCGGAATCGTCCCGGCCCGTCTTCATTCCGAAGATTATGCCCGCCATTTCGACGATCTGTATCCCAGCTATGATCCGCATGAAGCCATGGTCGCGGCGGATCGCTGCTATTTCTGCCATGATGCGCCCTGCATCACGGCTTGTCCCACGGAAATCGACATTCCGCTGTTCATCCGCCAGATTCAGGCGGGCCAGCCGGAAGCGGCGGGCAAGACGATCTTCAACCAGAACATTCTGGGCGGCATGTGCGCGCGCGTCTGCCCGACCGAGACCTTGTGTGAAGGTGCCTGCGTGCGCGAGGCCGCCGAGGGCAAGCCGGTCGAGATCGGGCGCTTGCAGCGCTATGCGACCGACAAGCTGATTGCGAAGAATGCGCATCCTTTCACGCGGGCCCCTTCGACGGGCAAACGCGTGGCCGTTGTCGGGGCCGGGCCTGCTGGGCTGGCCTGTGCGCACAGGCTGGCGCTGCACGGCCATGATGTCACGTTGCTGGACGCGCGGGAAAAACCCGGTGGGCTGAATGAATACGGAATCGCGGCCTACAAGGCGGCGCATGATTTCGCCCGCGCCGAGGTAGACTGGCTGTTGCAGATTGGCGGAATTACGCTGCGGCAGGGCTGGAAGCTCGGCGTCGATGGTACGCTTGCGGAGTTGCAGGCCGAATATGATGCGGTCTTTCTCGGGATCGGGCTTGCGGGCGTCAATGCGCTGGGCGTTGCGGGCGAAGATGCACCGGGCGCGCGCGATGCGGTCGATTTCATCGCTGAATTGCGCCAGACCGAGGATCTGTCCATGCTTCCCATCGGGCGGCATGTGGTGGTGATCGGGGGCGGCATGACGGCTGTGGATGCAGCCGTCCAGTCGCGCCTGCTGGGGGCCGAGCATGTGACGATGGTCTATCGGCGCGGGCGCGACCAGATGGGGGCGAGTGACTATGAGTTGAGCCATGCCGCGAATGAGGGGGTGAAGATCATCACCAATGCGATGCCGGTGGCCGTGCATGCCAATGGCGCGCTGCGCGAGGTTGAGTTTGCTTATACCCATCAGGGGCCGACGGGGCTGGAGCCTACGGGCGAGACGTTCCGGCTGAAAGCGGATCAACTGTTCAAGGCAATCGGGCAGAAGCTGGAGGGTGCGCCCGAAGGGCTGACGCTGGACGGGCGCAAGCTGTCTGTCGGCGCGGATGGTCGCACATCGCTGGCCGGTGTCTGGGCCGGGGGCGATTGCACGGGCGGCGGCGAGGATCTGACGGTGACGGCGGTGGCGCAGGGGCGTGACGCGGCCGAGAGCATTCACGCGGCATTGACGGCGAAGGGGTAAGACGAATGGCAAATCTGACCACGAATTTCATCGGCATCAAATCCCCCAACCCCTATTGGCTGGCCAGCGCCCCGCCCACGGACAAGGAATATAATGTCGTGCGCGCCTTCAAGGCAGGCTGGGGCGGGGTTGTCTGGAAAACTCTCGGCGCGGAAGGCCCGCCGGTCGTCAACGTGAACGGCCCGCGCTATGGCGCTGTCTGGGGTGCGGATCGTCGGCTGCTGGGGCTGAACAATATCGAGTTGATCACCGACCGCCCGCTGGAAGTGAACTTGCGCGAGATCAAGCAGGTCAAACGTGACTGGCCCGACCGGGCGCTTGTTGTCAGTCTGATGGTGCCATGTGACGAGGAATCTTGGAAGGCCATCCTCAAGCATGTCGAGGATACAGACGCCGATGGTGTCGAGCTGAATTTCGGCTGCCCGCATGGCATGTCCGAGCGTGGCATGGGATCGGCTGTGGGGCAGGTGCCGGAATATATCGAGATGGTCACGCGCTGGGTGAAACAACACTCGCGGATGCCCTGTATCGTCAAGCTGACCCCGAATATTGCCGATATTCGCAAGCCTGCCGAGGCCGCGAAACGGGGCGGGGCGGATGCGGTCAGCCTGATCAACACGATCAATTCGATCACGAGCGTAAATCTCGACACGTTCAGCCCGGAGCCGATGATCGACGGCAAGGGCGCGCATGGCGGCTATTGCGGCCCTGCGGTGAAGCCCATTGCACTGAACATGGTGGCCGAGATCGCGCGCAACGCCGAAACCCACGGCCTGCCGATCAGCGGGATTGGCGGCGTGACCACATGGCGCGATGCGGCCGAGTTCATGACCCTTGGCGCGGGCAGTGTTCAGGTCTGCACGGCTGCGATGACCTATGGGTTCGGGATCATCAAGGAACTGACGGCGGGCCTGTCGCAATATATGGACGAGAAGGGCTTTACGTCCGTCGAACAGCTTGTGGGCCGTGCTGTGCCGAACGTCACGGATTGGCAGTATCTGAACCTGAATTATGTCGCGAAAGCAAAGATCAATCAGGATCTGTGTATCTCCTGCGGGCGCTGTTTTGCGGCCTGCGAGGATACCTCGCATCAGGCGATTTCCATGTCGCCCGAGCGCAAGTTCGAGGTGATCGACGCGGAATGCGTGGCCTGCAATCTGTGCGTGAATGTCTGCCCTGTGCAGGATTGCATCACGATGGAGCCGATGGCCAAGGGCAAGGTCGATCCGCGAACCGGTGAAACCGTCGGCGATTATGCCAACTGGACGAGCCATCCCAACAACCCGATGGCCAAAGCGGCAGAGTGATCAGGGCGCAAGCAGGCGGGTGTAGAGTTGTTCGAGAAAGACCTCTGCCCCGTCCAGCGGGTCATGGCTGTCGCCGCGGATCATTCCGATCTGGGCTGCGAAATCGGCGTAATGCTGGGTCAGCGCCCAGATCGAGAAGATCAGGTGATAGGGATCAACCGGCGCGATGCGCCCGGCCTGCGACCAGCCCGCGAGAAGCTGCGCTTTCTCAGTGACCAGCGCACGCAGATCGTTGCGGATGAAATGCTCGATCCGGGGGGCACCTTGCAGGATTTCATTGGCAAAAAGGCGACTTTCGCGGGGATAATCTCGCGACATCTCCAGTTTGCGGCGCATATAGGCCATGATCTCGGCTTGTGGTTCACCATCCGCATCCAGCATGCGCAGCGGGTCGAGCCATGTGTCCAGAAGCCGCGTCAGCAGATCACGATGAATGGCGTCCTTGCTGTCGAAATAATACAGCAGATTGGGCTTGGACAATCCTGCCTCACTGGCAATCTGGTCCAGCGTCGCGCCGCGAAATCCATGGGTCGAGAACACTTCCAGCGCGGCATCCAGAATGATCTGTCGATTGCGCTGCTGGATGCGCGAGCGGGGGCCGCGCGCAGGCGTGCCGGGTTTTTCAGCAGCAGTTTTTCTTGGTGCGCGCATGGGCTGAGTTGGTTCTTGACTGGATGGTCAAACTTGATAGCGTCGAGACGGGACGAGTGCAAGTGTCAAGCGCCGACTGGCGCGGGCTGTTGATTGTCCCATCAAGAGAGAGCAGCAGGAAAACGCTGCCATGACAGGGAGTTGAAGCATGTCGGCACCGGGGGCAAACCTGAAGGTGAATGGCGAACGGCTGTGGGACAGCCTGATGGAAATGGCAAGGATCGGCCCCGGCGTCGCGGGGGGGAACAATCGTCAGACCCTGACGGATGAAGACAGCGAAGCGCGGCATCTGTTCCAGTCCTGGTGTGTGGATGCCGGTGCCACGATGGGTGTCGATGAGATGGGCACGATGTTTGCCCGCTTCGAGGGTACCGATGCCGATGCGCTGCCGGTCTATGTTGGCTCGCATCTCGATACCCAGCCCACGGGGGGCAAATATGACGGGGTGCTGGGGGTTCTGGCGGGGCTGGAGGTCATGCGCTCGATCCGCGATCTGGGGATCAAGACCCGCCGACCCATTGTTGTCACCAACTGGACGAATGAAGAGGGCACGCGCTTTGCGCCTGCGATGCTGGCCTCGGGTGTGTTTGCGGGCGTGCTGGACCGCGACTGGGCATACGGGCGTGTCGATGCGCAGGGCAAAAGCTTCGGAGACGAGTTGGAGCGTATCGGCTGGAAAGGCGACGAGCCTGTGGGCGCGCGCAAGATGCATGCCTTTCTGGAGTTGCATATCGAACAGGGTCCGATCCTGGAGGCCGAAGGTAAGGATATCGGTGTCGTCACCCATGGTCAGGGTCTGCGCTGGATTGAATGCACGGTGACGGGCAAGGCGCAGCATACCGGGTCAACGCCGATGTATCTGCGGCGCAATGCAGGGCGCGGCCTCGCGCGGGTGACGGAACTGGTGCATGAGATCGCCATGGCCCGCCAGCCCGATGCGGTGGGTGCGATAGGGCATATCGATGTCTATCCGAACTCGCGCAATGTGATCCCGGAAAAGGTTGTTTTCACTGTAGATTTCCGCTCGCACAAGCTGGATGTGCTCTTGGGCATGGTCGAGGAGTTCAACGCCCGCGCGCCGGGGATTTGCGCGGATATCGGGGTGAAGTTCGCAGCAAAGGTTGTCGGCCAGTTCGACCCGCCCGCTTTTGACGAAACCCTGCTGGGGCGTATCCGCGATGCGGCGGACCGGCTGGGCTACAGCCATATGGATATCGTCTCGGGCGCGGGGCATGATGCCTGCTGGATCAACCGGCTGTATCCGACCGCGATGATCATGTGTCCTTGCGTCGATGGGCTGTCGCATAACGAGGCTGAGGAGATCAGCCCGGCATGGGCAGAAGCCGGGACGAATGTGCTGCTGCATGCGGTGCTGGAAACGGCAGAGGTGGTGCGTGCGTGAGCCACGCACCCTACGGATGACGCAGCCGCGCAAGGCTGATTAGCAGAACGGGGAGTTGAACCATGACCACCGTCATCAAGAATGGCACTGTTGTCACCCATGATTTGACCTACAAGGCCGATGTCCGGGTCGAGGGTGGCAAGATCATCGAGATCGGCCCTGATCTCTCGGGCGATACCACGCTGGACGCCACCGGGTGTTACATCATGCCCGGCGGGATCGATCCGCATACGCATCTGGAAATGCCCTTCATGGGCACCTATTCCAGCGATGATTTCGAATCCGGTACCCGCGCCGCGCTGTCCGGCGGCACGACGATGGTGATCGATTTTGCGCTGCCCAGCCCCGGTCAGGGGCTGCTCGATGCGCTGAAGATGTGGGATAACAAGGTCAGCCGCGCGCATTGCGACTACAGCTATCACATGGCGGTCACATGGTGGTCGCAACAGGTGTTTGACGAGATGCCCGAGGTCGTGAAGCGCGGGATCACCAGCTTCAAGCATTTCCTCGCCTATAAGGGCGCGCTGATGGTCAATGATGACGAGCTGTTCGCGTCTTTCCAGCGGTTGCGTGAATTGGGGGCCATCGCCTTGGTCCATGCCGAAAACGGCGATGTGGTGGCGGAACTGTCGGCCAGGCTGCTGGCCGAGGGCAATACCGGCCCCGAGGCGCATGCCTATTCGCGCCCCTCTCAGGTCGAAGGTGAGGCCACCAACCGCGCCATCATGATCGCCGATATGGCAGGTGTGCCGCTTTATGTCGTGCACACGTCCTGCGAGGAAGCGCATGAGGCGATCCGCCGCGCCAAACAGGCGGGCAAGCGTGTCTGGGGCGAGCCGCTGATCCAGCATCTGACACTGGACGAAAGCGAATATTTCCACCCCGATTGGGACCACGCCGCGCGCCGCGTCATGTCGCCGCCCTTCCGCAACAAGGCGCATCAGGACAGTCTGTGGGCGGGGCTGGCCTCCGGCACGCTCTCGGTGGTGGCGACGGATCACTGTGCATTTACCACCAATCAGAAGCGCTTCGGCCTGGGCGATTTCACCAAGATCCCGAATGGCACCGGCGGGTTGGAGGACCGGATGCCGATGCTCTGGACCCAAGGCGTGCGCACCGGGCGGATCACGATGAACGAATTCGTCGCTGTGACTTCGACCAATGTCGCCAAGATTTTCGGGATGTATCCGAAGAAGGGCGCTGTCGCCGTGGGGGCGGATGCTGATCTGGTGGTCTGGGACCCGGAGAAATCAAAGACCATTTCCGCAAGCAGCCAGCAATCGGCCATCGATTACAACGTGTTCGAGGGCCACGAGGTCACGGGCCTGCCGCGCTATGTGCTCTCGCGGGGGCGGGTGATGGTCAAGGATGGGGCGTTTGACGGGCAAGAAGGGCATGGCGCGTTTGTGGCCCGCGACCCCAATGGCCCGGTCAATCAGGCGCTCTCGACATGGAAAGAGCTGACCGCGCCGCGCCCTGTGCAGCGTAGCGGCATTCCCGCGACGGGGGTCTGATGCGCGATACCACCACCGCGCCTGTGATCTCGGCGCAGGGCCTGAACCTGACTTTCCAGACCAATGACGGCCCTGTGCATGCGCTCAAGGACGTGACGCTCGATATCGGCAAGGGCGAGTTCGTCAGCTTCATCGGCCCCTCGGGCTGCGGTAAGACGACGTTTTTGCGCGTGATCGCCGATCTGGAACAGCCCACATCGGGCACGATCACCGTGAACGGCATGTCCCCCGAGGCCGCCCGCAAAGCGCGCGCCTATGGGTATGTCTTTCAGGCGGCTGGACTCTATCCTTGGCGCACGATTGCTGGAAATGTGAAACTTCCACTCGAAATCATGGGCTATTCCAAGGCCGATCAGCAGGCACGTGTTGAAAAAGTGCTAGAGCTGGTGGAACTCTCTGGCTTCGCGCGCAAGTTCCCCTGGCAGCTTTCGGGCGGGATGCAACAACGTGCCTCCATTGCCCGCGCGCTTGCCTTCGATGCCGATATTTTGCTGATGGACGAACCCTTCGGCGCATTGGATGAGATCGTGCGCGACCGGCTGAACGAGCAGCTTCTTGCCCTCTGGGCGCGCACGCAAAAAACCATCGGTTTTGTCACCCATTCCATCCCCGAAGCCGTCTATCTGTCCACCAAGATCGTCGTCATGTCTCCGCGTCCGGGCCGCATCACCGATGTGATCGACAGCCCGCTCCCGCGTGAGCGCCCGTTGGAAATCCGCGACAGCCCGGAATTCATCGAAATCGCCCATCGTGTCCGCGAAGGGCTCAGGGCTGGGCATCTCGATGACTGATCCATATTCATTCTTGCCCAAGTATCCCGGGGGGAGGGACCGCAGGGACCGGGGGGCAGCGCCCCCCTTGCGACGGTGACGCCCATGCGCAACATTTTTCCGGTCCTCACTGTTACGGCCTTTCTGATCGCCCTCTGGTATGCGGCGGTAATCCCCATGAATGCGCAATGGGCACAGGATCAGGCCCGCCGCGCCGGGCAGGATTTGTCCTTCAGCGCGCTTGTCACTGACACGATGAGCCAGCAGCGCCCGCGCCTGCCCGCGCCCCATCAGGTCGCGCTGGAGTTGTGGAATTCCACTGTGGTCGAGGAAATGACGGGGCGGCGCGGTTTCATGAATACGGGCAGCCTGTCGAATCGCAGCCTTATCTATCACGGCTGGGTGACGCTTTCGGCGACGCTCTTGGGCTTTGCCATCGGCTCTGCCTTGGGCATCGCGCTGGCGGTCGGCATCGTGCACAATCGCGCGATGGATGCCAGCGTCATGCCCTGGGCGATTGCCAGCCAGACCATCCCCATTCTGGCCATCGCGCCGATGATCATCGTGGTGCTGAATGCGGTGGGTATCACCGGGTTGATCCCCAAGGCGATCATATCGACCTATCTCAGCTTCTTTCCGGTCGTGGTCGGCATGGTCAAGGGTTTGCGCGCGCCCGATCAGATGCAACTTGATCTGATGAAGACCTATAGCGCGAGCGGCGGACAGGTCTTTGCGAAACTGCGCTGGCCTTCGGCCATGCCCTATCTGTTCGCCTCGCTGAAGGTCGCGATTGCAGCGGCGCTGGTCGGTGCAATCGTTGCCGAATTGCCCACAGGCGCTGTCGCGGGGCTTGGGGCGCGGCTTCTGTCAGGCAGCTATTACGGGCAGACCGTGCAGATCTGGTCAGCGCTCTTTGCTGCCGCGATCCTTGCCGCCAGCATGGTGGCGCTTATCGGCGTGATCCAGCGTGTCACGCTCAAGCGCATGGGGATGGCCACATGATGATCCTGCGCGAAACGGGCGGTGTGCAATGGGTCGGAATGACGCTGGCCTTTCTTCTGGCCGCAGGGCTGGGTGGGACAGGCGATCTGGGTGTCACAACGATGCTGTTGTTGCTGGCTGTGGTCATGCTGAATCTCGTGCCACAAGCGCGCAAGGGCTGGACCCTGCTGCTGGCGATTGCGGCCGCGCTTGCTGGGGCGGGGCAGGCGCTCTTGCCCTATGCGGCGTCCAGCCTGCCGGTCTGGGGTGCTGTGGTGGCGATTTGGCTGGGCGCATGGATGCTGGTGGCGCAACTGGCGGATCGTCCGCGCCTGTCTGGAGGTCTGGGCCGGGTTCAGGGGTTGCTGGCCCCGCTGGCCTTTGGCGCAACGCTTCTGTGGCTCTGGGAGGTGACAGTCCGTGCGCTGGAAGTCCCGCGCGTGATCCTGCCTGCGCCCTCGCTGATCTGGGAGCGTATCCTGCGTTCGACTGATGTGCTCTGGGTCGATTTCGTGCAGACCTTCGTCAAGGGCGCGCTCTCGGGCTATGCGATTGGCGTGGGCGCGGCCTTTGTCTTTGCGCTGCTGGTGGATCGCTCGGATTTCCTGCGTCGGGGTCTGTTGCCCGTGGGCAATTTTCTGGCGGCCCTGCCGATTATCGGCACGGCGCCGATCATGGTCATGTGGTTCGGTTTTGACTGGCCGTCCAAGGCCGCGGTTGTCGTCGCGATGGTGTTCTTCCCGATGCTGGTCAACACCGTGCAAGGGCTGGCTGCGACCGAGGCGATGCAGCGCGACCTGATGCGCACCTATAATGCAAGCTGGGGTCAGTCTCTGATCAAGCTGCGCCTGCCGGCTGCGATGCCCTTCATTTTCAACGGGCTGAAAATCGCTTCGACACTGGCCCTGATCGGGGCGATTGTTGCTGAATTTTTCGGCTCTCCGACGCGGGGCATGGGCTTTCGCATCTCGACTGAGGTCGGGCGCTTGCAACTTGATATGGTCTGGGCAGAAATTGCCGTGGCAGCCCTTGCGGGGTCGCTGTTTTACGGCGTGATCGCGCTTGTGGAGCGGGGGGTGACCTTCTGGCACCCCTCGCAACGCGGGCGATAACCCCCTGAGACCCAATAATGGGCCAGGCAACTTGGAGGTGGAAAGTGAAGAAAACAGTATTGGTATCGGTCGCAGCCCTTGGTCTGGGCTTTGCGCCTGCGGCATGGGCGCTCGATGATGTGACGCTGCAGCTGAAATGGGTCACGCAGGCGCAGTTTGCAGGCTATTATGTCGCGCTGGAAAATGGCTTTTACGAGGAAGAGGGGCTGAATGTCACGATCCGCGCTGGTGGTCCGGATATCGCACCGCCGCAGGTAATCGCAGGTGGCGGGGCCGATGTGATCGTCGAATGGATGCCCGCCGCGCTGGCTGCGCGTGAAAACGGTCTGCCGCTGGTTAATATCGCGCAGCCCTTCAAGTCCTCGGGCATGATGCTGACCTGTCTGGCCGAAACCGGGGTGACCAGCCCTGATGATTTCCTGGGCCGCACGCTGGGCGTCTGGTTCTTCGGCAATGAATATCCGTTCCTGTCATGGATGAGCACTCTGGGCATCCCGACCGAGGGCGGCGAGGATGGTGTCGAAGTTCTGCGTCAGGGCTTCAATGTGGACCCGCTCTTGCAGCGTCAGGCCGATTGCATTTCGACCATGACCTATAACGAATACTGGCAGGTGATTGATGCGGGCATCAGCGAAGACGAGCTTGTGACCTTCAAATATGAAGATCAGGGCGTCGCCACGCTGGAAGACGGTCTTTATGTGCTGGAAAGCAATCTGGAAGACCCGGATTTCGTGGACAGGATGGCGCGTTTCGTGCGGGCTTCGATGCGCGGTTGGGAATGGGCGGCTGAAAATGTCGAAGAGGCCGCAATGATCGTGCTGGAGTATGATGACACTGGCGCGCAGACCGAAGAGCATCAGATCCGCATGATGGGCGAGGTCGCCAAGCTGATCGAAGGGTCAAACGGCACGCTGGATATGGAAGATTATGAGCGCACAGTGGCCACGCTGCTGGGTGGTGGCTCTGATCCGGTGATCACGGCGGCGCCCGAAGGTGCGACCACGACGGTTGTGACCGACGCGGCGTTTAACTGATACTTTAATGCCCCGGCGTTCGCGCCGGGGCATACTCAGTCCAGCATCCGCCCGACCATTTCGCCCATATCGCGACTGAGTCCCGGATGCGCCATGATACGTTCCAGTTCAGTCCGGATCAGGTTTTGGCGGGTGCTGTCATAGCGGCGCCATGTCTCGAACAGGGTCGAGACCCGTGCGGCGGCTTGAGGGTTTGCGCCATCGAGCCGGATCAACCAATCCGCCACCAATCGATAGCTTGCGCCGTCTTTCGCATGAAATCCGGCCGGGTTCGCGCCCAGGGCCCCGATGACTGCGCGGAAGCGGTTGGGGTTCTTCCAGTCGAAATCTTGGTGTTCCGTCAGCGTCTTTGCCAATGCTGCGGCCCGGTCGGGTGCCGCATGCGAGACTTGCCCGGCAAACCATTTGTCCAGAACCAGCCTGTCGCCAGACCATTGGCGGTAGAATTGCGCCGTTTCGGCCTCGCCTGCGCCAATGGCCAGAAGCGCGCTCCATGCCCCAAGCTGTTCGGTCATGTTGTTGGCATTGGCGAACATCTCGCGTGCTTTCGCGCCGCCGTCCACGCGGGCAATCAGCCCCACCGCCTGCACGCGCAGCGCGCGCCGTCCGGCATCACGCGCATCGGCACTATAGGGGCCGGGGGTCTGCATTTCCGCGAAGATCGTGGCCAGATCTGGCGCAAGCGCTTCGGCAATGATCTGGAGGGCGTCCCTGCGCGCCAGATAGATCGCGTCGGGGTCAGGGGTTTCACCCGCGTCATGCAGCGTCCCTGCCAGATCATCCTGTGAGGGCAGACCAAGGGCGAGGGCACGAAAAGCGGGATCGAGCGTGTCATCCCGCAACATCCGGCGCAGGGCGTCCAGATAGACGGGACCGGGCTTTGCGCCTTCGCGGATCATCGCAAGCAGGATGTCGCGGGCCAAGGCGCGCCCGGCCTCAAAGCGGTTTACCGGGTCGCTGTCATGCGCCAGAAGCAGCGCGCGGTCCTCGCTGGAGAGTCTGTGATTCAGGATCACCGGGGCAGAAACGCCGCGCAGGAGCGAGGCCACGGGTTTCGCGGTGAGCCCCTCGAAGGTGAAGCTCTGCTCAGGGCTTTCGAGTTCCAACACCTGCGTTGGCAGCACTTCCTGCCCGTCGGGGCCAATCAGCCCCATCGCGACGGGGATGACAAGCGGCTCTTTCAGTGGTTGGCCGGGGGTCGGGGGTGTGTGCTGGCGCAGCGTCAGGGTGTAGGTGCCGTTCTGCCAGTTCTCGGAGACATCCACGCGCGGTGTGCCCGCCTGCCCGTACCAGCGCTTGAATTGCGACAGGTCACGTCCTGCGGCTTCCTCGAACACGGCGATCCAGTCCTCGATGGTGCAGGCCTGCCCGTCATGGCGGGTGAAATAGAGATCGAGGGCAGCCCTGTAGCGATCTTCGCCGACCAGAAGCTGCAGCATCCGGATCAGCTCTGCGCCCTTTTCATAGACCGTGGCGGTGTAGAAATTGTTGATCTCGACATAGCTTTCGGGGCGCACCGGATGGGCCAGCGGCCCTGCATCCTCACGAAACTGGCGCGCGCGCAGCGTCAGCACATCTTCGATGCGCTTGACCGCATGAGAGCGCATGTCGCCCATGAATTGCTGGTCGCGAAAGACCGTCAGCCCTTCTTTCAGCGAGAGTTGGAACCAGTCGCGGCAGGTGATGCGGTTGCCGGTCCAGTTGTGGAAATACTCATGCGCTATGATCCGCTCAATGGCGGCGTAATTGCTATCCGTCGCGGTCTCGGGAGAGGCCAGAACATAGGCAGAGTTGAAAATGTTCAAGCCCTTGTTCTCCATCGCGCCCATGTTGAAGTCATCGACGGCGACAATGTTGAAAATGTCCAAGTCATAGGCGCGCCCGTAAACCTGTTCATCCCAGATCATCGAGCGTTTGAGTGCTTCCATCGCATAGCCGGTCTTGCCCTCGTCACCGGGCCGCACCCAGATATTGAGTGCTACATTGCGCCCTTCCATCGTACGGAACTGGTCGCGGGTTGCGACCAGATCGCCTGCGACCAGTGCGAACAGGTAGCTGGGTTTGGGATGCGGGTCATGCCATTCGGCCCAGCCGGGCCCTTCGGCCACCTTATTGCCGTTCGAGAGAAGCACGGGCAGGTCAGATTCGATCCGCACCCGGAAAGGTGCCATCACATCAGGCCGGTCGGGGTAGAAAGTGATCTTGCGAAAGCCTTCGGCTTCGCATTGGGTGCAATACATGCCGCGCGACATATAGAGCCCTTCCAGCGCCGTGTTGCCTTCGGGGACGATCTCGACCTCACACTCCCAGAGGAATGCGCCTTGCGGCACAGCAGACGCGGGGATGGTCAGGCCGGTCGCATCCGGTTGCACCTTGACCGGCTGTCCATTCAGCGCCGCTGTGACAAGGCTCAGCCCTTCGCCGTCGAGCCGCAGATCATGGCCAGCATGAACGCCCGGATTGGGCCGGAAATGGACCTGTGACCGCACCCGTGTCGCCTGCGGTTCAAGGCGAAAGGTCAGGTTCACCTGATCGATCAGATAGGCGGGGGGCTGATAGTCGGCGAGATGGATCGGCTGCGGGCTGGTGTCGCGCATTTGGCACTCCTGCTGGGTCAGTCCTGCGCATGATCTAGACCAGCCAGCGCTGCGCGGCAATCAACATGCGCCTGCGAAAACCTGCACCCAATGCGCGCTCGGTCCGCGTCCGAAGCCGACCAGATTGAAATCCCGGTCAAGAATGTTGCGTCGGTGGCCGGATGAGCGCATCCAGCTTGCCACGACTGTCGGGACATCGGATTGCCCCTGCGCGATATTCTCGCCCATAGCGCATATGCCGCTGATGCCCGCCCGCCGCGCCCGATCCATCATGCTGCGTCCGTCCGGTGACGTATGGCTGAAAAACCCCCGTTGCACCATGTCGCAGGCATGGGCTTGCGCCAAGGCATTCAATTCCGGCGACAGGGCCAGTGGCGCGCGCGCGGCCTCGGCGCGTTCGGCATTCACCGCTGCAAGGTGGATATCCAGTTCGATCTGGGGCGGGGGGCTACAGGCCAGTGCAGTCCCGCCCATCATGGCACTGCAGACCACCAGACTCCGTAGCATGTGCAAACCTCCTGTGTCGTGGACCATGAGTTTGCCGCAGGATCGGACAAACTGCGCATGACGCTTGCGTGAGCGCAGTCCGGGGCGGGCGAAACCTTGCACCTTTCCTGCCATCCCGATAAACGCGCAAGGAAATCCTCTGACAGTGACCGGAGAGCCCATGTCCGAGATCGACCTAGATACCGCGCGCAAGGTGGCCCATCTGGCCCGCATTGCAGTTCCTGACGAGAATCTGCCCGCATTGGCGCAGGAATTGAGCCAGATGCTGACTTTCATGGAGCAACTGAACGAGGTCGATGTCGAAGGGGTGGAACCGATGACCTCGGTCACGCCGATGCGCCTGAAGCGGCGCCTCGACGGGGTGACGGACGGTGACATGCAGGCGAAAATCCTGTCCAATGCGCCCGATGCGCGCGAGGGGTTCTTTGCGGTGCCGAAGGTGGTGGAATGAGCGATCTGAACAAACTGACGATTGCCGAGGCGCGTGACCTGCTGCGCGCGGGCGATGTGACTTCGGTGGCGCTGACCGAAGCCTGTCTTGCGGCGATCGAGGGCGCGGGCAAGCTGAACGCTTTTGTGCATCACACGCCCGATATTGCGCTGGAGCGGTCGAAAGCTGCGGACGCGCGGATCGAGGCAGGCGATGCGCCCGCGATGTGCGGGATTCCCGTGGGGATCAAGGATCTGTTCTGCACGGTGGGTGTGCCGTCGCAGGCAGCCTCACGCATCCTCGAAGGGTTCAAACCAGAATACGAATCGACCGTTTCTGCGCAGCTGCGCGATTCGGGCGCGGTGATGCTGGGCAAGCTGAACATGGACGAATTCGCCATGGGATCGAGCAACGAATCCTCGGTCTATGGCAATGCGGTCAATCCGTGGAAGGATGGCGCGCGCGAACTGACGCCGGGCGGATCTTCGGGAGGCTCTGCGGCGGCGGTCGCGGCAGATCTGTGTCTGGCGGCAACCGGCACCGATACCGGCGGGTCGATCCGCCAGCCTGCGGCTTTCACCGGCACTGTGGGGATCAAGCCGACCTATGGGCGTTGTTCGCGTTGGGGGATCGTGGCCTTCGCGTCCTCGCTCGATCAGGCGGGGCCGATGACCAAGACGGTGCGCGATGCCGCGATCATGCTGGAAGCGATGTGCGGGCATGATCCCAAGGATTCGACCAGCGCCGATCTGCCGGTGCCGGATTTTGAGTCGATGCTGACGGGCGATATTCGTGGGCAAAAGATTGGTATCCCCCGCGAATACCGGATGGACGGCATGAATGCCGAGATCGTGGCGCTTTGGGACAAGGGCGCCGAGATGCTGCGCGATGCCGGGGCCGAGATCGTGGATATTTCGCTGCCGCATACGAAATATGCGCTGCCGGCCTATTATGTGATCGCACCGGCGGAAGCCTCATCTAACCTCGCGCGCTATGACGGGGTGCGCTATGGGCACCGCGCCAAGCTGGGGCCGGGCGATGGGATCACGCAGCTCTACGAGAAAACCCGCGCCGAAGGATTCGGGCCGGAAGTGCAGCGGCGGGTGATGATCGGCACCTATGTCCTGTCTGCCGGGTTCTATGACGCCTATTACAATCGCGCGCGCAAGGTTCGCACGCTGATCAAGCGCGATTTCGAGCAGGCTTTTGCCGCCGGGATTGACGCGATTCTGACGCCCGCCACACCGTCCAGCGCTTTCGGACTGGGTGAGATGGCCGAGGCTGATCCGGTGCAGATGTATCTCAATGACGTCTTTACCGTGACGGTCAATCTGGCGGGTCTGCCCGGAATTTCCGTGCCAGCGGGGCTGGATGCAAAGGGCCTGCCCCTGGGGCTACAACTCATCGGGCGGCCCTGGGAAGAGGGGGCCCTGCTCAGGACAGCACATGTTCTTGAATCGGCGACAGGCTTTGTTTCCAAACCGTCAAAATGGTGGTAATGTCGCTCGAAAATGGCATGAGGCCGAGAGTAAGATGCGCGTAATGACTGCCCTGACGTTGGCCGGGTCGATGATCCTGCTGGCAGCTTGTGACACTTCTGCCCCCTATTCCAATGTGATCGACACCACCGGACGCGGCGTCGGTTTCAGCGATTATGCGCAGTATCTGCGCGCGCAAGAGGAGCTTTCGCGCATCAGGCGCGCCGAGGCCACGCAGGCGCGCGGTGTGCAATCTGCGCCGCAAGGTGCGCCACAGTTTGCCCCGCAAGCTCCTGCACAACCTGCCACTATAGGTCAGGAAGCGGTCGCCGCTGTTCGCGGAACCCCGCAAGCCGCGCCGCAGCCTTTCTCACTTGGGCAGCAACAGACTGCGGGTATGCCGCCTGCGCCTGTTGCACAGCCTCAGGTGCCTGTGCAGACCGCTGCGCTGAATCCCGCGCCGCAGCAGAACGCCGCCCCCGCGCCGCGTGCAGCAGGAGTGAGCGAGCAGGCTTTCACGCCGCAGCCTTTCGGCACGCCGCAGCAGAACCGGCTGGTCGAGCGCGATTTCGTGCCACAGGTACATGTGTCAGAAGCCGATCTGATGCAGGGAGCAGGTGGCCCGAACCTGTTCGTCTATGCATTATCCACCCAGCACAATGTGGGTGAAACGCGGTATAACCGGTCGAACCCGCTGCGCTGGCGGCGCTGGGAACCGGCCTGTGCACAATATCCCAGTCAGGATCTCGCGCAGGAAGCCTTTCTCGCAGCGGGTGGACCTGTGAACGATCCTAACCATCTGGACCCTGATGGCGATGGTTTCGCCTGCTGGTGGGATCCCGCGCCCTTCCGTCAGGCGGCACGGACTGTGCGCGCGCGTCAGTAATCCCGCCCTTGCAGTCGATCTGGCATCCGTCGCCGAATTTCGGCCCGCGCCGTGCGGGGCTGCAGCCATCCTTTATCGTGCTGCATTACACCGGCATGCGCTGTTCAGAGGATGCGCTGGACCGGCTTTGTGACCCTTCGGCGGAAGTCTCGGCGCATTACATGATCGGCACTTGCGGGACGCTTTGGCAACTGGTGGCCGAGGATCAGCGCGCCTGGCATGCTGGCGCCGGCGCGTGGCAGGGGCTGGAGGATATCAATTCCCGTTCAGTCGGGATTGAGTTGGTTAATACTGGCGCGCACCCCTTTCCCGAAACCCAGATCAGTGCCCTGGAACGGTTGCTGCGCGGAGTGATGGAGCGCTGGTCAATCCCTGCGCACAGGATTATCGCCCATTCCGATATGGCGCCAGAGCGCAAGGAAGATCCCGGCCCGCGTTTTGACTGGGCGCGTCTTGCGCGGCAGGGGCTGGCGTTCTGGCCTGAAGGTTTCGGCGCGGATGTTTCTCTGAGTGACAGCCTTAATGCGATAGGCTACCCGCCCGCTGATGCCACGAAACGTCTGCAAGCCTTTCGCTATCGGTTCCGGCAAATGGGGACGGGAGCAGAGTCCGAGGCAGATCGTCGCCGCGCGGAGTGCATTGCGCGCGCTTTCAGACAACTCTGCTGATTTCAGTCTTGCCCAAATATCCGCGGGGGAACCAGCCCGCAGGGATGGTGGGGGCGGCAGCCCCCTTTCAACGCAGATGCCGCAATGCGAGCGAAAGATCGTCAAAAACTGCCAAGCGTTCCTCTGAGCTGAGGAACGCGCCCAGCTCGACTTCGCGACCTGCGCCTTCAAGGGTGAGGTAGTTCTCGACGGGCGCACCCTTTTCCGTGAGCTTGACACGCACCCAATAGGGATTGGCTGCCCAGCGTTGCTCTGCGTGGCGCGGATTGGTGCGCAGGATCTCGATCCTGTCGCGGGTAAGGTGCAGGTCTTCGCGAAGGGCACGGCGTTCA
The DNA here is from genome assembly GCA_020832555.1 of Natronohydrobacter sp. Taxonomy (GTDB): domain Bacteria; phylum Pseudomonadota; class Alphaproteobacteria; order Rhodobacterales; family Rhodobacteraceae; genus Roseinatronobacter. The sequence continues at coordinate 5,653 of JAFIEM010000011.1, read as the reverse complement.
CGACTGTTGCGTTGCAGCGCGTACCAGAGCCCCCAGAGCACCAACCCGGCAAAAGGCAGCAGGCCCCAGAGGATCGGGGTGCCCAGAACACCCAGTAGCGGCAATGCAAGAAAGCCCGCGCTGATCAGGATGACCCGCGCAAAGCCTACATTCCCCATCGAGAGATTCGGCGTCAGGGCAAGATGATACTCTGCCCCCTCTGCCCTGGCCAAGGCAAAGGCCCCGGGCAGGGTGCCCGGGGCCTTTGGTGTGATCGTCCAGTATGCGGGCATGAATTATGCCAGTCTCACATCAGTGCGCGTGCTGCCTGTCCCAGTCCTCGCGCTTCGGAAGCTGCTCGAACGTGTGCTCGGGCGGCGGCGAGGGCAGGGTCCATTCCAGCGTATCCGCATGCTCGTTCCAGTAGTTCTTCTCGGTGATGCGTGCGCCGTGGCGCAGCGTGTAATACATGACCCCGATGAAGAACAGGAAGGACGCAAAGCTGATGAAGGCACCAATCGACGAGATGTAGTTCCACAGCGCATAGGCTTCCGGATAGTCGATATAGCGGCGCGGCATACCCTGACGGCCCAGGAAGTGCTGCGGGAAGAAGGTGATATTGGCACCGATGAACATGGTCCAGAAATGCACCTTGCCGGCCCATTCCGGGTATTGGCGGCCCGACATCTTGCCGATCCAGTAATAGATACCGGCAAAGAGGGCAAAGACCGCGCCCAGAGACATCACATAGTGGAAATGCGCCACAACATAATAGGTGTCATGGTAAACCCGGTCGATAGGTGCCTGTGACAGCACGATCCCCGTAACGCCGCCCACGGTGAACAGGAACAGGAAGCCGAAGGCCCAGAGCATCGGGGTCTCGAAGCTGACCGATCCACGCCACATGGTCGCGATCCAGGAGAAGATCTTGATCCCTGTGGGCACCGCAATCGTCATCGTCGCCAGCATGAAATAGGTCTGCTGCGTGAGCGACATGCCGACCGTGTACATGTGATGCGCCCAGACGATGAAGCCCAGTGCCGCGATTGCGATCATCGCCCAGACCATTGGCAGGTAGCCAAAGACCGGCTTGCGCGAAAAGGTCGCGATGATGTGGCTGATGATCCCGAAACCCGGAACGATGATGATATACACTTCCGGGTGGCCGAAGAACCACAGGATATGCTGGTAGAGAATCGGGTCGCCGCCACCTGCCGGATCAAAGAAGGCCGTGCCGAAGTTCCGGTCGGTCAGAAGCATGGTGATCGCGCCTGCCAGAACCGGCAGCGCCAGCAGGATCATCCACGCAGTGATGAAGATCGACCATGCAAAGAGTGGCACCTTGAACAGCGTCATGCCCGGCGCGCGCATGTTCAGGAAGGTGGTGATGATGTTGATTGCCCCAAGGATGGACGAGGCCCCCGAGACATGGACCGCGAAGATTGCGAGGTCCATCGAATAGCCTGCTTCATTGGTCGAGAGCGGCGGGTAAAGCACCCAGCCCACACCAGAGCCGAGCTGGCCATTACCACCCGGCGACAGGACCGAAGCGACAGCCAGCGCCGAGCCGGCCACGAACAGCCAGTAGCTGAGGTTGTTCAGACGCGGGAAGGCCATGTCCGGTGCACCGATATGCAGCGGCATGAAATAGTTGCCGAAACCGCCGAAGAGTGCCGGGATCAGCACGAAGAACATCATCAGGATGCCATGCGCTGTGACCAGCACGTTCCAGATGTGACCGTTGGGCGTGCACTCGTCCTGTGCGGTGAAGCTCGCGCCCTCCATGCACATATATTGCACACCCGGTTCCATCAGCTCCATACGCATGTAGACCGAGAAGGCCACAGCGATGAAGCCGACGATCCCGGCCGTGAAGAGGTAAAGGATCCCGATATCCTTGTGGTTCGTGGACATGAACCAACGGGTAAAGAAGGACCTTGTGTCCTCGTGCCCGTGGTCATGGGTGGCTGCGTCGGCCATAGGCTACTCCAGTTCCCGGTTCCCGTTGCAGTTGCTGCAACTGTTCTTGTCGTTCGCCGGAAACAGCATCTCTGCCCGGCTTTGCGGCCTGCGGAATGCGCGCGTCATTCACGCAGTAGTGTTCCGCAGTATACTCAGCTTCTAGAATGTGTCTTTTTGCAGGGCAATGCTCCAGTTGTCGCAGGCAGCGTTTTTTTTGATGCAGATCAAGGTAATTTCCTGCCGGTCGCATTGGCTTTGCAGGTGAATTGCGAGTCAGCCCGTGGCTGGTCGCCGAAAACCACCTCGAACCCGCGCATAAGGGCAAGATCAACATCCTCCATCGTCACGGGCAACCCAAGCTCCACAAGTGATGTCACGCCGTGATCGCGAATCCCGCAAGGCACGATTCCCTCGAAATGACTCAGATCGGGTTCGACATTGATCGACAGGCCGTGAAAGCTCACCCAGCGGCGCAACTTGATCCCGATCGCGGCGATCTTGTCTTCGCGTGGGCTGCCATCGGGAAGTGGGGGTTTGTCGGGCCGCGTGACCCAAACGCCGACACGGCCTGCGCGACGCTCGCCGCGGATGCCGAATTCGGCAAGGGTGGTGATGACCCATTCCTCCATATTGTGAACGAAACAGCGCACATCCCGTCCGCGCCGGTTAAGGTCCAGCATCGCATAGGCGACACGCTGGCCGGGGCCATGATAGGTATATTGCCCGCCGCGACCTGCCATATGGACAGGGAATCGGTCCGGCGCTGTCAGATCGGCCGGGTTCGCGCTGGTGCCTGCGGTGTAGAGCGGCGGATGCTCCAGCAGCCAGATCGCCTCGGGTGCATCGCCGCAGCTGATTGCGGCGACCCTGGCTTCCATTGCAGAAAGTGTTTCTGCATAGTCCGACAGACCGGACAGGATGCGCCATTCCACATCATCGTTCTGGGTGTCGATCATCGGAATCTGGCCTTCATGTCTTTTGGGTTGTTTCTAGCGCTGACGTGGCTGCAAGGCCAGATACGGCGTTCATGCGCACTTCTTTTTCGCTGTGGTGCGATTTTTCATCTTTACCCCCCTTCACAAGCACAGACCGTGCGAGTAAAGACGCCGCATCTGACACGTGCGGTCGTGGCGGAATTGGTAGACGCGCAGCGTTGAGGTCGCTGTGGGGTAACTCCCGTGGAAGTTCGAGTCTTCTCGACCGCACCATTCTCTCCTTGTCCAGTATTTGGTTGTGTCACACTGCTTCGGCAGTGCTGATATACTTGCGAAATACCGAAAGTCGGATCGCCTGAATGTGTCGTAATCACAGGATCAAACGCCGCAAATCAGGGTTGGCGCGGGAAATTTTCGCGTAATCTTCGTCTTGTCGCCCGCAATCAACTTATTGGTTGCATTGCCGGGTGCGCTTGGTTTTACTGAACCTATGACAAGAGCGGATTACCGCCGAGACACGGGGAGATAAGCGTGGTCGCAGCACAAACGCGCGACGGCTTCGTCGTATTTGACGGGGTCCAGAAGAGTTATGATGGCGAAACCCTTGTGGTCAAAGACCTCAACCTCTCGGTTGCCAAGGGTGAGTTTCTGACAATGCTCGGACCATCCGGGTCCGGCAAGACGACCTGCCTGATGATGTTGGCCGGGTTTGAGACAGCAACCCATGGCGAGATCATGCTGGACGGGCGGCCGATTAATTCGGTTCCTCCGCACAAGCGCGGCATTGGCATGGTGTTTCAGAACTACGCCCTGTTTCCGCATATGACAGTGGGTGAAAACCTGTCGTTCCCGCTTGAAGTGCGTGGAATGGGCAAGTCGGATCGCGAGAAGAAGATCATGCGCGCGCTGGACATGGTGCAGATGGGCAAGTTCGTCAATCGCCGTCCTGCGCAACTGTCCGGAGGTCAGCAGCAACGGATCGCCCTTGCCCGTGCGCTTGTGTTCGAGCCGGAACTGGTGCTGATGGACGAACCGCTTGGCGCATTGGACAAGCAGTTGCGTGAGCATATGCAGTTCGAAATCACGCGTCTGGCGCATGATCTGGGCATCACCACCGTCTATGTGACGCATGACCAGACCGAAGCGCTGACCATGTCCGACAATGTTGCGGTGTTCGAGGATGGGCGCATCCAGCAGCTTGATCCGCCCGACGTGCTCTATGAAGAGCCGAAGAACAGCTTCGTCGCGCAATTCATCGGCGAGAATAATACGCTTGATGGGGTCGTGAAGGAAATCAAGGGTGACACCTGTGTTGTCCAGCTTGACGGCGGCGAGTTGATCGACGCCAAGCCTGTGAATGTCAACAAGGTGGGAGAGCGCACACGCGTCTCCATTCGCCCTGAGAGGGTGGAAGCCAACAAGGACAGGCTTGACCCCGGTGCCCATCTGATTCGTGCCGAGGTCATGGAGTTCATCTATATGGGCGACGTGTTCCGCACCCGGCTGAAAGTGGCCGGAAACGAGAATTTCATCATGAAGACCCGCAATGCACCGGATCAGGTGCGCCACAAGCCGGGCAGCATGATCGAAATCGGCTGGCTGCCGAAAGACTGCCGCGCTCTCGATTGTCCCAAGTGACAATGGTCCGCATTGCGGCGAGGCGTTCGGGGGACAGAACTGCCAGATATGGTGCATGCAACAAATGCGCCGTCAGAACCAACCAAGGAGGTTACGAATGTCATCCAAAGTCAAACTGATCGCGCTGAGCTCGGCCGTCAGCGTCATGGCGCTGAGCGCTGCGGCGAATGATCCGGTCTCGCTGACCATTGTGTCCTGGGGCGGGGCCTATACTGCCAGCCAGCAGCGCGCGTATCATGCGCCATTCATGGAAGCCAATCCGCATGTCACCATCATCAATGATGACGGTTCGGCCAATGCGCTGGCAGGTCTGCGTGCACAGGCGCAGGCCGGAAACGTGACCTGGGATCTGGTCGATATGCTGCCGTCCGACGCACAGCTTGCCTGTGACGAGGGCATCATCCTGCAGATCGACCATGATGCGATGCTTGCACCTGCGCCCGATGGCACGCCCGCAAGCGAGGATTTCCTGCCTGGCTCGCTGGGTGAGTGCTTCATTCCTCAGATCGTCTATTCGACTGTGCTGACCTTCCGTCCCGGCGCTTTCCCAGAGGATAATCAGCCAACGAGCATTGCAGATTTGTTCGATGTCGAGAATTTCCCGGGCCGCCGCGCATTGCAGGATCGTCCGGGCACCAACCTGGAATGGGCGCTCTACGCTGATGGTGTCGACCCCGATGACATCTATGATGTGCTGAGCACGCCCGAAGGTGTGGACCGCGCATTTGCCAAGCTCGACACCATCAAGGATCACATCATCTTCTGGACCGAAGGCGCACAGGCTCCGCAGTTGCTGGCAGATGGGGAAGTCGCTTTTGCAACTGGCTATAACGGCCGGATGTTCGACGCGATCGAAGTCGAGGGCATGGATGCCGAGATCATCTGGGATGGTCAGGTTGTCGAATGGGATGGCTGGGTCGTGCCCGCCGATGGTCCGAATGTCGATCTGGTGATGGAATACCTCTACTGGGCGACCGACACACAGCGTCTGGCGGATCAGGCGAAATTCATCAGCTACGGTCCTGCGCGCGCGTCTTCGGCTTCGCTGGTGGGTCAGCATGCCGATCTGGGTATCGACATGGCGCCGCATATGCCGACCAACCCGGACAACTACTTCGCGCCGATCGTTCTGGATAACG
>JAFIEM010000115.1 GCA_020832555.1 Natronohydrobacter sp. | reverse complement strand
CGATCGGGATCAGTTGCCCGTCGCGTTTGAACTGCCAATAGGTCCAGCCATTGCAAGAGGGCGCGTTTTCCAGTGCAGCGCCGACCTGATGGATCGAGCCGCGGTGCTCGGCAGAGACCAGAGAGCCATCCACCCGCACCTTGGCCGCCATGCCGCGCGGGTTGACCAGCACCTCTCCGGGGCGCAGAAGACCGCGCTCGACCAGTTGACCGAAGGCCACACGCGGCTGGGCGCGTTTCGAGAGTGTCGTTTCCAGCGCCGCAGCATCCAGCCTGCGCACCTGCCCCAGCCGTCTGGCCGCGACCTTGCGGTAGCTTTCCTCGCGCTCGATCCCGATATAGTGGCGGCCCAGCATCTTGGCGACGGCCCCTGTCGTGCCGGTGCCGAAAAACGGGTCCAGCACCACATCGCCGGGATTGGTGGACCCGACCAGCACCCGATGCAGCAGCGATTCCGGCTTCTGGGTCGGATGCGCCTTGTCGCCCTGATCATCCTTCAGCCGCTCATGGCCGGAACAGATCGGCAGCACCCAGTCAGAGCGCATCTGGATACCCTCGTTCAACTCCTTGAGCGCTTCATAATTGAAGGTGTATTTCGCCCCTTCGGATTTCGACGCCCAGATCATCGTTTCATGCGCGTTGGTCAGGCGCTTGCCACGGAAATTCGGCATCGGGTTCGATTTGCGCCAGATCACGTCATTGAGGATCCAGTAGCCCTGATCCTGAAGCGCTGCGCCCACCCGAAAGATGTTGTGATACGATCCGATCACCCAGAGCGCGCCATTGGGCTTGAGAAGCCTGCGTGCCGCCGCCAGCCAGGCGCGGGTGAACTGGTCATAGGCCTTGAAACTGTCGAACTGGTCCCAGGCATCATCGACCGCATCGACGCGGCTGTTGTCAGGCCGGTGCAACTCGCCCTTGAGTTGCAGATTGTAAGGCGGGTCTGCGAAGATCAGATCGACACTGGCTTCGGGCAGCGCATTCATCACCTCGATGCAGTCGCCTGCAAGAATCTCGTCCAGCGGAAGCATCGCCGCCCCTCGCGCCGTTATTGTAACTGTCATGCCTGCCTCAATCTCTGCGGATTGTTCCCGCTTGTTGAGCACAATGATGAGTCAAAGGCGATTCGGCGTCAAATTCTATTTGAATCAGGGCTTTAAAATCTTTTCTTCATGTAACGTCTGGACACAAGATTTTGCGTATCGGCGCGAAGGAGCGTCTATGCTCGGGGGTGACACCCAGATCGGCTATGGCATTTATGTGACGCTTTGTCGGATATCCGGCATTCTCCGCCCAGCCATAACCCGGATACCGGCGGTCCAGATCCGCCATGATCCGGTCGCGCGTCACCTTGGCGACAATGCTCGCGGCAGCAATCGACATGACCTTGCCATCGCCCTTGACCACGGCCTGCGCCGGACAGGGCAGATCGCGCGGCAGGCGATTGCCGTCGATCAGCAGATGATCCGGCGCACAGGGCAGCGCCGCAATCGCGCGCGCCATGGCCAGATATGTCGCCTGCAGGATATTGATCTCGTCTATCTCGGCGGGGCTGGCATGGCCGATCCCGACGCTTGCACGCGCCATGATCTGCGCGAACACCCCCTCGCGCGCCGCAGCACCAAGGCGTTTGGAATCCTGTAACCCCTGTGGCAGATCCTGCGGGTTCAAGCGGACTGCCGCCGCCGTGACAGGGCCTGCCAGCGGCCCGCGCCCGGCCTCGTCCACACCGACGATCCAGACAGCGCCGTTTCGGGCCTGCGCGCTCTCCATGCTGAAATCAGGGCGTGACCGGGTCATATGCCCTTTTTGTCAGGAAAAACGGTCGGGACAAGCCCCGACCGTATCAGACTCAGACCTGTTCCGGCACCGCGACAGGCAGACACGACCCTGTCACGGCACACCATAGGTCAACACTTGTGATAAAGACCCGTTTTCGGGTTCTCGCAATACCGCGCGATAACCCTGTATTCGGGTTTCTTCTTTGCCCCGCCGAGCACGATCCCGACAATCGTCGCCCCCACCGCGACAGCGATCCATTCCGAGGCTTTTGCCTGTGTGGGGGCCGTCATCGCAAGTCCCCCGACAAGCGCGCAGATACTCAGGGTAGCGGCCCCGCGCGTGGCGAGGCGAGTCATCAATCCAGTCATGCAAAATCTCCTGTTGGCAGCAAAATAGTCCCGAAAGATTAGCACAATCGCGTGATTCGCCAAAATCCATTTTAATACTTGTTACCCCACCCCAAAGCGCGGGCGGGATCGGTTCCGCCAGCGCCCGGAGGGTGCTTATCTGCGCCCGTGCCCCTCGCGTCGCAGGCATTGCGCCGCATAGACCTGTCCGCCACTGCCGGAGACCAGACAGGTTGCCGGCAAGTGACGCAGGCCGGCATGCTGCAGACAGGACGCGGAATATCCCTCATGCCAACGACCGCGATACTGATAGCTTGTCGCGCACCAGTCCGGCAGCCCCCGAGCGCGCGCGGGTGCCCCTCTGCGCGGCCCATGGCCTTCAAGACACCGCGCGCGGTAGACGCTGCGCATGCCGTGATTGGTGCGGATGGTTTCCTGACAATGCTGCGGCAGGTTGCGCACCCCTGCACGGTGCAGGCAATGTGCATTATAGACGGCGACATGACGGCCATGGATGCCCAATGTCTCGCGGCAGTGCTGCGGCAGACCGCGCGCGGGCGCGGCTTGTGCATGACCCTGCCCGCGCGAGGCAGAATGCACGATGATCGCAACAGCAGTCGCCCCGAGCAGGAATTTCAGCAATGTGTCATCCGACGCGGAGGCAGGGGCCGTGCTGGCCCCGATGGCAGAAATCGCGAGGGCGGAAGCGGCAAGCAGGCTGGTCGAGCGCTGCCTGAACCTGTGAAGACTTGCGAACATGGGACGGTCCTTTCAAGACGAAGTTCATGCCCCAAGCGTCGGACCGATGCGCCCGGAAAGGCAATATCGCGGGTTTGCTATCGAATAACATGGGCGGATCATCGCCCTGATATTGAATAACATTCGCGAAGCTGGCAGATCTTCGCTCATGAAACACGCCCTCCGCCTTTTCGCGCTTCTGGCTGGTCTGGCGCTTGCGACGCAAGCCTCGGCCCAGTGCTACGCGGATTTCAAAGCCAAACAGGACAACCCGTTGCGCCTGCAATACGGGATCGTCGAACTGCCTGCCTCGGCCTGTGGCTCGCGGCAGGCGGCCACAGATTACGCGCGGCCCGTGATTGCACGTTCCGGCTGGACGCTTTTGCAAATCGAGTCCATTTTCGACGCATCCGAATTTCAGCGCAGGAGCGCCAATGCAGGGGTCATCCATCGTCGCTAGCGACCTGATCCGGCTGGGAAGTCGGGCAGTCGTCTGGGGCATTGTCGCGATCGTCGCCATTCTGGCGCTGACGGCGGTGCTGCTGTTCCTGAACCTGCCCGATGCCGGGGCCTTCAATGCCCGCGTCGAGCGGGTTTTCATTGAGAATGCAGACCTGACCTCTCAGGCGGAAATCAAGCTGCTGGAGATCCTTGCGCAATCCGGCACCGCGTTTTCCGAAACGCTGGTCTCTTACCGGATCGTGATCTTTGTGCTGCTGGTCTTTGCCACCGGGCTGCTGGTCACGTCCTTCGTGGTCATCGTCATCCTGATCACGCTGAACCGGCGCATGGCGATGGTCGAGAAACAGGGTCTGCAAGTCTCGCAACTGGTGATCGACCGGGCGACCAATTCGGTCGCGATCAACGACATGGAATTCAAGCTGACCCCTGCGGCTGTCGAAACCCTGGCCGTGCTGGCCGAAGCGCGCATCGACGACGAAGTGCTGACCGGGGCGGCAATCGAAGCGGTGATATCTGGCAGGATCGAGGCCGATTGCGACGAAGCCGCAGGTGCCACCCGCATCAAGCGGCTACGCGATACGCTGGGCAATCAGTTGATTTCCGAAGTGCTGGTCAAGAATATCGCGCGCCAAGGCTATATGTTGGCGATTGACGCCAAGGTGATCAGCCTGCGCTAAGGCGCTGCCCTTGCACATGCCGCGTCCCGGTGCAAATGTTGCACAAGTGAACAGGGAGCAAGACCATGCTGGACAAGCGGCAATTCTATATCAATGGCACATGGTGCGACCCCATCGCAGGGCAGTCGCTGGAGGTGATCAACCCTTCCACCGAAGAACCCTGCGCGGTCATCTCGCTGGGCGGGGCCGCCGATACCGACCTCGCTGTGGCCGCTGCGAAAGCGGCGCTGCCCGGCTGGATGCATAGCGACCCGCGCGAAAGGCTCGCACTGGTCGAGCGCATTCTGGAGATCTACAAATCCCGCGCCGAGGATATGTCACAGGCCATGAGCCAGGAAATGGGCGCGCCCATTGATCTGGCGCGCGCATCGCAATTCGGCGCAGGTACATGGCATATCGCGAATTTCATCAAGGCGTTCGAGCAGATCGAATTCATCGCCCCCTTGGGGGATCACGCCCCCGAGGACCGCATCATCCGCGAGGCCGTAGGGGTCTGCGCCCTGATCACGCCCTGGAACTGGCCGATGAATCAGGTCACGCTCAAGGTGATCCCGGCGCTGCTTGCGGGCTGCACGATGATCCTGAAACCGTCAGAAATCGCGCCGCTGTCGTCGATCGTCTGGACCGAGATCATGGATGAGGCAGGCACCCCCAACGGCGTCTATAACATGGTCAATGGCGACGGCCCCGGTGTCGGCACGCAGCTTTCCGGCCATAAAGACGTGGATATGGTCAGCTTCACCGGCTCTACCCGCGCAGGCATCGCGATTTCCAAGAACGCCGCCGAGACACTCAAGCGCGTGCATCTCGAACTCGGCGGCAAGGGCGCGAATCTCGTCTTTGCCGATGCCGACGAGAAAGCGATCAAGCGCAGCGTCGCGCATTGCTTCCAGAATTCCGGCCAGTCCTGCAACGCGCCCACGCGGATGCTGGTCGAACGTTCGATCTATGAGCAGACCGTGGACGAGGTCCGCGAACTGGCCGAGGCAACGAGCGTTGGCCCGGCGCATGAGAGCGGCAAGCATATCGGCCCCGTGGTCAGCCAGATGCAATTCGACAAGATTCAGGATCTGATCCAGAAAGGCATGGACGAGGGCGCGCGGCTGGTCGCGGGCGGTCTGGGCCGCCCCGAGGGGCTCAACCGCGGCTATTTCGTCCGCCCCACGGTCTTTGCCGATGTCACCAATGACATGACCATCGCCCGCGAGGAAATCTTTGGCCCTGTCCTGTCGATCCTGCCGTTCGAGACCGAGGAAGACGCGGTGCGCATCGCCAATGATACCGTCTACGGCCTGACCAACTACGTCCAGTCGCAGGACGGCGCACGCCGCAACCGGCTGGCACGGCAGTTGCGCGCGGGCATGATCGAGATGAACGGCAAATCCCGCGGCGCAGGTTCGCCCTTTGGCGGCATGAAGCAATCGGGCAATGGGCGCGAAGGCGGGGTCTGGGGGATCGAGGATTTCCTTGAAGTGAAAGCCGTCGCCGGTTGGGCGAATGACGCGGAGTAAGGCGATGGACTACCAGTATGACGACCAGAACATCTTTGCAACGATCCTGCGCGGTGAAATCCCCTGCGCCAAGGTGCATGAGACCGAACACAGCCTCGCCTTCAGCGACATCGCGCCGAAAGCGCCGCATCATGTGCTGGTGATCCCGAAAGGGCCGTATGTCTGCTACGATCATTTCGCCCGCGCAGCATCAGACGCAGAGATCGTGGACTATACCCGCGCCATAGGCGACATCTGCGCGAAACTTGGCGTGGCCCCCGGCGATGGTGGCAATGGCTACCGCATGATCGCCAATGCGGGAAATGACGGCGTGCAGGAAGTGCCGCATCTGCATGTGCATATTCTGGCCGGGCGCAATATCGGCCCGATGGTGCTGATGCGCCCTTGACGCAATCCCCGCGCGCCTCTAATCAGGCGCGCAGGCTGGCGAGTTGGCGGAGTGGTTACGCAGCGGATTGCAAATCCGTGTACAGGAGTTCGATTCTCCTACTCGCCTCCAGCTTTTTCCCCGAAGCTTCCGCTATGGCCTGCCTTGATTTCAGCTCTGGCGCATGGCGTTCAGGAATGTGACCCTTCGACGGTTGCGTGATCGGGGGTTCTGTTCTAAGGCTCCTGTGCCCTGCACCCATGAACCGGAAGCGACACAGGACAGCCGATGCAAATGTACGAGTATCTCGCCCTTCCCGCCCCACGCAAGGGCAGCAAGGTCAAGGGCCTGAAAACGCCTGCAGAGCGTTTTGCCCATGCCATCACCGAACTGTTGAACGAAGTCGCGGCCGAAGGCTGGGAATTCTGGCGCAGCGAAACCCTGCCCAGCGATGAGCGCAAGGGCTTTCGCGGATCGGTCGTGGTGGAAAATCACCTGATGATCTTCCGCCGCCCCAGTGCCGAAGCGCTGGCCGAGCATCTGAGCGACTATGACAAGGTGCCAGCGCCGACCGCGCCCAGTGTCGCCGCGCCCGCCCGCGCGGAACGGGCCGACCCGGTCCTGCTGGAACGCCCCAGCGCAGAGCAGCCAGTCTATGACACGCGCCGTGAACCGATGTTCCGTGCGCAGGCCGGCGGAACCGACAACACCCGCTAGGCGGGTGTCTCAGCCCTGAATATCAAGCGCAAGCGCATGGATGCGGCCCACAAGATCGGGGCCCAGTGCAGCATGCACGGCGCGGTGCCGCGCGATGCGGCTCATATCGGCGAAATGGGGGGCCCGGATCTGCACGTTGAAATGCGTCTCACCCCCTTCGCGCCAGCCGCCATGCCCGCGATGGCTTTCGCTGTCATCTTCAACCTTCAGCACGTCAGGCGCAAATGCCGCGCGCAGGCGGTGTTCGATTTCATCACAAATACGCATCTGCTTTCCCTTGGCTCTTCAAACCTTTGCAAAAGATACATAGACTGCTGCCTCCGAGTCGGAAAGTCCCCGGACTGATTTCGCTCGGACGCGCAAGGCACAAGACCAGACAGGACGACGCATGGACCGCAAACCGCTTTTCGATTTCGACATTCGCGCCTCGGCCGACAAGAAGAAACGCGCGCGCGGGCGGCGAGGCATGTCTGGGGCATGGGAAACATCCGTGCGGCAATGTGAACATCCGGGATGCACCGAGGATGGCAAGTATCGCTGCCCCAAATCGTCCGATGCGCTGAATGAATACCTGTGGTTCTGCAAGGATCATGCGCGCGAATACAATCTGAAGTGGAACTATTTCGAAGGGCAGACCGAATCGGAAATGCTGGACGAAATGGAACGCGACCGCGTCTGGGGCCGCGCCACCAAACCGCTGGGGCGTGATGACGAGCGGCTGGCCTGGCAACGGCTGGGCATCGAGGACCCGCATCAGGTGCTGGGCGAAAAGGCCACGCAGAATCCGGGCCGCGCATCCCCCATGGGCGGCACCCGCAAACTGCCCCCGACCGAACGCAAGGCGCTGGAAATCCTGGACGCGCGCGATTCATGGTCACGCGGCGAGATTCGCAAGCAATACAAGAGCCTTGTGAAAGACCTGCACCCAGACCGCAATGCGGGCGCGCGCACCGACGAGGACCGGCTTCAGGAAGTGGTCTGGGCCTGGGATCAGATCAAGGACAGCCGCAACTTCCGCGACTGACGCCTAGTCGCGCGGCAGGGCGCGGAACCGGTCAATCCCGGCATCCAGCCGTTGCGCCATCTGGCTCAGGCTCAGTCGCTTTTTCGGGGCCTCGCTCTCGAAACTGTCCAACCTGTCGATCACACCCTCAAGCTGGCGCAACACGCGCAGATCTTCGAGCAGGGTTGCGCGCACCGAGCCCGCACGCAGCCCCTGTTGTGATCGTCCTTGCGCCATGATGTCCCCCTTTCCTTGCGTGGCAGGTGCCGAGTTCCCCCATGAACCCCGGTTGCAGCCAAGTTTGCGCAGCAATCGTTAAGCTTGCGTTAGACATGCGAGGGGGGCAGGAAAAAAACACGGGCGAAATGGCTTTTTCCTCTTGCGGGGGCAGGGTAGAGTTTGTAAATCCGCGACACGTCAACGGGGCGGGCGTAGCTCAGGGGTAGAGCATAACCTTGCCAAGGTTAGGGTCGTGAGTTCGAATCTCATCGCCCGCTCCAATCAAAAAAACCGCGATCTTCGGATCGCGGTTTTTTGGTTTTCCGGGCATCGCCTCATTAACTTTCGAGTCGCCTCAAGGGCTTAGCGTGAACACGTCAGGGTCAAGCGAATTTTCATGCCCCAAGGCGTGAATTTTCCGTTGACGAGTCCCCCGTTCATACGTCAGATTGTGCAAGTCTTCAGGGCAACCACTACATCTGGTATAAAGCATAAAGCAACCAAGTGGCGCGCGGGACAGGGATACAGAGATCGATACCAGCACTCATTGCGCAGGAAATGCCAATGACAACGGCTCTTTAGCCGCTGCTGGCGCGTGTTCTGATCCCATATGGATTTGGTTCACCCGAGAGTTCGGGTCAGTGATAAAGATAGGGGCATGGCACCATGATCATCGAGCGGCATTTCACCACGGACGGAAAAGACGCCTATGCGGCACTGGATTTCACCACCACGGTTTCCGAAATCCGCAACCCGGATGGCACGGTCGTTTTCCGCAACGACAAGGTCGAAGTGCCCGGCAACTGGAGCCAGGTCGCCTCTGACGTGATCGCCCAGAAATATTTCCGCAAGGCCGGTGTCCCTGCCCGCCTCAAGCGCGTCGCCGAAGAGGGCGTGCCGGAATTCCTGTGGCGTTCGGTCGCTGATGAGATCGCGCTGAAAGGCCTGCCCGAAGACGAACGCTACACGGGCGAATCGTCGGCCAAGCAGGTGTTCGACCGCTTGGCGGGGGCATGGTGCTACTGGGGCTGGAAGGGCGGCTATTTCGCCACCGAATCGGACGCCCGCGCCTATTTCGACGAAATGCGCTTCATGCTGGCCGCGCAAATGGCCGCGCCCAACAGCCCGCAATGGTTCAACACCGGACTGCACTGGGCTTACGGCATTGACGGCCCGTCGCAGGGTCATTTCTATGTCGATCCCTTCACCCACAAGCTGGTGAAGTCGAAATCCAGCTATGAACATCCCCAGCCCCATGCCTGCTTCATCCAGTCTGTTTCGGATGATCTGGTCAACGAGGGCGGGATCATGGATCTCTGGGTGCGCGAGGCGCGCCTGTTCAAATATGGTTCCGGCACAGGGACCAATTTCAGCTCACTGCGTGGTGTAGGTGAGAAGCTGTCGGGCGGCGGTAAATCCTCCGGGTTGATGGGTTTCCTGAAAATCGGTGATC
>JAFIEM010000114.1 GCA_020832555.1 Natronohydrobacter sp. | reverse complement strand
CGGCCTCGATCAGCGCCAGATCATCGGGGGCGAATTCCGCCACCAGCGCGCGCAGATCCTGCAGGCGCGGCAGCAATGCCGGATTGGCCGGGCCAAGCCGCGCCACAGCGGCGTCATAGCTGGCGATGGCGGTATCAACTGCCGCGGGCGCGCGACCAAGTTGCAGATAGGCACCTGTCAGCAGATCAAGAATGTCGGTGCGTGCGGCGTCCTCGGGGGGCAGCGTATCGGCCAGCCCTTCGAGCAGATCGGGGATCAGATCGGGCTGGCCCTGTTGCAGCAGGTGGCGGGCAATCTCGATGCGGGTGGGTGCCGTGTCATCAGCCTCAAGAACCCGCGCAAGGGCTTCGGCGTCGATATGGTCGGTCGCAAGAAGTGCGGCGAAGGACTCGAAGGCCGCGCGATCGGGGAGTGTGGTGTCGCCGCGGGCAAGGCCGGGCGAGAGCACTAGCGCAGCCCCGAGAAACAGGGCGCGCAACGGAACTGGTCCTTTCCGGCAGTGGTGCATCAGCTGACCGGAACGTTGTCGACCGAGAACACATAGACCGCCCCGCGCTGGCTGGCCTGCGCGGCCCGCCGCGCCGCAAGCGATGACCCGCCGCGCGTGGCCGTGGCATTGGCCATGGTCTGGATCATCTCGCCAAATCCTGTAGCGGTCTGCCCCAGGGCGCGCACACCGACCTGTTCGAGGAAGGACAGGTCCAGCGGGTTTGCCTGCGGCTCGGCAGCGGTCACAATCACCAGCAGCCGCTCTCGCCCGAAGCTCGTGTCATCAAATTCGAGGATTTCTTCAGAAAATACCGCATTCGGCGCACCCGGCTCGGCCGCGCGCAGGCGCACGGGCGCTTCCCACATATAGGTGATGGCATAGTTCGAGGCGATATAGACGATATTCACATCGACCGGCGTGCTGCCTGCATTCTCGACACGAACATGGGCCGTGTTGCCGGGGCGCACGATACTGTTGCGGTGCAGGACGATCTCTTCGCCACTGGCCAGCGGGCTCATGAATTCCGGCAGGCGGGTGACCTGCACCTGCACGTCGCTTTCGCCGAAATCATCGAATTGCGCCAGTCGCGCAAGATTGGTCGCCCGGTAGATCGCACTCAGAGAATTGCGCAGCCAGTTATCCACCGGCGCAAGGTCGGCGCCGTCCAGCGGGCGCGAGAACGGGCGCTCGGCCGGGCGCAGCGACAGCGTGGCGCTGGTATCGAGCAGCCACAGGCGCGGGGTGTCGGGATCGGCAAGCGGCAAGTCCGCTTGCTGGCCCTGCGCCTGCATCAGGTCCGCCACCTCGGCCTCGGTCCGGATCACAAGGCGCAGATCGGCAGGCTGGTCGGCGGCGACAAGCTGCAGGCGCAGGGGCAGCCGGTCGTCCCCTGCGATACGCTCCACCAGATCCGTGACCGCTTGTGCAAGCCCCTCATGACCTGCCTGCGCGTCCGGAAGCGCCACGCGCAGTTCGAATTCCACCACGCTCTCGATCACGCGGGCATGGGCATTGGCGGGGATATCGGCCAGCGCGATGGCGGGCAGATCGGGGTCGCTGTCATCTTGCAGCGGGCCAAGCTGGCTGCGCAGCGGCGATGCGCTGCGGATTTCGACAACCCCCAGCGCCTGATCCAGATCATGGGTCGGATCGGCCAGCACGGCGAGCCTTGTGCCGGGGGTAAGCATATGCATCTGACCCGCGTCGATGGCGCGCCCCCCCCCTTCCCCGCTGATACGCCAGACCCGTGCCTCTGGCGCGGTTTCGGCGGTGTTGAAGGGGCGCGCGTCTAGCGCCCCCTCGAACAGCGGCGACGGGCGGGCGCGGTTCATGCCCAGATAGGCATGGTGGATCGCCTGACCCAGACGCCGATAGGAGATCTGCGGGTTCTCGCGCAGTTTCGTGAGCAGGGTGAAGCTGAACAGCCCCATCTGCAAGGCGTTCTCCGCGAATTGCGGCAGGGGCAGTTCCGGGGTTTCCTCGGTCGTTTGCGCGGCAAAAAAGGCCACCAGCGGCCCCAGATCGGTTTCCAGCCCGACATCGCCCGCGGGGCCAAAGATATTGCGCGGGCGCAAATCCGCATCGGTCATCGCGCGGCTGCGGGAGGGCGACCACAGATCGGGCGGAATGTCGTAGCGCTTCAGATCGATCTTGCGGCTGACCTCGCCCTGCGGGACCGCATCGAGCGCGCGGGTGATCGTGCCGGAATGGCAGCAATCGAAGATCGCCCAGACAAAAGCCCCCTTGCGCCGGATCGCGGTGATATCTTCCTTGATATCCTTGTCGACATAGCCATTGGGCCAATGCCCCAGCGCGCGGGTCATGCGCCGCACATCCTTGGGCATGAAGACCTGATCGCGCCCGTCCACTTCCTGATCAGGGAAGCGCGCGGGCTGTTCGATCCCGTGGCCTGCGAAATGCAGCATCACGAAATCGCCCTGTTGCGCCACCTCGGCCAGACGGGCCATCTCGGCGCGGATCGCCTCCAGCGTGGGTTCACCCTGCGCGATCTCCAGACCTGTGGCCAGCACGCGGACATCCTCGGGCGCAAAGGGCACCGGGGCCTCTGTGGTCAGATAGGTCTGCATCATCAGCGCGTCATTATTCGGCCCTTCCAGCCATTCGCTGCGGAAAAGACCGGGATATTCCGTCACCGCGACCAGAAGCGCATGGTTGCGTGCCGTGCTGGCGGGGCTGGCCTCGGTCGTCGCGCGCAAGCCAAAGGGTGTCAGCGCGACCGCCGCGCCGGTGCCAAGAAGAAAGGCGCGGCGGCGGATCGGGAAACGGGGCATCGGAAATCTCCTGAGGGGTGCGGCAGGTCCGGAATGAAAGCGCGGCCATGGTCTTACGGCACTTGCGGCGCTGTCAAGGAAACTCTCGCCCCGGCCCGGCATGCCGGTGATCTCAGCAGATGCGCGGCAGTTGATCCCCGATCAGCATGTCCACGATCCGGCTGCCGCCGAAGCTGCTTTTCATGCGCACCTGCCCGGGATGGGCCGCAACTACATGGCCGATCTGCACCGCGCCCTGCCCTTCGGGCAGCGCCTGCAACGCCGCGAGCACCGCGTCCGCCTGATCGTGCGGCACAAACAGCACCAATCGCCCCTCATTGGCCAGATAGAGCGGATCAAGCCCGAGGATCTCGCACAAGCCCCGCACTTCCGCGCGCAGCGGCACATGGGCTTCCTCCAGCATCACGCCCAGCCCGGCCTCCAGCGCCAGTTCATTCAGCGCAGAGGCCAGCCCGCCCCGCGTGCAGTCGCGTGCAGCGCGCAGGTCCGGGGCGGCTTCCAGCGCGGCGGACATCACGCCATGAAGCGCCGCGCAATCGGTTTCGAGTGTCGTTTCAAGCGCGAATTCCCCGCGCGCGGCCAGGATCACGGCCCCATGATCGCCCAGAGTGCCATTGACGATCACCGCGTCGCCTGCGCGGATCTGCCCGGCCCCCAGGTCGCGCCCAGGCGGGATGACCCCGATCCCCGAGGTGGTGATGAATACCCCATCCGCCGCGCCGCGCCCGACCACTTTGGTATCGCCGGTGACGATCCGCACGCCTGCGGCTTCCGCCTCGCGCGCCATGCTGGCGACGATCCGGCGCAGAAGCGCGATCTCAGTGCCTTCCTCGATGATGAACGCAGCAGACAGCCACAAGGGCCGGGCGCCGCCCACGGCCAGATCATTGATCGTGCCGCAGACTGCCAGCTTGCCGATATCCCCGCCGGGAAACTCCAGTGGCGCGACGACATAGCCATCCGTGGTGAACGCCAGCCGCGCGCCGGGTTCCTGCAGCGCGGCCTCCATCAGCCGCGCCTGATCCTCCATGCCGGGGGGCTGAAAGACGGATGTGAACACTTCCTCGATCAGGTCACGCATCGCGCGCCCGCCGCCCCCATGCGCCATGGTCACATGGCTGTCGCGCAAAGCCATCCCTGCCCCTTCATCTTGCCCAAAATACTCAATACGACCTTGCGCCCCTCACGCCGCTGCGCCGCGTGCGCCACCATATTGCCAATAGGCCGCGCAGGCCCCTTCGGAACTCACCATCAGCGCGCCCAAAGGGGTTTCCGGCGTGCAGCCCAGCCCATATTGCGGGCAGGCTGTGGGCTTGATCCGCCCTGTCATCACCGCGCCGCAAGCGCAGCCTTCGGGTTCAGGCACATGGCGCGGACCTGCCGCCGCGTATCCCACGCCGAATTTTTCTTCGGCGTCAAAGGCGGCATAGGCGGGGCGGATGCGCAGCCCGCTCGCATCAATCTCGCCCAGACCCCGCCACTCGAAGGACGGGCGGCGCTCATACACATCTGCAATCGCGGCAAGCGAGGCCGGGTTGCCATGCTCGGGCACCACGCGGGCATATTGGTTCTCGACCTCGGCCCGCCCCTCGACCACCTGCCGCAGCACCATTGCCACGGATTGCAACAGATCAATCGGTTCAAAGCCTGCAACGACAATCGGTTTGCCGAAGTCTTGCGCGATGAAATCATAGGGATGCGTGCCGATCACCATGCTGACATGGCCCGGCCCGATGAAGCCGTCGAGGGTCATATGCGGATCGCCCAGCAGCGCGCGGATGGGTTCGGGGACCGTGATATGGTTGCAGAACACGCTGAAGTTCGCCAGCCCTTCGCGGGCGGCGGCCTGAATGGCGAAGGCAGTCGAGGGGGTGGTGGTTTCAAACCCCAGCCCGAAAAACACGACCTCTCGTTCCGGGTTGCGCCGCGCGATTTCCAGCGCATCTAAGGGCGAATAGACCATGCGGATATCGGCCCCACGCGCTTTCGCCTGCATCAGCGAACCGCGTGTGCCCGGCACGCGCATCGCATCGCCGAAGGTCGTGAAGATCACGCCGGGGCGTTCGGCAATCTCGATACATTCATCGACGCGGGACATGGGCAGCACGCAGACCGGGCAGCCGGGGCCGTGGATGAATTCGATCCCCTCATGCACCAGCTTGTCCAGCCCGAAGCGAAAGATCGCATGGGTATGACCGCCGCAGATTTCCATGATATGCACGGGCTTTTCGCGAGTCGCGCCGATCTGGTCGCAAAGCCGCGCGATCTCCGCCAGCAGCGCCTTGGCCAGCGCGGGATCGCGGAATTCGGTGACATGTTTCATTGCGTGCCCTCCAATGCCTTTTGCCCCTCGGCCATCGCGTCGAGCGTTTCCTGTGCCTCGCCCAAGTCACGAAGCGCCTCCAAGGTGCGCGCGGCCTCTTCCTCGTCGATGATCGCCATGGCGAAACCGACATGGATCAGCGCCCAATGGCCCACCAGTTCTGACAATGGCCGATCCGCGACAGGCGCAAGCGAGACTTCGCGCCGCACGCCCGAGACATCGGCCATGGCCATCAGGCGGGCCGCGTCGGTGATGGCCGTGATCTGGCCGGGGATACCAAGGCACATGAGTCAGTCCTCCTCTTCGGTGGCGGTTGCGCCGCTGGGGTCTTCGATGCCGTAACGGTCGATCTTGGCGCGCAGGCCGACACGGCTCAGGCCCAATTCGGCGGCGGCGCGGCTCTTGTTCCAGCGGTGGCGGGTGAGCGTCTCGCGCAGGATACGCATTTCCACCAGTTCCACCCGGTCTTTCAGCGTGCCCTCGCGGGTCAGGATCGGTTCCAGCGCGCGGTCGGCGCCGTCCTCGCTGGGGTCAGCCTGCAGGATGTGGCGCGAGATCAGATCGGCGCCAAGCATCGGCTCTTGCGCGAAGATCAACATGCGCGTGACTTCGTTCTCCAACTCGCGCAGGTTTCCGGGCCAGTCATAGTTTTCCAGAAAGCCCAGGGCCACATCGTCAAACCCGCGCACCTGTTTGCCGTGCAGGCTGGCCGCGTCGAACAGGCAGGCGGTGGCAAGGATCGCCACATCACCGCGCCGCCCGCGCAAGGGCGGCAGGGTGATTTCCCCGCCCGAGATCGCGTAGCCCAGATCGGCGCGCAGCTGTCCGTCTGCCATCAGCGCGCGCAGATCGCCGGTCAGCCCGCAGATCAGGCGCAGGTTGGTGCGGATGGCTTCATGACCGCCCAGAGGCTGAAACGCCCCTTCGCGCAGCACGCGCATCAGCGCCATCTGCATCTTCGGACTCAGGCTTTCCACGCCGCCCAGATAGAGCGTGCCGCGATCGGCCTTTTGCAACAGCCCGATGCGGTTTGTGGCCAGCCCCGCCACCGCGCCCCGCCTTGCGCCGAACAGTTCCAGTTCCAGCAGATCATCAGACAGCCCGGCACAGTTCAGCGCCAGAAACGGCTTTTCAGCGCGCAAACTCGCATGGTGCATGGCGCGCGCAAGCTCCTGCTTGCCAGTGCCCGCCTCGCCCGACAGCAGCACGGGCACATCGAAACTGGCATATTGGCGGGCCATGTCCACAACCGCGTTCATCCGTGATTGCGGGCTGCGCAGGATCGCGTCGAAGCCCTGCCGCTCGCGCAGGTCGCGGCGGCGTTTTTCCAGCTTGGTTTCCGTGGTCGTGCCCAGATGCTTCATTTCCAGCGACAGGCGTTCATGTTCGCGCGTCATCGTGAACAGCGCCGCCGCGTTGCGCGCGGCCATCAGTAGCTGGTCCGGGTGCCAGGGTTTGGTCAGAAACTGGTAGATCCCGGCGGCGTTGATCGCGTCCGCCATATCGCCGGGGTCCGTGTAGCCGGTGATGATGATGCGCACGATTTCGGGCCATGTCTCGCGCACGTCAGACAGGAATTGCACGCCCGTCCGCCCCGGCATGCGCTGGTCGCAGAAGATCACCTGCACCCATTCGTCGCGCAAGAGTGCCATCGCGGCATCGGCGCTGTCGGCGGTCAGCACTTCGAAATCATCCTCCAGCGCCATGCGCATGGATGCCAGCGAATGCGGCTCGTCATCCACCAGCAGGATCGCGGGACGGGCCGAGCGCGTCATGGCCGGGCTTTCGATGCCAGCCCCGCGCGCAGCCAGTCGAGCCATGCGCCCATCCCTTCGCCGGTGCGGGCGGAAACGCGCAGCACAGTGATGTTGGGGTTGATGCGTTTGAGATTGGCCTCATAAGCGTCAAGGTCCGCATCACAATGCGGGGCAAGGTCGATCTTGTTCAGGATCGCGAGTTTCGCGGCGGTGAACATATCGGGGTATTTCAGCGGCTTGTCCTCGCCCTCGGTCACGGACAGGATCGCGACCTTGGCATCTTCGCCCAGATCAAAGGCGGCGGGGCAGACCAAATTGCCGACATTCTCGATGAAAAGCAGGCTTTGTGGCGCAAGACGCAGATCATCCATCGCATGGCCCACCATATGCCCGTCGAGATGGCACCCCTTGCCGGTGTTCACCTGCACCGCGCGCGCACCCGTCGCGCGGATGCGGTCGGCGTCATTGCTGGTCTGCTGGTCGCCCTCGATCACCGCCAAGGGCTGGTCGCCAAGGGCTTCGATCGTGCGGCACAAAAGCGTCGTTTTGCCCGAACCGGGCGAGGAGACAAGGTTCACCGCGAACGCATCGAGCGCCGCCAGCACGCGCCGGTTTGAGGCGGCATAGGCGTTATTCTTGGACAGAATATCGGTCTCGATCTGGATCAGGCGGGCCTGCGACAGGCCCGGCACCGAGACCCCAGCCGCCCCTTGGCCATAGTGGTGGTGATCGTGGTCGTGATCGCTGCCGTGGGAATGGGCGTGGTCATGGTCGCCATGCGTGTGATCATGGTCATGGCTGTGGTTGTGCGCATGAGGGTGCGCATGGGTCAGATCGCCGTGGCTATGCTCATGCGTGTGTGCATGGCTATGGGCGTGGGTCTGGCCGTCGATTTTCGGCCCTGAACTACATCCGCAAACAGTGCACATCAGATCACCTCCATATCCTTGATCCGCATTTCATCCCCGCCCTGCGGCATGATCTTGCCGCTGCCGCAAAGCGGGCATGGGTCCAGCCGGTCGGCGATCTCGACGACCTCGCCGCAATCATAGCAAAGCGCGCGCCCCGGCAGGTCGATCATCTCGACCCCGGCCCCTTCGGCGCTGGAGCCGCGCAAGACCACATCAAGCGCAAATTCCAGCGCCGGTTTCTCGACGCCCGCAAAACGCCCGATTTCCAGCCGCAATGTTGTCACGCGCGCAAAACCATGCGCGGCGGCCTGTGTGTCGATGATCTGGCGGATGCCTTCGGCGAGTGACATTTCATGCATGGCCCACCTCGGGCAGTTTGACGGGCAGGCAGGGATCATGCAGCGCGATCAGGAGCGGCGCAAGGGCGGGCTGGTCGAGTGTGCCCAGCGCTTGGCGCAGCGTGCCACCGGGGGCAAGCATGTGATCGGTGGGGGTGATGCGGCAGATCGTGGTGATCCGGCCCTGATGCGCTTGCAGCCGCAGCGCATAAGACCCGCGCGCGGCGGGCACCAGCGCCATGCCATCCGCGCGCAATTCCGGGTCGGGCAAGTGGGCTTGCGCGGCGGCTTCCGCGTCGATGATGCGCCCCAGCAGGCGCCAGAGCGGGCCGCGCCCGGCCAGCGTTTCCGCCTGTCGCATCAGCGGGTCGGCTGCATGGCGGGCGGCGGGGCTGTTCTCCAGCGCGGCGGGGCTATCGACGTTATCCAGCGTGACAAAAGGCAAGGGCGGCACAGAACCTTGCGCACCAAACAGCGCCGCAAAACGCGCGACCAGCGGCGCAAGCCCCTGCCCCGCGGCCAGCCATTGCGCCAGCAGGACCGGACGCGCCCCGCCCCAGAGTGCGGGGGCCAGATCAGGACTGGTTTGCCAGCCTGCGGGCAAGGGCTGCGGCGCGAGGGTTGCCGCGCGCGGCAGGGTGACAAACAGCGCCAGCAGATGATCGCGCAGCACCTCGCGTGCCAGCGTTGCGTTTGCATCGGGCGCAATCGGCAGGCCAAGCGACAGGCGCGCAGCGATGCCCTGCGCAGCGCCGCACAGATTGAACAGGCGCGGCAACAGATCGGCAGCCTCGGCTACCGGTTTGCCGCGCAAGAGCGTGCCCAGCGCGGGCGGATCGGGCAGGTCAAAGACCCAGCCCTGCCCGTCATGCGTGATCTGCAACGCGCCCTGCATCGGATTACACCTGCCCGGTGATGAAGGCGCGGCGCTCGAGCGGGCGCGCTTTCGCCAGTTTCGGGGGTGCGATCTGCGGGACGTCGGGCTTGGGCAAGGGTTGCGCGGCCTCTTCCAGCCGTTCAAGGGCTGCCGGGTCAAAGAGGCCCACCATGACCGCGCGGGCCACATCGACTGCCTGCAACTGGCTGTTGAACTCATTCATGGGCGAGAAGAGCGAACACGCCTTGTAGCCGCCCACCTGTTCGCGGGCATTGTGGATGAATTCATACTGGCCGCTTGGGAAGCCGATCAGTTCCTTCGCGCCCGGTTGCAATGCCGTCCAGTTGTCCTGCGGTCCGGCCAGCAGCACCAGATTCATGAACCAGGGCGCGATCAGCACGCCCAGATAGTGCCCGCCCCAGGGCTGGAACCCCACCGCCTGCACATGCAGAGAGTGGTTGCACAGCGGCACATCGCGCATCTTGCCGTTATAGATTTCGCGGAAATCGGC
>JAFIEM010000113.1 GCA_020832555.1 Natronohydrobacter sp. | reverse complement strand
AACAACACGCAAGATACAAAATCACTCAAAGCAGAAAAAAATCAAAACGAAGGTGCGCCCCGCAGTTTCCCGAGGTTTGATCTGCATCAGGGCAAGTCAGAACCGGAAAAGATATGCTACATTGGCGATCTTTGAATATTACCCAATGGAGGAAGGGAAATGAGACAGTTGATCTGGGCAACGCTCGGGGCCGGGCTACTGGCCGCGCCCGTGCTCGCGGACGGATTCTTCACTATCGAAGTTGCAGCAGAATTCGAGGATGTCGCGCTGGACGTCGAGGATGCAATCACGAATCGCGGGCTTGTCATCGATAGTGTCAGCCATGTCGGCCCGATGCTGGCCCGCACCGGCGCCGATCTCGGGGCGGAGGCCGAACTCTTTGCGGATGCGCGAATCTATTCCTTCTGCTCGGCGACGTTGTCTCGCGAAGCGATGGAAGCTGACCTGCGGAATCTGCAGTACTGCCCCTATAACGTCTATGTCTATCAGGCCGCCGAGGAAGGAGCCCCTGTCATCGTGGGGTATCGGGAAGCCAATGTGCCTTCGATGCGCAATGTGAACGGGCTGCTTCAGCAGATCGTCGCCGCAGCCGCCGGATCGAACTGAATACCGGCAAAAACGATCACGCATCTTGGCGCTATCAGCACATGTTTGTGATTTGAACAGAACGGGACCGCAGGCTTAGCAAAGGCCTGCGGTTTTTCAACAGGTCTTTCGGATTTTTGAGAATCATCTGCTCCTGAACAAGGGCCGTAGCTCCTGCGGTATCAATGACGATACATCAAAGGAGGTTATCCATGTTCAAATCGTCTCTCAAAGCTTTCGCTATCTCGACCGCACTGGTGGTTCCGTCAGCGGGTTTTGCTGACAGTCATGCGCATGGCGGTGACATTGTCGATATCGCCGCAGGCAACGAGGCTTTCTCGACTCTTGTAGCCGCAGTGACCGCAGCGGGACTGGTGGATACGCTGAAAGGCGACGGTCCATTCACAGTGTTCGCGCCCACCGATGACGCCTTCGCTGCCCTGCCCGAAGGTACTGTTGAGGCGCTGCTCGAAGACATTCCTGCACTGACAGCAATCCTCACCTATCATGTGGTGCCCGGCGCGGTGATGTCGGGTGATCTGGCGGAAGGCTGCAATGATGTCGAAACGGTCAACGGTGCCAGTGCAACTGTCTGCGCCGGTGACACAGTGACTATCGATGGCGCGACGGTCGTGCAGGCTGATATCGAAGCGACCAATGGTGTGATCCATGTCATCGACGCGGTGATCCTGCCTGAATAAGTCAGCAGTACCGCGCGACGAATGCGTTTCAGGTAAACAGGCTGGCCGGGCTTATCCCCGGCCAGCTTTTTCGTTTGCGTTGACAGGTCTTGGCTTGCCATCCGCATCCCACGCTGCCTAAGGTTACTCGCACCACGCACCGGAGAGCCTATGTCTGAGAGCCGCAAACGCATCTGGGGATGGTGGATGTTCGACTGGGCCAACCAGCCCTACAACACATTGCTTCTGACCTTTATCTTCGCGCCATATTTCACATCCTTCGTAGCCCCGGACCCGGTAACAGGACAGGCAATGTGGGGTTGGATGCTGGCGATCTCCGGCATTCTGATCGCGCTCTGTGCGCCGATACTGGGTGCGATCGCAGACAGTTCCGGCTACAAGCGGCGATGGTTGTTGCTGTGGTCTGCGCTGTATCTTTTCGGATCGGCCGCACTCTGGTTCGCCGTTCCTGACGCAGACACCACGACGCTTCTGTTCATTCTGATAGCCTTTGCCATCGGGCTGGTCGGGCTGGAATACGGGATAGTGTTCACCAACTCGCTCCTGCCCAGCCTTGCACCCCGCGAGGATCTGGGGCGCATTTCCGGCAATGGTTGGGCCTTAGGATATCTGGGCGGCCTTGTATCCCTCGCGATCATGCTGGCTCTGCTGGCCGAAAACGAGGCGGGTGTGACATTTATCGGGATCGCCCCGGTTTTTGGGCTGGACGCCAGCGCACGCGAAGGCACACGCGCCGTTGGGCCGTTCACCGCGCTCTGGTTCGTGGTTTTCGTGATTCCCTTCTTTCTCTGGGTCAAGGAACCTCCCGCTGTCAAAGCAACCCGCGGGGCCGTCAAACGAGGACTGGCAGAACTTGCCACAACCTTGCGCGCCCTGCCGCAGCGCCGCAGTCTGTTTGCCTATCTCGGATCATCCATGATCTACCGGGATGCGCTGAACGGTATATATGCGTTTGGTGGCATCTATGCGGCGGGCGTTCTGGGTTGGTCGGTTGTTCAGATCGGTGTGTTCGGAATCGTGGCCGCCGCTATCGGAGCGGGGGCCTGCATTCTGGCCGGGCGGATCGATTCGCGCTTTGGGCCGAAGCCGGTGATCCTCGGCGCAATCAGTCTATTGATCCTGGTCTGTATCATCGTCGTCGGCACGGATCGTAGCATGGTCCTGTTCATGCCCATATCTGAGGGCTCTAACTTGCCCGATATCGTCTTCTATGTCTGCGGCGGGCTGATTGGTGCAGGCGGGGGAAGCCTGCAATCCTCGTCGCGCACCATGATGGTGCGCCAGGCCGATCCTGCACGCATGACCGAAGGTTTCGGGCTCTATGCGCTGTCAGGCAAGGCGCTGTCTTTCGTGGCACCGGCACTGATCGCCTTGACAACCACGCTGACCGAAAGCCAGCGTCTGGGTGTTGCCCCCCTGATAGGGCTTTTCGTTCTTGGGTTGATCCTGCTAATCTGGGTCAAACCCGAAGGTGAGCCCGAGTTCCGATGCGTATCCCCCTCTTCGCCCTGATCATCGCCTTATTGCCTGCAACGGTTTCGGCACAGCAACTTGCCAATCGTCTGTTCGGCGCACAACCGATGCCGTCTTTGCAAGTCCCCGAAGCGATCGGTTCCTACGCGAATGGCTGCGCTGCCGGATTGGTGCGCCTGCCGGAAACAGGGCCGACATGGCAAGCCATGCGCCTGTCGCGTAACCGAAACTGGGGCCACCCGGAAGCGATCGCCTATGTTCAGGAACTCTCACGCAAGGCCGTGCAGATCGGCTGGAACGGTCTGTATATCGGCGACATCAGCCAGCCCCGCGGCGGGCCGATGACTTCGGGCCATGCGAGTCATCAGATCGGGCTTGATATCGATATCTGGATGTTGCCGCCGCGCCGATTGAATCTTTCCGCCGCTGAACGCGAATCGATCAGCTCAATCTCTGTCCGCACCGAAGACCAGCGCAGCGTCAACAGCAACTGGTCACGCCAGCATCACGAATTGCTGAAACAGGCGGCCCTCGATCCCCGCGTGGATCGAATTTTCGTGGCCGCAGCCGTCAAGATCGAGATGTGCAAGACGGCCACGCGCGCCGATACGCCCTGGTTGCAGAAAATCCGCCCCGCGGTCGGTCACAACTATCACTTTCATGTTCGTCTGCGTTGCCCTCAGGGCAGTCGGAACTGCGTCACACAATCCCCGACTGTCAGTGAACTCAGCAAAGGCGGAAATGGCTGTGACGAAACTTTGCAATGGTGGGTCACAGATTTCCTGAACCCGCCCCGGCGCGAGCGCACGGAGCCCAGCGAAGACCCGGCCCCTCGGCGGCGTCACCCGCGCGAATTCACGATGGCCGATCTTCCGGCACAATGTCAGCAGGTTCTGGCCTCAAACTGAAGTTAGCGCCGAAATTCCTTGCGCGGCAAGGCTGACCGCCTAAGCTTGTCATCATTGCGTTGCATTGGGCGGGCATTTGATCCGCATCCTTTTGCAGCATGATCATTTATCAGAGGATGGCAGACATGGCCTATGAAAAACGCCCCCCCGCACTCAGCCGGCGCGGCTTTCTATCCGTTGCTGGTGCAAGCCTTGCACTCGCAGGCGCAGGGCGCTTTACAATCAGAACGGCGCAGGCAGGAACCGGGTTCAGCCTAGCAATCCTTCATATCAATGACATGCACAGCCGTGTCGATGAGATCAGCCGGTTCAACTCGAATTGTTCGCCGGCCGACGCAGAAGAAGCCAAATGCTTCGGCGGTTCATCGCGACTCGCGACAGCGATTCGTCAGCATCGCGCTGCGCATCAAGAAGCAGGCCGCGCGACGGTCACACTAGATGCGGGTGATCAGTCGCAAGGCACACTCTATTACACCACCTATGGCGGTCGCGCGGAAATCCAGATGATGAACGCCATCGGCTTTGATGCGATGACGATCGGCAATCACGAATTCAACCGCGGACCGGAAAATCTGGCGCGCATGATCGATGAGGC
Organism: Natronohydrobacter sp.; assembly: GCA_020832555.1. Classification (GTDB taxonomy): domain Bacteria; phylum Pseudomonadota; class Alphaproteobacteria; order Rhodobacterales; family Rhodobacteraceae; genus Roseinatronobacter. Next base: position 5,255 of record JAFIEM010000113.1, on the reverse strand, counting down.
CGATTTCCCCTTTGTCGCGGGCAATATCAAGGTGACGGACGAGTCACCCCTTGCAGGCAGGATCGCACCGCATCTGATCATCGAGCGGGGTGGCGAACAGATCGGTATTCTTGGCATCACCACACCGGACACGGTTTTCCTGTCCTCGCCCGGCGATACGGTCAGCTTTCAGGATGAGATCGAACATCTGCGCGAAGGCGTGGCCGAATTGCAGGCCGAGGGTGTTACGAAAATCCTGGTCCTCAGCCATGTGGGTTTCGTACGCGACCAGCAGATCGCGGCCGCGGTCGATGGCATTTCCGCGATCATCGGCGGACATAGCCATACGCTGATGTCGAACACGGAAGAGGGCGCGGTGGAATATGCCACACTGGTTTCCAGCCCTTCGGGCCGTGCTGTTCCCATCGTGCAGGCATTCGCCTTCTCGCGCTATCTGGGAGATCTGACGCTGGAATTTGCCGACGATGGTGCCGTTATTTCCGCCACAGGCGATACAGTGCTGCTAGATGCCAGCTTCGCCCCCGCCGAGGATATCGAAGCCCTGATCGAGCCTCTGCGCGCGCCGATCGAAGAACTGACCCGTCGTCCGGTGGCCGAGATTGCTGCTGACATTGATGGCAGCCGCGAAACCTGCCGCGCGCAAGAATGCGAAATGGGAAACACTGTTGCAGATTCAATGCTGGCTGAAGTCGTGCATCAGGGCATTCGCGTGGCACTTGCCAATGGCGGGGGCCTGCGCGCCTCTCTGGGGGCAGGGACCGCGACGCTGGGCGATGTGCTGACCGTGCTGCCCTTTCAGAACACGCTCTACACGCTGGAAGTGTCGGGCGAGACCTTGCTTGCTGCGCTGGAGCACGGCGTGAACGGCGTCGAGGAAGGCGCGGGTCGTTTCCCGCAAGTCGCTGGTGTCCGGTTCAAACTCGATCTGTCCGTCGCACCGAATGAAGGGCGCGTCTCAGAGGTAGACGTGATGGGTTCGGACGGATGGGAACCGCTGGACCCAAGCGCGACCTATGGACTTGTGACCAACAACTTCATGGCAGGCGGTGGTGATGGGTATGCCATGCTGCGCGAGGGCGGCATGAATGGCTATGACACGGCGATTGATCTTGCCGAGGTTCTGGCCCGGCACCTGTCGGCAAACGAACCCTTCACGCCCGCACTGGACGGGCGGATCAGCCAGTAACGCATCGGCCCCGGCATAACGCCGGGGCCTTGCCTTGTCCGGGCCAAGCGGCTATCTGCGCGTGGTCCTTTGGGCACAAGTCTCCGCAACCTTGCCAAAACGGAAACCATATCCATGACCCGCACCTACCTGCCCGGCATCCTTGCCATGGCGGCCATTGTCGTCGCCTCGAATATACTCGTTCAATTCCTGTTCGGAAACTGGCTCACCTGGGGGGCCTTCACCTATCCACTGGCATTCCTTGTCAATGACGTGATGAACCGCGTCTATGGCCCCGCTGCCGCGCGGCGTGTGGTCTGGGTGGGCTTTGCCGTCGGCGTCGCCTGCTCGCTGATCGGTACGCAGATCATCGGCGAATACGGCCCGCTGGTAACGCTGCGCATCGCACTTGGATCGGGTATCGCCTTCCTGACCGCGCAGATGCTGAATGTCTTCATCTTTGACCGACTGCGCGACGGGCGCTGGTGGCGCGCGCCGCTGGGGTCCACCCTGATCGGCTCTGCCGTAGATACTGCCCTTTTTTTCAGCATCGCCTTTTCGGCGACGCTCAGCTTCATCGCACCAGGTGATGACGTGTCCTGGGCAGGGGAAATCCTGCCAATGCTGGGTTTTGGCCCTGAATTGCCGCTCTGGGTCAGTCTGGCCGTCGCAGACTGGGGGGTGAAGCTCTCACTGGCCCTGCTGGCATTGGTGCCGTTTCGCCTGATCGTGCAGAAATTAACGCAACCTGTCGCATAATTTCTTTTGACAAACACCAAATCTGTGCCACCATCATCCTATCAGCAACTTAATGAAAGGAGGTGATCCAGTGTCTAGAGTGATATTGGAGAGAGGTGCAAAGACAGTCAGAGGGGGCAGAACCTGACGGCAGCCCAGATGGGAAAGCCACTCTGATTGGGCCAAGACTCTAACTTGGACCATCTCCTTAAACTCGCTTAGGGCCGCCTCGTTACCAAGGCGGCCCTTTCGATTCCGTTGCTGGAACGTGTCAATGCGTATCAATGACCAGATCACCTTGCAGGACTGGGAACTGTCCGAGAGCTTCACCCGCGCCACGGGGCCAGGCGGGCAGAATGTCAACAAGGTTTCGACGGCTGTGGAGTTACGCTTTGAAGCCGAGCGCAGCCCCAACCTGCCCGCGCCGGTCAAGGCCCGCCTGAGGCGGCTGGCCGGACGTCGCTGGACGCAGGACGGTGCGCTGATCCTGCGTGTCGAAGAGAGCCGCAGCCAGGCCCGAAACCGCGAGATTGCGCGCAAGCGACTGGCGGATTTGATCTTGCAGTCACTGGAACGCCCGAAGCCCCGCATCGCGACACGTCCCACACTGGCAAGCAAACGCCGCAGACTTGAAACGAAGGCACATCGCGCCACAGTCAAGGCATTACGAGCGCCACCTGAAGAATAGCGCGCAAGCGTCACAAAACTGTAATGCACATGTGCCACCGCTTGCAGAGAATGAGGAAATGAACAGATGAATGTTCTTACGACACCGATGGAAAAGCTAGGTGCGTTCCTGAACCTCATCCGACCCAGTTTCGTACAGACGGCGGCGCTGTGCTGGCGGGTTGGCGCCGATGGCCCAGAGATACTTCTCGTCAAGACACTACGGCGTGGTCACTGGATCATTCCCAAAGGCTGGCCGATGGCAGATAAATCCCTCGCGGAAGCCGCCGCCGTCGAGGCTTGGGAAGAAGCAGGTGTGACCGGAAACCTGGGGACAGACCCTATTGGCAGCTTCACATATACCAAAATCAAGAAAAGCGGGCTTCCGGTGCAATGCAGTCCACAGGTCTACTTGCTGAAGGTGACAGAAACGCAGCAGGTTTACCCAGAAGCCAGAAAACGCGTTCGCAAATGGTTTTCCTTGGAAGACGCGGCACGCGCTGTTCAGAACCCAGGCCTGAAAGAGCTACTTGCCTCGCCAGATCTGTCAAAAATCCTTTATTCCGCGAAGTGATTGCCCATTGCGGCCCGCTCTGCTAGTGCGCTTTTTGACAAATTTGTGACAAGCGCAATATTGAGAGAGGCTCAGCGTGACTGATAGTCCTGAACGCTCATGGAAAACCCTGAACAAGGATCTCGAGCGCATTTCGGCGCTTGAGCAGGCAACCGTCTATATTTCGCGGCCACTGGTCGCGCCGGGGTTGGCGCTGGCCTTCATGGCAATCACCGGTCTGGTCACTGCCGTTCTGATAGGCTTTGATCCGCTGGGCCTGATCGTGGTCGCGGCTGCGATCATCGGGGCCTATATGGCCCTCAATATCGGCGCGAATGATGTCGCAAACAACATGGGCCCTGCTGTCGGCGCGCGCGCTCTGACAATCGGGACAGCATTGATCATCGCCGCGATCTGCGAAACAGCGGGTGCGCTTATCGCTGGGGGTGATGTGGTGGGCACCGTGTCGCGTGGTATTATCGCGCCCGAGGCTGTCGCAGAAACGCAGACATTTATCTGGGCAATGATGGCCGCACTTCTGGCTGGTGCGCTCTGGGTGAACCTTGCGACCTGGATCGGGGCACCGGTTTCAACCACGCACTCCATTGTGGGTGGTGTCATGGGGGCCGGTATCGCAGCGGCAGGTTTTGCAGCAGTGAACTGGCCCATGATGGGTAGAATCGCCGCAAGCTGGGTCATTTCACCTGTTCTGGGTGGTATTTTCGCGGCATTCTTCCTCGCCATCATCAAGTCGCGCATCATTTACCGACCGAACATGATCGAGGCGGCTCGCTACTGGGTGCCGATCCTGATCGGCATCATGGGCGGGTGTTTTGCTACCTATCTAGCCCTCAAGGGACTGGACAAGATCTACAAGGTCAGCTTCGGCAATGCTGTGCTGCTCGGGATTGTGATAGGGATTTTGCTGACATTCGTGATGCGACCGGTGATCCGTCACCAATCCGAAGGATTGGAAAACCGAAAGAAATCTCTGAAAGTGCTGTTCAACATTCCGCTGATCTTCTCGGCGGCACTCTTGTCCTTTGCACATGGCGCAAATGATGTAGCCAATGCCATTGGCCCTGTTGCGGCCATCGTGCACGCCGTGCAAGACGGTGGCGCATCGGATCGTGTGGGCATCCCGCTCTGGGTCATGCTGATAGGCGCTGTCGGCCTGTCGGTGGGCTTGCTGCTCTTCGGGCCGAAGCTGATCAATATCGTCGGAAACGAAATCACCCGTCTGAACGCAATGCGCGCCTATTGCGTTGCTCTTGCTGCGGCCATCACAGTTATCTTCGCATCCTGGCTTGGTTTGCCGGTCAGTTCGACACATATCGCGATCGGCGCGATCTTTGGCGTCGGGTTCTTTCGCGAGTGGTATCACGAGCGGGTGTTGAGAGAGAACCGGCTTGATACGACCAGTCCACCGGAAGTCCGCAGACGCAAGAAGGTTGTCCGGCGTGGTCACTTCGCGACCATCCTCGCCGCATGGGTTATCACAGTACCTTCGGCGGCGCTACTTTCCGCCATCTTGTTCTATTTGCTCAACCTGATCGTGATCTGATATCTGCCGAATCGACACAAAAAAGGCGCGAAGGTTGGTTCCTTCGCGCCTTTTCCTTGCCCATCCCGAACCTTATTCGGCAGGCATTGCCTCTGCTTCATGACTTAGCGGCTGCGGCAGGTGAATGAGCATCTCTTTCGGGCAGACTTGCACAAAATACGCCTTCTCGCGGTCCCAGTTCCGCAATATCTCGCGTGCGCGCTGCGATTCAGTTTCGCCGGCGTGGCGCTCGATCAGTGATCGCAATTGCTCTTCCCAATGCGCCACCGTAACCGGGCATGTGACCAGAGTTTCCATGTTGATCAGCGGGGCCACTTCGCCAGCCGGATCGTAGAGATAGGCCATACCACCGGTCATACCAGCGCCGAAATTCGCGCCAATCGAGCCAAGGATCACCGCAACCCCGCCGGTCATGTATTCGCATCCATTCGAGCCACAGCCCTCGATCACAACCTTCGCGCCCGAGTTCCGAACGGCAAAGCGTTCCCCCGCGCGGCCTGCCGCGAAGAGGTAGCCATCGGTTGCACCATAAAGCACCGTGTTGCCGATGATCGTGTTTTCATGCGCGA
>JAFIEM010000112.1 GCA_020832555.1 Natronohydrobacter sp. | reverse complement strand
CGATGGTGCTGCGCCATGCGCGCGGGCGCGCGCCTGCCACGCACAAACTGCCGCCCGGATTCGAGCATGCGCCGCAGGTGCTGGCGATGGGCGGGCAGATGAAGGCCGCCTTCTGCCTGACGCGCGAGGGCGAGGCGCTTCTGTCGCACCATCTGGGCGATCTGGACGATCCGCTGACATGGGAGGAGTATGAAAAGGCGCAGGCGGACTACACAGCACTTTTCGACCATGCCCCTGCGTTTGTCGCGGTCGATGCGCATGAGGGGTTTCGCGCGACGCAGGCCGGGCGCGCGCTGGGGCTGCCGGTGCGCGCGGTCTATCATCACCATGCCCATCTTGCCGCCTGTCTGGGCGAGCATCTCTGGCCGCGCGACGGGGGCCGGGTCGCGGCGATTGTGCTCGACGGATTGGGGCTGGGACCGGATGGAACGATCTGGGGGGGCGAGGTGCTCTTGGGCGATTACGCGGATTTCGAGCGCAGGGCATGGCTGGAACCCGCGCCCCTGCCCGGTGGCGATCTGGCCCAGCGCGAGCCCTGGCGCAATGCGCTGATGCGGCTGGACGCGGCAGGGCTGGGCGCGGTTGCGGACCGGATATTTGCGGATGCGCCGCGCGCGCTGGTGCGGCAGGCGGTGGCGGCGGGGATCAATGCGCCGCGCTCCAGCTCAGTGGGGCGGTTGTTTGACGCGGTTGCAGCGCTGCTTGGCCTGTGCCCCGCGCGGCAGAGCCATGAGGCGGAAGCGGCCATGGCGCTGGAGGCACAGGCGCGGCGGGCCGGGGCGGTTCTGCCCTATCCGATGGGGGATGGGCCGCAGATCGCGACGGCCCCGCTTTTTCAGGGCATTTGCGCGGATTTGCAGGCAGGCCGTCCCGTTCCCGAGATCGCCGCGCGGTTCCATGTGACACTGGCCGAGAGCTTTGCGGTGCACGCGCGGCAGTTGGTGGATCAGGGCGTGGCAGAGGCTGTGGTGCTCTCGGGCGGGTGTTTTCAGAATGCCCTGCTTCTCGATTGTACCCTGCAGGCGCTGGCGGGGTATCGGGTCATGACCCATGAAAGCCTGCCTGCCAATGATGGCTCACTCTCCTACGGTCAGGCTCTGGTCGCACTTGCGGCACAGGACTGACGACCAAAGCCCGCAGCGCCGGGTATGCACCGCATGAGTGAGATTCCGCCGACACGGAAAGGTGAGGCCCGGCAAGTCTGGGCACTTGCGCTGCACCCCTGTAGAGGCCCCGGCGTCATCAACTATGCCGGAGACCTGAATGCCTGCCCTCGATACGCCCCTTGCGATGAACCGCCGCCGCTTTCTGATCGGAGCCTCTGCCACATGCGCTGCGCTGAGCGCGGCCCCTGCGCAGGCGCTGCCCTTCCTGCGCCGCGCGTCCGAGCCGGATGTCAGCGCCCAGCGCAGCCTGTTCATGGTGCATCAGCGCACAAGCGAAGTGTTCGAAGAGGTGTATTTCGACGGCGAAACCTATCTGCCAGACCCGCTGGCACGTTTCGCGGGTTTCGCCCGCGACATGCGCACTGGCGAGACGGGCGCGATGGACCCGGAACTGCTGGATCTGGCGCATGACCTGCAACAGCTTATCGGACCGCAGGAGCCGCTGATCCTGACCCACGGGTACCGCTCGACCGGTCGCGGGGTGCGGCGCGGCGCGGCAAATTCGCGCCACCATCATGGTCAGGCGCTGGACATTGCCCATCCGCGATTGCGACCGGGCGAGTTGCACCGCCATGCGGCGGCGCTGGGGCGCGGGGGGCTGGGGCGCTATCGCAGTTTCGTGCATATCGACACGGGGCCTACGCGGCACTGGTGAACGCATGGAGGGCGGGCGCAATCGCCGGTTTCGCGATGGAAACCGGGGCCGCCTGCCCTGCGCGGTCAGCAACCTGGGCAATTTGGCCATAGCTCTTGTGTCGGGAAAGTGTCCCTGCGCGCTTCGGATCGGACTGCTTTACGCTTGACCTTGCGAACCAATCCGATGACTTTGCGACAAAAGACAAAGCAGGACTGCTGCATGACAGGCCGGACACCCCCTTTTGCCCCGTTTGAATGGATGATCGCCTGGCGCTATCTGCGCGCAAGGCGGGCCGAGGGCGGGGTCAGCGCGATGACGGTGATCTCGTTTCTGGGGATCATGCTGGCAGTATTCGCGCTGATTGCCACGCTTTCGGTGCGCTCGGGCTTCCGGGCGGAATTTGTCGATACCATTCTGGGTGCCAATGCGCATGTCACGGTCTATTCAGCCGTGCATGTCGATGAGGCGGGCCGCACCAGCCGTGTGATCGACAATTTCGAGGAAATGGCAGAGCGGCTGGCGGAAGTGCGCGGTGTGACGCGTGTGGCGCCGCTGATCAAGGGGCAGGTCATGGCCTCGGCGCATGGGCGCAATACCGGGGTCGAGGTCTTTGGCATTCGCAAGGACGACCTGCTGACCGTGCCGCGCGTGGCCAATCCTGAACATGCGCTGGGCGATATCATGCGCTTCAACGAAGGGATCGCCATTGGCTCGGGTGTCGCGCGCGAATTGAACCTGTCGCTGGGGGATTCCGTGCGCGTGATCTCGCCCGACGGGGCGCGCACCGCTTTTGGCACCAGTCCGCGCATTTCAGCCTACGAGGTGGTCTATATCTTCACCGCCGGGCGCTATGACATTGACCGCACGCGAATTTACATGCCCTTCGAGGAAGCGCAGATCTTCTTCAACCGCGACGGCGTGGCCGATGAGATGGAGGTCATGGTCGCCAATCCCGATCAGATCGACGCGATGCGCGTCGAGCTTTTACGCGCGGGCGGCGAGCGGGCGATGCTCTGGACATGGCGCGACAGCGCCGGGGCCTTTCTGCGCGCACTCGATGTCGAGGACAATGTGATGTTCGTGATCCTGTCGATCCTTGTGCTGATCGCGGCGATGAACATCATTTCCGGGCTGATCATGCTGGTGAAGAACAAGGGCCGCGATATCGGCATCCTGCGCACGATGGGCCTGTCCGAAGGGTCTGTCCTGCGAGTGTTCTTCATCTGCGGCGCGAGTGTGGGCGTGCTGGGCACGATTGCAGGCGTGATCCTTGGCTGCCTGTTCGCAATCTACATTGATCAGGTGTTCAGCTTCGTGAATTACGTCTCGGGCGGCGGGGTCTGGGACCCTTCGATCCGGGGCATCTATGACCTGCCCGCCCAGTTGCGGCTGGCAGATGTGCTCAAGGCGGTGGGCCTGTCGCTGTCGTTGTCCTTCATCGTGACGATCTTTCCGGCGCGACGGGCCGCGCGCATGAACCCGGTCGAGGCGCTGCGCTATGAATGACGATGTGCTGACGCTGCAGGCGATCTCGAAAACCTATAATGCGGGCAAGCCCAATGAGGTGCAGGTGCTGCGCGGGGCCTCGCTGGAAATCCGGCGCGGCGAGGTGGTGGCACTGGTGGCCCCTTCGGGCGCGGGCAAATCCACGCTGCTGCATATCGCAGGGCTGCTGGACACGCCCGATAGCGGCGCGGTCATGATCGACGGGCGCGACATGACCCGGCTCGGGGATCACGCGCGCACGGCGGCGCGGCGCGGTCAGGTGGGGTTCATCTACCAGTTCCATCATCTGCTGCCCGAATTCTCCGCGCTGGAAAACGTGGTGCTGCCGCAACTGGCCAATGGCGTGAGCGCGCGCGAGGCCGAGGCACGCGCGGCCGATCTGCTGGCGCGCGTGGGCGTCGAGAAACGCGCCGATCATCGCCCGGCGGCCCTGTCGGGGGGCGAGCAACAGCGCGTGGCTTTCTGCCGGGCACTGGCCAATGCGCCAAGCCTGCTGCTGGCGGATGAACCGACGGGCAATCTGGACCCTGCGACCTCGGATCAGGTGTTCGGGGCGCTGATGGGGCTGGTGCGCGACACGGGGCTTTCTGCGCTGATTGCGACCCATAATCTGGAGCTTGCGCGCCGGATGGATCGTGTCATGCGCATGGAGGACGGCCAGATCATTGCAGGCTGAACCGCTGGCCGCAAGACCAAGGCCGCGCGCCGATTGTCACGAAACCGGTCTGATCTGACGAAGAGTTGCGCAAGCAGGCGTCATATTCGCCGACAGCCAGCAGGTCGGGCAAAGAACCGCGCAACTTCTGGCGGTGATGTTGCGTATAGCGCGGCACAGGATTACATGACCACATGCTCCGGCGACACTGTTGCGAGCCTTCAGAGGGGTGTAGCCAATGGCGCAGCTTTCCGAGTGCATCTATCTCAGCCGATCCCTGATCGCACCGCATTCGGTGGATCTGCTCGACATTGAACGCGCGGCCCAGCGCAACAATCCGCAGCACGGCATTTCCGGCTGTCTTTATGTCGATGCGACATTTTTCTTGCAGCTTCTGGAAGGGCCTGAACCGGCCCTGAAAGGCATGCTCGCCGCGCTGCGCCGTGACAGGCGCCATATCGGCATGCTGATCCTGCGCGAACGCCCCCTCTCGCAACGCAGATTTGCAGATCGGGCGATGATGATCTTCGATGGCACCGCATCTGGTGTCAGATCGGGCATTCAGCCAAGCCCCCTTGACCTGCACGAGGCCGAAAAGGGTGATGCAACGCGCCTGTTGCAACTGCTCGACGGTTTCGAACCCACCGGACCCCGGCACTGACCTGCAATCAGTCCGCCCGAGCGGGGGCCGCTCTCAAGCGACACACCCGATCAGGCAGGCTCTGGGTCAGTCCGCTCAGAGTTCCGGCAGGCTGACGTGATCGACAAACGCTTCTGGCTCTCGCGCGGGCTTCGACTTGCCCAGAACGACATCGGCAAGGGCGAGTGTCGCCTCAAGCTCATCCGTGTCCTGAGCCGCATCGAGCTGCTCGATGAAATACTGTGCCAGCGTGCCGGAGGGCACAGCCGGTTTGCCGGCTTTGTCTGCCTTCTCCGCAAGCCGCTGCAACAGCGCTGTTTCATCGACAAGCACATCGTAATCGATACCAGCGTAGTCCCGCAGACGCGCGATCCGTTCATCGGTGCAATCCAGCAAACCGGCCATGGCACGGACCTTGCCCATCGGCGTGGTCTTGCCCAGATAGTCATAGGCACCATTGCCGACACGCCGCATCACGCGATCAAAAATCGGATCGACGACAGCAATCGCATCGGTGATCCCGGCATCGCGCAGATACTCGATCGAGGCGATCATCATTTCGCAGGTGGCCTTTGACGCGCCGTTGACCTCGCCCTTCCGCTTAAGGCGATCGGTGTCGACGCAGAAGCGTGTCGCTTCCCAGATATTGGGTGAGCGCAGGGGCGGCTCGCCGCCGAGAATGTCACAGAAGACATCCGCGAGCATGTGCGGGCCGGTTGTCTGCAACCCGCGTACGCAGGAAATCACCCTGTCCTGCTCATCCAGGCCGATGAAATAGACCGGATCAAGATCATCGAACCGATCCCGTTCCCGCCCGTTCTTGATTTCGACGCTCCACCCCAGACGTTCCCCGAACACGCGCGCGCGCAGCCGAAACATCTGGTCCAGAATGTCTGTATATTGATGCTTGTTCAACGCATCCACGATCAGAATCATTGGTGTGTCTCCTTGGAAGTGCCAAGGATAGTGAACCATTGTTTACGCAAACTTGAAATTGTGGAAAACCCGTATCCCGGTCAGGGGCTTGTCAGAGCGGGTAGATCAGCTGCATCCCGATGGCCCGCGCGACGGCCTGAGCCGTTGTGACGGCACCCAGTTTGCTGCGCACCGAGCGCAGATGCACTTCGACCGTGCGGTTGGAAATGTTCAGGATGTCCGCAACATCCTGTTGCGCCTTTCCGGCAGCGATCCATTGCAAAATCTCGATTTCGCGGGTCGACAGGCTTGGCAGGTCAAGGCTGAGCATGATCTGGCCACTGAGCATGACCTCATCATGGATCCGGGCGGCGATCTGCTGCACCTGCTGCATGATATTGCGCTTCTGCGCCTTCCAGAGTTGCGGTGTCGAGCGCGTGGCCAATGTCAGTACACTGCGCTCGCCAAACGGGCCGCGGATCGGGATGCTCATGCCGATATCGGGGATCTGAAAGTCATTCGCCTCTCGGAAAACCGGGTCATACCCTTCGAAATGGCGCAGTCGCTCCCAATCGACCGGCCCCATGGCATGCATCATCTTCTGCAAGGTGGGGTCGATCAGGTGGAATTCCTTGTCGAGATAGTGCTTGCGCCATTGCTCCGAATAGGTGGCGAAGCCGACAAGCGTATCGTTGCCGGGAACCTTGCTGGCAAAACAGGCATGCTCGACTTCCAGTTCGGCGCAGGCATCGTGCAGCCGCGTCACCACATCGGTCTCGCTTGGATGGCGAAGCCCGAGGTCGCGCGCATAACGCAAAATGTCCATATCTTGCTCCAACCAGAAAGCGAACGAGCGGCGATGACACCCTGCACGGCATTCATCGCTAAGAAGGCAGGGCACGCGGAACTCGGGGAAATTGTCACTTGAACAAGGGTCCGGCACAAGCCGAAGTCTGAGGCGTTTGACCCGTCCGAAGGCGGATGACGGGGTCAAGGTCCCTTTGGGGCGCTGCGGGTCACGCGGATATTACACAGTGAGGATACCGTATATGCCCCAAGAAACACAAGCATAAGTAGATCTCATGCCAACGTGATCAATTTCAATTCAGAATCGGATCACGAAATTGACAGTCCTGTGAACAGGGACACCGCCATTGCAGATTTTGCACGCCGGATCGCGGATTGAACCTTGCCCACCAGACGACAGTGCGTATTGTGCACAATCGCACACAAACCTGACTTACAGCACGACGAGGACCAGCATGACAGGACTGACCGCCCGCGCGGATCTTAGGATCGACCCACGACTTGCCGCCTTTGTCGAGGAGACCATGCTGCCCGGAACCGGAATTGCGGCCAGCGCATTCTGGGAAGGATTCGCAGGGTTGTTGCGCGACCTGACCCCGAAGAACCGCGCCCTGCTGGACCGGCGCGCGGCCCTGCAAGGTCAGATCGACGACTGGCACAAGGCCCGCGCAAACCAGCCGCATGACCGCGAAAGCTACAAGGCGTTTCTGGAAGAGATCGGCTATCTGTTGCCGGAAGTCGCCCCTTTCCAGATCGACACCACGAATGTCGATGCCGAAATCGCCACGATCGCAGGTCCGCAGCTTGTGGTCCCGATCACCAATGCACGCTATGCGCTGAACGCCGCCAATGCGCGCTGGGGGAGCCTCTATGACGCGCTCTACGGCACGGATGCGATGGGCAGCCTGCCCCCCGCGGGCGGCTATGAACAGGGGCGCGGTGCGCGCGTTGTGGCGCGGGTCCGCGTGTTTCTGGATGCAGCCTTTCCGCTGGCGGGCCATAGCCATGCCGATGCACGGCTGTATCATGTGAAGGGCGGTGCGCTGCTGGTCGATGGCAAGCCGCTGGAGAGCCCGGAGAAATTCGCAGGCTACAAGGGCGATCCGCGCGCGCCGGATTCGGTGTTTCTGGTGAATAACGGGTTGCATGTCGAACTGGTGTTCAACCGCGCGCATCTCATCGGCGGGCGCGATCAGGCGGCTCTGGCCGATGTACGGGTCGAATCCGCGCTCTCTGCGATCATGGATTGCGAGGATTCTGTCGCCTGTGTCGATGCCGAGGACAAGGTTACGGCCTATGCCAACTGGCTGGGGCTGATGAAGGGCGATCTGACGGCGGAACTGGAGAAGGGCGGCAAGACCGTCACCCGCGCGCTGGCCCCTGATCTTGAGATTACCGCCCCTGATGGCAGTCCGAAAACCCTGAAAGGTCGCGCGCTTCTCTGGGTGCGCAATGTCGGTCATCTGATGACCAATCCTGCCATTCTGGACGCGGATGGCAATGAGGTGTTCGAGGGGCTGATGGACGCGATGATGACCGTCACCTGCGCCTTGCATGACCTGCAAAAGACCAGCGGTCCACGCAATTCGGAACAGGGGTCGGTCTATATCGTCAAACCCAAGATGCACGGGCCGGAAGAAGTTGCCTTTGCCGATGAGATTTTCGCCCGTGTCGAGCAAGTGCTTGGCCTTGCGCCCAACACGATCAAGATCGGCGTGATGGATGAGGAACGCCGCACCTCGGTCAATCTGCAACAATGCATCCATGCGGCCCGGCACCGGGTGGCGTTTATCAACACGGGCTTTCTGGACCGGACCGGCGACGAGATCCATACCTCGATGGAAGCCGGGCCGTTTTCGCGCAAGGATTTCATCAAGCGCAAGGGCTGGATCAAGGCCTATGAGGATCGCAATGTCGATATCGGGCTGGAATGCGGGCTGATGGGGCGCGCGCAGATCGGCAAGGGCATGTGGGCCATGCCCGACCAAATGTCCGCGATGCTTGAGGCGAAGATCGAGCATCCGAAAGCGGGCGCCAATACGGCCTGGGTGCCCTCGCCCACCGCTGCGACCTTGCACGCGCTGCATTACCATCAGGTCAATGTCCGCGCGGTGCAACAGAAACTCGCCAAGGGGGGTCGTCGCGCCCATGTCGAGGCATTGCTGGAAATCCCGCAAGCGAGTTTCCGCAAATGGTCCAAGGACCAGATCCTGCGCGAGGTCGAGAATAACGCCCAAGGCATCCTTGGCTATGTCGTGCGCTGGGTCGATCAGGGGGTGGGCTGCTCGAAAGTGCCTGATATCAATGATGTGGGCCTGATGGAGGATCGCGCGACCTGCCGCATCTCCAGCCAGCATATCGCCAACTGGCTGCATCATGGGGTGGTGTCGCAAGCCGAGGTCATGGACGCGATGAAGCGCATGGCCGAGGTGGTGGACCGCCAGAATGCGGGCGATCCGGTTTATCGTCCGATGGCCCCGGGATTTGACGGGATCGCGTTTCAGGCGGCCTGTGATCTGGTGTTCAAGGGCCGGGTGCAACCCTCGGGCTATACCGAACCTGTGCTGCACGCGCGGCGGCTGGAATTGAAGGCGGCTGGGTGAGGGTCAGTTGCAAATGACTTCCGCGTTGGCGCACCCCTGCGCCAACGCTTCGGCCTCGGCAATCGCTGGCTCTGACATGACCTCGCGCAGCGCATCCGCCAGATCCTCTGCCCCCGGTTCGCCCTGTGCCGCCGCATTCAGCGCCCAGGCCAGTGCGAGGCGGAAGGACTGCGCGCCCCCGCGCCCGCGCGCCTGCATCAGCGCGAGATTATGCATCGAAGCGGCATGCCCTGCCCGCGCCGCCTGCAGATAGAGCGCCCGCGCCGCGCCCTCATCGGGATCGCGCCCCAGACCCTGCGCGAGGGCGAAAGCAAGATTATGCACCGCCCGCAGATCGCCCTGCGCGGCAGCGGCCTCGAACCAATCCGCCGCCTGAGCATGCGCACCGCGTTCCGCCAGCGCCGCAGCGAGGGAAAACTGCGCCCCGACAAGCCCCTGCTCTGCCGCCGCCTGATACCAGCGCAGCGCGCCCTCGGGATCGCCCGCGCGCTCCAGAAGCTTCGCCAGCGCGAACTGCGCGCCAGCATCCCCGGCCTCTGCCGCCGCCAGATACCAGCGCCGCGCCACATCGTGATCACCGCGTTCCAGCGCCAGCCCCGCCAGCACCTGCTGCGCGGGCAGATGGCCCTGCAGCGCCGCCGCCTCGAACCAGATCAGCGCGCCGT
>JAFIEM010000111.1 GCA_020832555.1 Natronohydrobacter sp. | reverse complement strand
ACCCGAGATTGTGCTGGAGTGAACGACATTGCCTCAGGGGTATTCTTTGCCTCGGAATTTGTTTTGATGCGAGCTATGCTGATTTTATGAATTTCGCCTTCTACGACCTTGAAACAACCGGCATTTCGCCCGCTTTCGATCAACCCCTGCAATTTGCGGCCATCCTGACGGATGGTGAATTCAGGGAAATCGAGCGGGTCAATCTGCGTTGTCGGATCGCCCCGCATATCATCCCGTCGCCTTGGGCGCTTGCGGTGACTGGCGTGCGCCCAGCACAGCTGACTGATCCCAGCTTGCCGACGCTCTTCGAGTTCACACAAGAGATCAGCGCGCTGATCCAGCGCTGGTCACCCGCGATCTGGACCGGGTTCAACAGCATCCGCTTTGACGAGGAAATGCTGCGCCAGGCCTTTTATCAGAACCTGCAGCCCGATGTGTTCGCCACCCAGTTCAATGGCAATTCGCACCTTGATCTACTGACTGCGCTTTATGCCACCTGGCACAGCCAGCCTGATCTGCTCGAATGGCCCGTCGATGATACAGGGCGCGTGCGCTTCAAGCTGGATATGGTCGCGCCCCTGAATGGTTTCACCGCGCATAATGCCCATGACGCGCTTGGCGATGTCGAGGCGACACTCCATCTTGCAAAGCTGATCGCCGAGGGCGCACCGGCACTGTGGGCGGAACTGCTCAGCAACAGCAGCAAGTCGCAGCTGCAAGCGCGCCTCGAGACATTCCAGCCGATGGCGCTGGTCGAGCGGTCGCGCAGCGGACCACCGCTCGTCACATATGGCTGCTTCTGCGGATACTCGAAAGGTAATCCGAATGAGGCCGCATTCTTCGATCTCGATGCCGCCGCCCCGGCAGACCTGATCACTGCCGATGATGCCGCGATCATGGCCGCGATCACAACCTCACCCAAGGCCATCCACACGATTGCCGTCAACAAAGCCCCCGCGCTGCTCGCGGTCCCCGCGCCCAGCCCCCAGCAGATGCAGCGGGCAGAGGCTATCGCCAATGCGCCAGAGTTCCGCACGCGCGTCGCCCATGCGCTCGCAGCGCGGTTTCCAAAGGATCCCGACGCGCCTGAGCCACCGGTCGAGAAGCAAATCTTCGATGGTTTTTACAGTCATGCAGACAAGGCGCTGCTGGCCGAATTCCAGCGCAGCGACTGGCCGCGGCGTCAGGAGATCGTAGCCACGCTCGGCGACACCCGCCTGCGCCAGCTCGGCCGCCGTCTGATTGCCTTCTATGCGCCAGAGCTGCTGTCGGTTCAGGAACATTCCCAATACGCAGCCTGGATGCGCGAGCGCTGGTCAGCGCCAGACACGCCGGGCACTGAGTGGACAACTCTCGAAAAGGCCCGAGCCGCGCTGGACCAGATACGCGCCAAGGCCGAGGCAGATCTGGAACTGCTCAGTGAGGTCGAAGCCTACCTCAAACAGTTTTCCGGGGTCGCGGAGTGGAGCTCGCGTCCCATCTAAAACTATGAATCATTTTATTGTGTGCGGCTAATTTTTAGTTATACTTCTGGATAATATCAGGAAAGGAACGGCGTGCCGCGCAA
Source organism: Natronohydrobacter sp. (assembly GCA_020832555.1). Taxonomy (GTDB): domain Bacteria; phylum Pseudomonadota; class Alphaproteobacteria; order Rhodobacterales; family Rhodobacteraceae; genus Roseinatronobacter. The sequence goes on along the minus strand of JAFIEM010000111.1, from coordinate 8,196 downwards.
GAAGGTCAAGCAACTCAACTGGGGCGCGCAGCGACGCAATGCCTTCATCGAGTTCCGAATCTTCTGGCATGGTCGGATTAACCGCTCCGATCTGATGGAAACGTTCGGCATATCCCACCAGCAAGCCTCGCTTGATCTCAGCGGATATGCTGATCAGTGGAAGCGCAACCTCGTCTACGACAAGAGCCTGCGCTCCTATGTCCGCGGCAAGCATTTCAAGCCGCGTTTCATCACGCCCAGCGCCGAGGAATATCTTTCGCAGTTGCGGGCTGTCGATCAGGGTCTGGTCTCGCGCGAGCAGAGCTGGATCAACCTCTTCCCCGGCTATGCGACAACACCGGCACCGGCGCGCGGTGTTGCGCCAGAGACCTTGCGCGAAGTTTTGATGGCCATCCATGCGCCTGCCGCCCTTCAGGTCACCTATCAGTCTATGTCCCGGCCCGAGCCCAGCGCCCGCTGGATCGAACCACATGCTTTGGCTTTTGATGGGTTCCGCTGGCATACTCGGGCATTCTGCCAAAATGACCAGGTGTTCAAGGATTTCTTGCTGTCACGTATTGTGGAGAATGGCGCGCAGGGGGCAGTCACTGCTGATCCGCAGGCCGATGCTGACTGGCACAGCGAAATGGTCCTCGAGATCGGCCCGCATCCTGATCTTTCGCCGACCCAGCGTCGCGCGATCGAGATGGATTATGGGATGGAAGAGGGCAGGGCGCAGATCAACGTGCGCCGGGCGCTGTTGTTTTATGCGCTCAAGAGATTGGGGCTGGATACGGATCCGGCTGCAAGGCGGCCGCAGGATCAGCAGATTGTGTTATTGGCGCAGTCAGAGGTGCCATCAATGCGACCACCGGATTGACCAGCGTGATTCCCATGAAATCAACACCTCTTCTCAACAGGTCGCACCATGTCATTTTTTGAAAAACCCATTCTGAACTCTCCATACCTGATGCCAGTGCGTCACTGGGAGATGGATGATGAGGGGCGGCCAACGGATCGCGTAATCGAGAGTAGGCGGCGTTCTGAGTTGATATCTGCCATGCCGCAGGCCAAGAGCAAGAAATCCGGCGGCACCCAATCCGAGATGGAACTGAGCGCGAAAGGTCTTGAGGGGCTGGGCGTCGAGTTCAACGTCACGGAGTTCGTCAATGAAATACGCCATGAGGTTGATGCCTGGCGCCGGCTACCGAACCCTAGCCAATGGCAGGTTTCGCCTGTCACTCAGCGACTGCTGACACATTGGCGGGCCTTGCAGGGCGATGAAAGTCAGACAATCCGGCCGTTTTTCTGCCAGTTGGAAGCGGTCGAGATCGCGGTCTGGCTTGCGGAGGTTGCGCCGAAACTTGCGCGTGGCAGGCGGTTTCGGGAGCGGCTGGAAGTTGCCAACAACAGCGCGAATCCCGATCTGTTCCGTATCGCCCTGAAGCTGGCGACGGGTGCAGGCAAGACTACTGTCATGGCCATGCTCATTGCCTGGCAGGCGCTGAACGCCGTGCGCGCGTCGAACTCGAAGAATTTCACGCGCGGATTCCTGATTGTCACGCCCGGTATCACGATCAAGGATCGTTTGCGGGTGTTGCTGCCCAATGATGCTGACAATTATTACCGGCGCCTCAGTCTGGTGCCAGGCGATCTGATGCAGGACATGCAGCGCGCCAAGATTGTGCTGACCAACTATCATGCGTTCAAGCTGCGCGAGAAAACCCAGATCGCCAAAGGCACGCGCGCGGCACTTGAGGGGCATGGTGAGAGCGTCGTGACGTTGGAGACCGAGGGTCAGATGATCCAGCGCGTAATGTCTGAGCTCTCAGGACTGGGCAAGATCATGGTCATCAATGACGAGGCGCATCATTGTTATCGTGAAAAGCCAGAGTCCGAGGCTGAAAAGCTAACCGGGGATGAACGCAAAGAGGCCGAAGAAAACCGCGAAGCTGCGCGCTTGTGGATTTCAGGAATCGAGGCGGCGAAGCGGCGTCTCGGGCTGCTGGCCGTTTATGACTTGTCAGCGACGCCTTTCTTCCTTGCGGGTTCTGGCTGGCCAGAGGGCGTGCTGTTCCCTTGGGTAGTTTCGGATTTTTCGCTGATGGACGCGATTGAATGCGGTATCGTCAAACTGCCGCGTGTTCCTGTGGCCGACAATCTGCCGGGCCAACCAGAGCCGCTCTATCGCAACCTTTGGAAAGCCATCGGTAAGAAGATGCCCAAAAAGACCAAGGGCGCGCTTCCGGATCCGCAGAAGCTGCCGCTGGAACTGAAGACTGCGATTGATGCACTCTATGGCCACTATGAGAAGACCTTCCACCTTTGGGAAAAAGAGCAGGTGGGCATTCCGCCGGTCTTCATTCTGGTCTGCAACAACACGACCAACTCTGAACTGCTGCGCGACTATATCGCCGGGTATGAACGCGAGGATGCCGAAGGCAACCTCGAAACTGTCCATGGTAAATGTGGACTCTTCTCGAATTTCTCGACCGATGGGGAGCGGCTCCAACGCCCTCGCACTGTATTGATTGACAGTGCCACGCTGGAAGCCGGGGGCGATATTGATAAATCCTTCCGCGACGCGCATGCGGCCGAGATCGAAGCGTTCCGTCGTGAACAGGCGGAACGAAACTTGGGCGGCGATATCGCTGATGCCGACATCCTGCGCGAAGTCATGAACACTGTCGGCAAGAAGGGGCGCCTGGGCGAGCAAGTGCGCTGCGTTGTCTCAGTCTCGATGCTTACCGAGGGCTGGGATGCAAACAATGTCACTCATATCCTCGGCCTGCGCGCCTTTGGCACCAAGCTGATCTGTGAGCAGGTGATTGGTCGCGCCCTGCGCCGGCTTTCCTATGATGTCGATGATGAAGGCCTGTTCCGAACCGAATATGCCGATATCATGGGGATCGACGGGTTGAACTTCTCGGACGGGCCGCGCGTGGCCCCGCCGCAGCCACCGCGTGATATCATTAGCGTCCGCGCCGTCAGCCCCGAACGAGACGCGCTGGAAATCACCTTCCCCCGCGTGCAGGGCTACACTGCCGATCTACCGCCAGACCGGCTGGATGCGGACTTTTCAAACCTCGAACCCTACGTCCTGACCCCGGAAAAGGTCTCAGCCACGGTCGTCACCATGCAAGGCATCGTTGGCGCATCGGAAAAGCTGACGCTCGACTACCTCAAGGTGCAGCGCAATTCTACCATCGCCGCCAATATCGCCAAACACATGATCTTCGAGAAACTGCGCGATGCGAATGAAGCCCCGCGCATGCACCTGTTCCCGGCTGCCAAGCGCATCGTCAACCAATGGCTGAACGAGGGGCACCTCGTCACCAAGGGCGGCACCATGCCCGCGCAGCTCCTTTACCGCGAATTGGCGGATGAGGTTTGCGACATCATCTTCGGCGCGCTGATCGACAAGCCCGGTGGCGAGCGTATCCTGCGGGCGGTGCTGGACCCCTATAACCCCATCGGCTCCACCCGCGATGTGAATTTCAACACATCCAAGGCCACACGCTATCACCCGCGCCCGGACAAATCCCACATCAACTGGATCATCACAGACAGCGATTGGGAGGATAAGCTGGCCGCCGCGATCGAGGATCACCCCCGCGTCGCGGCCTATACCAAGAACCACAATCTGGGCTTTGAAATCCCCTATCTGGTCGAAGGATCGCCCCGCGCCTACCGCCCGGATTTCCTGATCCGCCTGGACACCCCCGAACCCACCACCCTGATTGTCGAGGTGAAGGGCTTTCGCGGCCATGACGCCATGCTCAAGGCCGACACGGCCCGCAACAAATGGGTGCCCGCGATCAATCGGCTGGGGCGCTTCGGGCAATGGGGCTTTGCCGAGCTGCGATCTGTACATGACTTCGGCCCTGAACTGGAGGCGGCCATTGCGTCAATGCTCGAGGGTGAGCTAGCATGACCGATATCCGCTTTGACCGCCTGACCGACCTGCCGTTGCGTGACGCATGGCGGCATGAGGCGCTGGATTTCACCCCATGGCTGGCCCAGAATATTGACCACCTGTCCGACGCCATCGGCATGCCCCTGGAACTGACAGGCACCGAAGTCGCGGTTGAAAGCTTCAGCGCTGATATCCTCGCCCGCAACCCGATGGATGACAGCGTCGTGCTGATCGAAAACCAGTTGGAGACCACCGATCACACCCATCTGGGCCAGATCATGACCTATCTGGCGGGGCTGGAGGCGCAAACCGTCATCTGGATCGCCCCATCTTTTCGCTCCCCGCACCTCTCGGCGATCCGCTGGCTTAATGAACATACGTCAGACGGCTTTTCCTTCTTCGCCGTCAAGGCGCGCGTGGTGCGTATTGGCGACAGCCCGTTTGCCCCGATTTTCGAGGTGGTGGAGAAGCCTGACCACTGGCAACGCAAGCTCAAGACTGAAACTGTCGCTCGAAATAGCAATTTGCAGGAACAGCGGACTCAATATTTCGATCAACTTCAGAAACAGACGGTCCATTATCCCTCCGAGGTTCGAAGAAGCCGACTGTGTTATCCCGTTCCCGCCAACCCGTCACTTGCGGTAACGCTCGAGGTTCAAAGAAATCGGGCGATGATCTTTGTGATTGCGGACAATGCCGCGGAATTTGGTGACATCGAGACAGAAATCAAAGCCATCGCGCCCAGAATAGAGGACACACTCGGCCCGATCAGGGAAACCCGTTGGGGAGGCGCTCTGTTCACGTCCACCGGTTGTGATCTTCTTGATCCGCAATCCTGGTCGGACACGCTCGCTTGGCACAAGGCGCAGATCACCAAATATATTGAAGCCTTTTCAAAAGAAAACGGGATGACATGACCGACCGCAAAACCCCGATCGACCCCATCACCCACCCCGACAAGCGCGCCAATATCCCCACGCCGGAACTGGCGCCGATGATGGACCCGGATGATGCCAAGCCCATCAAGGCCGCCTATGCCCTGCGCAACCCCGATCTGGACCCGCAGATCATCTGGCGCGGCAAGGATATTGATCAGGCCGCGGTCACCGCCGATGCGCCGCCGATCTACTTGCAGGAACAGGTTCACCCCAAGGCCATTATTGAGGACCTGCGCAAGGGCAACCAGCGCAATGGCGAAGGCGGGGGCGCGGATCTGTTCGACCATTTCGGCGTGACCGATGAGGACCGCGAGGCCGAGGTGGAGTTCTACCGCCATTCCACCCGCTGGTCGAACCGTATGATCCTGGGCGACGGGTTGCAGGTCATGGCGTCGCTGGCGGAACGCGAGGGGCTGAAGGGGCAGGTGCAGGCGATCTATATCGACCCGCCTTACGGGATCAAGTTCAACTCCAACTTCCAATGGTCCACCACCTCGCGCGATGTGAAGGATGGCAATCTGGATCACCTGACGCGGGAACCCGAACAGGTAAAGGCCTTTCGCGACACATGGCGCGATGGCATCCATTCCTATCTGCAATATCTGCGCGACCGTCTGGTGGTGGCGCGGGAATTGCTGACCGAGTCTGGATCATGCTTTGTCCAGATCGGGGATGAGAATGTCCACCGCGTGCGGGCGCTGATGGATGAGGTGTTCGGGGAGGAGAATTCTGTCACCGACATCTTCTTCAAAAAAACGGCAGGTGATACCAGTAATCTCCTACCCGCAATGGGTGACTACATCGTTTGGTATGCGAAAGACAAAAATAAGATCAAATATCGCAAACCCCTTATTCCAAAGCTTCTCGGTGAGGGGACGGGTGCGCAATATAATCAAATGTTGGATACAGATCGCTTCGAGACCCGCCGTGTAGAAGATAAAGACATTGGTAAGCCGTACGAAGTTTCTGACAAACTTCAACCCTTTACAGTTGCAGATCTGAAAAGAGCTGGGTTTAGCCCGACTGCAACTTTTCCAATTGCTGTAGAGGGTGAAAATTATCACCCGGGGGCCACCCGTCAGTGGAAGACAAATCCAACGGGTTTAGAACGGGCGCGCAGGGCGGATTGGCTTCAAAAAGTGGGTGATAATCTTCGGTATCGTCGATTTCTTTCTCATACATCGACATCTTCTCTGGGTAACATGTGGACAGATACGGAGACTGGCAGTTTTCTGCTGGATAAGGTTTACGTCGTTCAAACAGGTGCCAAGGTAATCCAACGCTGCCTCCTCATGACCACCGATCCCGGCGATCTGGTGCTCGACCCCACTTGCGGCTCTGGCACCACTGCCACTGTCGCCGAACAATGGGGCCGCCGCTGGATCACGATTGACACCTCCCGCGTGGCACTGGCCCTTGCCCGCGCCCGCATCATGGGCGCGAAATACCCGTGGTATATCCTGGCCGACAGCGCTGAGGGGCAACGGAAAGAGGCAGAGGTGACGCGCGCCAGCCCCGCGACCCACCCCACCTATAACGACATCCGCCACGGTTTCGTCTATGACCGCGTGCCGCATATCACCCTGAAATCCATCGCCAACAACACCGAGATCGACACGATCTGGGACAACCTGCAACCCGCGGTCGAGGATGCCCGCGCCGCCCTGAACGCAGCCCTTGCGGGCCATCCCACCCCGTTCAAGGTGGAAACCGGCGGCCGCAAAGGCGCGGAAATCGACTTCACCGCAACGGGGGAAGTCACGCTGCCCTCTGGCGAAGCCGCCCCCGCAAATGGCTTCATGGAATGGGAAATCCCCCGCGACGCGCCCGATGGCTGGCCGGGGGCCGCCAAGGACGCATTGGCGCAATTCTGGGAGGCCCGCATCGCCCGGCAACGCGAAATCGACGCCTCCATCGCCGCGAAAGCCGAGTTCGAGTTCCTCTATGACAAACCGTTCGAGGATAAGAAACGCATCCGCGTGGCGGGGCCGTTCACCGTGGAAAGCCTGTCGCCCCACCGCACGCAGGCGGTGAACGAATATGGCGAATTGATCGACGAACACGACGCCGCACGCGGCCAGCGCCAAGGCGCGAGTGAGGCCGAGAATTACCGCGCGGCAATGCTGGAAAACCTGTCCAAGGCCGGGGTGCAGCAATCGGGCCGCGAAGATGCGATCAAGTTTACCTCTCTGGTGCCATGGGCCGGCGACTGGATCAGCGCCGAAGCCCGCTACATGGAAGGCGAGGTGGAGCGCCGCGCAGGGGTGTTCATCGGCCCCGAATACGGCACCGTGCAACGTGCCGATCTGGTCGCCTGCGCGCGCGAGGCGGCAGATGCGGGGTTCGACATCGTCATCGCCTGCGCCTTCAACTTTGACGCCCACACCGCCGAATTCCGCAAACTGGGCCGCCTGCCGATCCTGCAAGCCCGCATGAACCCCGATCTGCATATGGCGGGCGATCTGAAAGCAGGGGGCGGCAACCTGTTCGTAGTCTTCGGCGAGCCGGATATCGAGTTGCGGGCCGAGGGCGACATGTATCGGGTCGAGCTGCGCGGCGTGGATATTTTCAAACCCGCGACCGGGCAGGTGGTGGCGTCAGAGCCGGATGACATTGCCTGCTGGTTCATCGACACGGATTACAATGAGGAGTCGTTCTTCGTCCGCCACGCGTATTTTCCGGGGGCGGAGGTGCCTTACAAGCAGTTGAAAACGACCCTGAAGGGCGAGGTGGATCAGGAGGCCTGGGATAGCCTGAAACGGACGGTCTCGCGGCCCTTTGCGCGGCCAAAATCCGGGCGGATCGCAGTGAAGGTGATCAACCATCTGGGGGATGAAGTGATGAAGGTGATGGGGGTTTGAAATGACAATAGATGAAGCAGCACGACGATTGAAGGAAATGTATGACGACACGAGCACAGGCAAAGCTGTGTCGATCCATCTGTTTGGGATCCGGTATGCAGAGCAGCTTGACGGAATGCCAATCGGGGAAGTGGTGATCCGCGCTGGGTTGCCCAAGAGCTATCAGACAGAAGTTCGCAAGGGGATGAGCTTAGCGCGGTATGTCGCGGAAAAATGACCTTCCGCATTGCTGACACCTTCTCGGATGCCCTTGGACGCCTGACAGCGCAGGAACAGAAAGCCGTCAAAACCGCGGCCTTCGATCTGCAGATGAACCCCGCCACTCCGGGCTTGTCGATGCACCGCGTCGACCGTGCGCGCGACAAGGGGTTCTGGACTGCGCGCGTCAACAGCGACATCCGGCTTGTGCTGCACAAGCAGGGCGGTGATACGCTTCTGGCCTGGGTTGGCCATCATGACGACGCCTATGCCTGGGCCGAAACCCGCCGCATCGACACCCACC
>JAFIEM010000110.1 GCA_020832555.1 Natronohydrobacter sp. | reverse complement strand
GAACCAGCGTGACCTTGCCGCCCTCATCCAGAAGCGTGCGCGCTTTTGCAAGTGCTGCGCGCGTGGTGGCCCCTTCGTTGAACAGGGCAGCGGCGATAACGATGGAAGAATACATGGAACTTTCCTTGTTTTGTTGGGTTTTTTCTGGGTGTATTCAGCGTTCTACCAGAACCGAGCATTGCGCATGTCGTATCACGCGCGCTGCGGTCGATCCAATAAAATAATCCCGCAAGCCGGGTTTGTGGCTGGCGACCATGATCAGATCCGCGCTGCTGTCACTGGCCGCCTGAAGGATCTGACCTGATGCCGCGCCGCGGCGCACCTCATGCACCATGCGGACATCACGGCCCGGATCGATCAGTGCGCGCAGCTCGACCGCGGCCTCTGCGCGGCGCCTCTCGGCCAGATCGGCGGGCAGATCGGCGGCGATATATCCCGGCACATCTTCAAGCGCATGGATCAGCCGGATTTCTCCACCATCATCCAGAAGCTGGGTCGCGCGCTGCAAAAGCGCCTTGGCCTGCTCCAGATGTTCAAGATCCACCGCCACGATAATTCGGCTGTACATCAGATTGTCCTTTCCTGTTGCGCTGCACCACACTGCCGGATCTGTGCCGCCTGTGCGTTGATCCGTGTCAAATCGCGGCATCAATTCGCCACTGTTACAACGTGACATGAGATGTGAGCCTTGCGCCTCTTGCAACCGTGCTTGTATCTGCGCGAGTGAAGGTCAAGGCAGTTCATTCAGGAAAAGAGGCAGGCATGTCCGTTTCAGTGGTTATTCTCGCAGCCGGTCAGGGCAGTCGCATGCTCTCCGATCTGCCAAAAGTGCTGCATCCGCTGGGGGCCACACCGCTGGTTCTGCACGCGATGCGCGCCGCCCGCGAGATCGAGCCTGAACGCACGGTCGTCGTCGTGGGCCACGGGGGCGAGGCCGTCGCGCGCGTTGTGCGCGCCGAGGATGAGTTTGCCACAGTCGTCACCCAGACCGAGCAGCTTGGCACGGCCCATGCAGTGGATCAGGCTCGCGCGGCACTGGACGGAGCGTCGGGTGATGTGATCGTGCTCTATGGTGACACGCCTTTCATCCGCCCCGAAACGCTGGAGGCGATGCTTGCGGCCCGTGCGCGTCATGATGTGGTGGTTCTGGGTTTTGAGGCCGCCGATCCCGGCCGCTACGGGCGTCTGATCGCCGATGGCGAGGCGCTGGAGCGGATCGTCGAATACAAGGACGCAACTGAAGAAGAACGCGCCATAACCCTCTGTAATTCCGGCGTGATCTGCGCGGATCGCGCAGGGCTTTTCGATCTGATCGCACAGGTCGGCACGGAGAATGCCGCCGGGGAATATTACCTGACCGATATCGTGGCGCTGGCCCGCGCGCAGGGCTTGAGCGCGGGCGTCGTGCGCTGTGACGAGGCCGAGACGCTGGGCATCAACACCCGCGCGGAACTGGCGCAGGCCGAAGCGCGCTTTCAGGCGCGGATGCGGGCCGAGGCTTTGGAAAACGGCGTGACGCTGACTGCGCCCGAAACCGTCTATTTCGCGCAGGACACCTATATCGGGCGCGATACGGTGGTGGATCAATTCGTGGTCTTTGGCCCTGGTGTGACAGTTGAAAGCGGGGCGCATATCCGCGCTTTCAGCCATCTTGAGGGCTGCCATGTCAGCCGGGGCGCAGTCGTCGGCCCCTATGCGCGACTGCGCCCCGGTGCGGAACTGGCGGAAGATGTGCGCGTTGGCAATTTCGTCGAAATCAAGAACGCCCAGATCGAGGAAAGCGCGAAGGTTAATCACCTGTCCTATGTGGGCGATGCGACGGTTGGGCCGCGTGCCAATATTGGTGCGGGAACTGTGACCTGCAACTATGACGGTGTGTTCAAGCACCGCACCGAAATCGGCGAGGGGGCGTTCATTGGCTCTTCGACCATGCTGGTCGCCCCGGTGAAAGTGGGGGCGTATGCGCTGACGGCGTCCGGTTCTGTCATCACCATGGACGTGCCCGAAGGCGCGCTGGCCCTTGGTCGTGCGCGGCAGGACACCAAACCGGGTCTGGGCAAACGCCTGATGGACCGGTTGCGCGCGGCAAAGGCCGCCAAGGCGAAAGGATAAGCGCATGTGCGGAATTGTTGGTATCCTCGGCAATCACGAAGTTTCGCCCCAGATCCTCAACGCATTGAAAAGGCTGGAATATCGCGGCTATGATAGTGCGGGCATCGCCACGGTGAACAACGGCGCGCTGGACCGCCGCCGCGCGGTTGGAAAGCTGATCAACCTGTCGGATCTTTTGGTTCATGAACCGCTACCGGGGCGTTCGGGTATTGGTCATACCCGCTGGGCCACCCATGGCGGCCCGTCTGTCGCCAATGCCCATCCGCACCAAGCGGGGCGCGTGGCGGTGGTGCATAACGGAATTATCGAGAATTTTCGGGCACTTCGCGAAAAATTGAGCGCCGAGGGAGTGAAATTCGCGTCAGAGACCGACACCGAAACCATTGTGCAACTGACCAGCCGGTTTCTTGATCAGGGCATGACCCCGGTTCAGGCGGCGCGGGCGGCGTTGAAGCGGTTGGAGGGGGCGTTTGCGCTGGCGTTTTTGTTTGATGGGGAACAGGATCTGATTATCGCGGCGCGGCGGGGGTCTCCGCTGTGTATCGGACATGGTAAAGGCGAGATGTATCTCGGCTCCGACGCGATTGCGCTGGCCGATCTGACCGACCGCATCACCTATCTGGAAGAAGGCGACTGGGCGATCCTGTCGCGGTCTGGCGTGCAGATTTTCGACGCGGAGGACCAGCAGACCGCGCGCCCTGTGAACCGGATCAATGTTGAAGCCGCGCGAATCGACAAATCCGGCCACAAGCATTTCATGGCCAAGGAAATGGCGGAACAGCCCGCTGTGCTGAAAGCTGCGATGGGGCAGTATTCGGGCGCAGATGCACAGGGGATAGATCTGCCGGAAGGTCTTGATTTCAAAGGCGTTGACCGGTTGCTGATGGTCGCCTGTGGCACCGCCTTCTATGCCTGTCAGGTCGCGAAATACTGGTTCGAGAAATATGCGGGCCTGCCGGTCGAGATCGATATCGCGTCCGAATTTCGTTACCGCGACCCGGTTCTGGGGCCGCAGAATATGGCGCTTTTCGTCAGCCAGTCGGGCGAAACCGCCGACACATTGGCTGCGTTGCGGCATGTGAAACCGCATGTCGGCCAGGTCGTATCGGTGGTGAATGTGCCGACCTCCTCGATTGCGCGCGAGAGTTCGGTGGCTTTACCGATCCATGCCGGGCCAGAGATCGGCGTGGCCTCGACCAAGGCTTTCACAGCGCAACTTCAGGTGCTCGCGCTGCTTGCGCTGCGCGCCGGACGCGATCGCGGGCGGTTGTCGGAGGAAGAATTCACAAGCCTTCTCAATGAGTTGCGCAGCGTTCCTGGCTATGTGGCGCAGGCGCTGGATCGGGAGGAGGAGATACGGCGGATGACCGAATCACTGGTGCAGGCGCGGGACGTGTTGTTCCTTGGGCGCGGCACCATGTATCCCTTAGCGCTGGAAGGCGCATTGAAACTGAAGGAAATCAGCTACATACACGCCGAAGCTTATGCGGCAGGTGAACTGAAACACGGCCCCATCGCGCTGATCGAGCAGGATCTGCCAATTTTCATTTTCGCGCCATTTGACGCGCTTTTTGAAAAAACCGTCTCGAACATGCAGGAAGTCATGGCGCGGCAGGGTCAGGTGTATCTGGTCTCTGATGCCAAGGGTCTGGCAGAGGCGGGCGAGGTGCCGCATCGCTTGCAGATGCCGACCGTGCCCGGCCTGATCGCGCCGATTGTCTATGCGGTCCCGGCGCAACTGATCGCCTATCACGCGGCTCTGCATCGCGGGACGGATGTGGACCAGCCGCGCAATCTGGCGAAATCGGTGACAGTGGAATGAGCAACGCGGCACAGGTGCTGGACCGGTTGCGCGCAGTTGGTGATGCGACCAAATCCGCCGAGATGGCGGCCTATCACAAGACGGCGCGCGAATTTCTGGGGGTGCCTGCGGCGGTGCTGGATGAAATGGCCCGTGATCTGCGCCGCGAGATCACGCTGGAGGCGCGCTGCGATCTTGCGCAGGAGATGTGGACCAGCGATGTGCATGAAGCCTGCATCTTTGCCGCGAAACTGCTGACACAGGCGCGGATCCGGCCTGATGATGCGCCGGTCTGGCAGATCATTGCGGGCTGGGCCGAAGGCTTTGACAGTTGGGCGCTGGCGGATCATGCGAGCATCGCAGGGGCGAAGCGGTTGCAGGCCGATCCGGCGCGGCTGGATGAGGTCGAGGGCTGGACCACACATGAGAACATGTGGACACGGCGCTCGGCGTTGGTGATGACGCTGCCCTGGGCGCGTTTGGTGCACCCCAAGCCCGATGATCTGGCGGTGCGAGAGCGGGTGCTGGGCTGGGCGGAAAGCACTGTGGCCGACCGTAACCCCTTCATGCAGAAGGCGATTGCGTGGTGGCTGCGGGAACTGTCCAAGCGAGATCCGTCGCGCGTGCTGGCCTTTCTCGATGGCCCCGGAACCGCGCTGACAAAGGGTGCCCGGACCGAGGCGCTGCGGCTCATCCCGCCCCAGATCACCGCGTCTTGAGCGTGGCCATTGCCTCGGCCAGATCAAGCTTGCCATCATAGAGCGCGCGGCCGGAAATCGCGCCATCAAGCGCAGCGCCGCAATCGCGTAGCGCGATCAGGTCTGCAAGGCTGGAAACCCCGCCTGATGCAATGACCGGGATCGACACGGCTCGCGCCAGCGCGGCGGTAGCATCTACATTCGGCCCCTGCATCGCGCCGTCGCGGTTGATGTCGGTGTAGATGATGGCGGCGACGCCTGCATCTTCGAACTGGCGCGCAAGGTCCGTGACCAGCACATCGGTTTCTTCGGCCCAGCCCTTGGTCGCGACGCGGCCTTCGCGCGCATCAATGCCGACCGCGACCTGACCGGGGAAGGCGCGCGCGGCCTGACGGACCAGATCGGGGTTCTCGACCGCGACCGTGCCAAGGATCACGCGCCGCAGGCCGCGCGAAAGCCAGTCTTCGATTGTCGCCATGTCGCGGATGCCACCGCCCAACTGGCAGGGGATGGTGACGGCGGCAAGGATCGCCTCGACCGCTGCTGCATTGACCGGGCTGCCTGCGAATGCCCCGTTCAGATCGACCAGATGCAGCCATTCGGCACCTTGGGCGGCAAAGGCGCGGGCCTGATCGGCGGGGCTGTCATTGAACACGGTCGCCTGATCCATCTCGCCCTTGTAAAGCCGCACGCATTGGCCGTCTTTCAGGTCGATGGCAGGGTAGAGGATCATGGCGCGGCCTTTCCAAAGCGGGATTTGCGCGCCTTCTACCTTGGGGCGGGGGGCAGGAAAACCTCTAATTTGCGCCTGATATCAGCGCCGACCGCCTGTGATCACGCGCAAGACAGGGCGTTTGGCGGGGGCTGCGGGCATGTCGTCGAGCACAGGTTTTGCCAGGGTGAAGCGCCGGGGTGCGCGCCCGACCTCGCCGCGCTGTTCGATCACGCCAAGGATACGGGTGATGCGGCCTGCGTCATCGGCGAGCGGCATGAGCGCGAGGGTCGCGGAGATCTGTGGCACGCCAAAGCCGCCCTCGGCCTGCAGCGACAGGATCACGCGCGCGCCCATCGCGGCCTGTTCGACAGCATCGGCGACCGCTGCGCGCGCTTCGCCATGAAACAGCACCGAAATCGGCATACCGCGCATTTCCATGCCCATCAGCGCCTCGATCTTGTGGCCGCAGATGCGCAAACGCGCGACGCGGGGCGCGACCAGTTCAGCCAGAAAGACATGCGGCAAGGCGTCAGCCAGTGCCTGCGGCTCGATGCTGGACCGGCGCGGCACGGTCCCGTTTGCGCGCAGGCCGGACCAATAGGTGCAGACGCGCGAAAACAGTGAATGTGTCGAATTTGACTCGAAAGCCGCGTTTCCGGCGATTTTTCCCGTATCCGTCATCTTGCATCCCATCCCCTGGAGCTATCCGTGCCATCTCGCACATTTGTCAGTCATCAGAGCCTGCGGTTCGAATGGTTTATTCTGATGCAAGCTCTCTTAATGAGAGATTAATAGCTCGAATTGTGCTCGATTTCTGCCATATTTTGTGAACTTGGTTAAGCCCGGCGGGACCGGGCAGGAATGACAGGGGCACAGAGCAGAGATGTATTCGATGACAGGCTTTGCCAGCCGGGCCGGGAACCACAGTTCCGACGGGACCGTGCTGGAGTGGGACTGGGACATGCGCGCGGTGAATGGCCGTGGGCTGGATATACGCCTGCGCCTGCCGGATGCTCTTGGATTCCTTGAGAAATCCTTGCGAGACAAGATCTCTGCAAGCCTGTCGCGGGGCAATGTCAGCCTGGCCTTGCGCCTGCGGATGACCCATGCGGGCGCTGTCGCGCAGGTGGATACGGACAGTCTTGCGGGCCTGCTGGAGGCGCTGGATCTGGTGCAGTCGCGGGCGCAGGCGGCGGGGGTTCTGTTGCAGGCGCCGAGCGCGCTGGACCTGCTGGGATGGCGCAATGTTCTGGTGCAGGGGCCAGAAATTGCCGCAATTCCGCCAGAATCCCTCGGGGCGATTCTGCTGGCGGATTTCGACGGGCTGCTGGCGGATTTCGCGACCGCGCGGGCACAGGAAGGGGCCGCATTGGCGGGCGTGCTGGCGGGTCATCTGGAGGAGATCGCCCGCCTGACGGCGGCGGCGCGGGAGTTGCGCGACCAGCGCAGTGCCGATATGCGCGCCCATTTCGCGCGGGCGCTGGCGCAGGTGGTGGATGCCGGGCGCGCCGATCCGGGCCGGGTCGAGCAGGAGCTGGCGCTCTTGGCGGTCAAGGCCGATCTGACCGAGGAGCTGGACCGGCTGGAGGCGCACTGCGCCGCCGGGCGCGCGCTGCTGGAGGCCGGTGGTCCGGTCGGGCGCAAGCTGGATTTTCTGACGCAAGAGTTCAACCGCGAGGCCAATACGCTGTGTTCGAAGGCGCAGCATCTGGAGATGACGCGGATCGGGCTTGACCTCAAGACCGTGATCGACCAGATGCGCGAGCAGGTTCAGAACGTGGAGTAAGCCCATGACCCGGCGCGGTTTGTTGATCATTCTTTCGTCACCGTCCGGGGCAGGGAAATCGACCTTGGCGCGGCGGTTGATGGAGTGGGACGCGACGATCCGGTTTTCGGTCTCTGCCACGACACGCGCGCCGCGCCCCGGAGAGATGGACGGGCGCGAGTATTATTTCCGCACGCGCGCCGAGTTCGAGCAGATGATCGAGAGCGGCGAGATGCTGGAACATGCGGAAGTCTTCGGCAATTTCTACGGCTCGCCCAAGGGTCCGGTCGAGGCCGCGCTGGCGCAGGGTCGCGACATGCTGTTCGATATCGACTGGCAGGGCGGGCAGCAGGTGCGCAACTCCTCGCTGGGCAAGGATGTGGTGTCGATCTTCGTGCTGCCGCCCTCGATCGCGGCGCTGGAGCAGCGGCTGCGCGGGCGCGGGCAGGACAGTGACGCAGTGATCGCGGGACGGATGCAGAAATCGCGTGATGAGATAAGCCATTGGGCGGAATATGATTATGTGCTGGTCAATGATGATCTGGAGCGCACGGATGCGGCGCTGCGCGGGATCATTCAGGCCGAGCGTTTGCGGCGTGAGCGCCAGACCGGGCTCTCTGACTTCGTACGCGGGCTGAACCGTGAATTCGAGGCGCGATCGGTGCGATAAACTGCACGGTCATTAAGAAAGTCTTCAGCCTCTGCTGCGATAGTCGGCTCATAAGATATCCCAAGGGGAGTATTATGAGCATCGTCGGTTTTCTGATTGCCATTCTGACCGGGCTGGTGGCAGCGGGTTATACGCTCTGGGGCGGGTTCGGTCTGCTGGTGGCGCTTTTGGCCTATAGCCTGTGCGGGGCGTTGGCGCTGGTGCTGTCCATGGCGGTGATCGCCTTCCTCGTGCCGGCGCATGGGTCGCCTGCGGGGGCGGATATGCCGTAATCCGCATTGCTGAACTGCGGCGGTTTTGGCAGTCTTGCGCCAGATCCGGCAGGAAAGCGGTGGCTTATGACTGATGCGCTGGCGATTGCGAAGAAAGAAATGCGGCGCGAGGCAGGTTTGCAGCGTGACCGGGCGGTGTCAGGTGGCGATCCTGACCATATGAGCGCGTGTGCTGCGGCGCGTGTCGTGGATCTTTTGGCGGCGCGATATGGCGACACTCTGCCAGGGGTGGTGCTCTCGGGCTATATGGCGATGCGCGGGGAGCTCGATCCGCGTGCGGTCATGGCTGCTCATCCGGGGCCGGTCTGTGTGCCGGTGATCCCGGGCAAGGCGCAGCCGCTGGAATTTCACCGCTGGACACCGGAGAGCCGGATGATCGAGGGCGCGTTCGGGGCACAGATCCCCGAGGCTGAGGACGCGCTGGTGCCGGAAGTGCTGATCGTGCCGCTGCTGGCCTTTGACCAGCGGGGCTATCGTCTGGGCTATGGGGGCGGGTTCTATGACCGCACATTGGAACGGTTGCGTGCCGCAGGTCCGGTGCTGGCGATCGGCTTTGCGCATGATGTACAGCAGGTCGCGGAGGTGCCGATCGAGACGACCGACCAACGGCTTGACCTGATCGTGACGCCGGAGCAGGTGATCTGGACTGCGTGAGGGGCTGCACAGGTGCGGCGGTGTTGCCCCTGTCGCAACAGTGCGGCGATTCTGTGGGTGGCGAGAGAGAGTGCCGCTAACTCTGGTGCCGGGGCCTCTGGGTCGGGCGGGATGAAACCTGCGCGGCAGGCTTCTGCGGCTTTCTGTGGGTCCGGCGCGGGGTCAGCGGATGCTATGGTTTTCCGGTGTCGGAGTGGGGCCGCGATTCTGCGGGCCGTGAAGGCTGGTGCGGCTCAGTCCTGCGCTGGGGCCTCTGGGTCGGGCGGGATGAAACCTGCGCGGCAGGTTTCTGCGGCTTTCTGTGGGTCCGGCGCGGGGTCGCGGATGCTATGGTTTTCCGGTGTAGGAGTGGGGCCGCGATCCTGCGGGCTGCGAGGGTTGCTGCCGCTCGGTCCTGCGCTTGGGGGCCTCTGGGTCGGGCGGGATGAAACCTGCGCGGCAGGCTTCTGCGGCTTTCTGTGGGTCCGGCGCGGGGTCGCGGATGCTGTGGTTTTCCGGTGTCGGAGCGAGGCGGCGATTTTGCGGGCGGCGAAGGCTGCTGCCGATCAGTCCTGCGTTGGGGGCCTTTGCGTTGGGCGGGAAGAAACCTGCGCGGAAGGCTTCAGCGGCTTTCCGGGGGTCCGGCGCGGGGTCAGCGGGTGCTGTGATCTTCCGGTGTCGGAGCGGGGTGGCAATCCTCTGGGCGGCGAGGGCGGGTGCCGATCAGTCCTGCGCTGCGGGGCCTCTGCGTTGGGCGTAACTAAATCTGCGCGAGGGCTTCTGTGGGATTGTTGGGATCGTGGCGCGGGGTCGGCGGTGCTGTGGTTTTCCGGTGTCGGAGCGAGGCGGCAAACCTGTGGGCTGCGAGGGTTGCTGCCGCTCGGTCCTGCGCTCGGGGGCCTCTGCGCCGGGTGTGACGAAACCTGCGCGGCAGGTTTCTGCGGCTTTCCGGGGGTCCAGCGCGGGGTCGCGGATGCTATGGTTTTCCGGTGTCGGAGCGAGGCGGCGATTTTGCGGGCTGCGAGGGTTGCTGCCGCTCGGTCCTGCGCTTGGGGGCCTCTGGTTCGGGCGGGATGAAACCTGCGCGGCAGGTTTCTGCGGCTTTCCGGGGGTCCAGCGCGGGGTCGCGGATGCTATGGTTTTCCGGTGTCGGAGCGAGGCGGCGATTTTGCGGGC
>JAFIEM010000109.1 GCA_020832555.1 Natronohydrobacter sp. | reverse complement strand
CTAAAGTTAAGTTCAGACATTCAGATCACGCACTCCACTATCGATATGCGGGGCCCAGAAGGCCACGCTTTCGGCGATCTGCGGAATCACCAACCGGTCATTTGGCTCACGTTCCTTGAACGAAAGTTCTAGGCAGATTTCGTTGTTTACTGCGCCGCCCTCCGCGAACGCCCTCAGTAATGGGTCTGGCTGTATCGCACCCTTTGCGTTGAACTCTGCCGTGAAGGGGCGATGCCCTGACTTGTCCAGCATCGATTGCTTGATATGGATGATTGGGCTGACCTTCGGCACCGCGCGCGCCCAGGCATAGGGGTCGATATCGTCAGGATTGGGAGAGGTCACGTCGCCGTGATCGATATCGGCCATCATCCACATCGGAACGGCCATGTCGGTTGCCGTCAGCCGCTTCTGAAGCTTCATGCACTCTGCGATGGTTTCGCCGAATTCGCGACCCACGCTCATGGGCTCCCAAAAGACATAGGCAAGGCCCGCCGCTTTGGCATGTTCAGCCACCTCCGCCCAGCAGTCTATGGCGATTTGCAGCAAGTCTTCGCGCCGCTGCGGGTCGTCATAATCCTTGAATGTAAAGATCGCGAATTGCGTTCCGACCGACGTGCCGCCCAGCTCGGCGGTGATATCGGCGAAACTCTTGAACCAGTCGACGTAATAGCGCCGGACGTCACGGTCAGGGTGCCCAAAATGATTGAGCCTCCCATAGGGACCAGTCATGCCCGAAGTGACACGCACCCCGGTGCGCTTTAGGGCAGCACCCATTTCGCGGGTCAGGCGCCGGATTACAGAGGCGGGCCAACTGGGATTGATGAATTCATGGGTCAGCTGGACGTCACGTATCTTGATGTCGCGGGCAATCGCATCGATCAGGTCGTCCGGCTCGGCAAACCGGTTGACCAGCGGATTGGTATTGAGCGAGAGCGTCAGTGCCATCAGGCGGCCTTCCGCTGGTCTTCGAACCACTCGGCAAACGCGGCCTGCTCGTCATCGGTCAGGTGCAGACGATGCTTGGTGCGACGCCACAAAATATCCTCGGCGGTCTGTGCCCATTCATGGTTCATCAGATAAGATACCTCCGCCTCGTAGAGATTGCCCCCGAAATGCCGGCCCAAACCGTCGAGCGAGGTCGCCCCCGCGGCGATCCGGTCAACCCGGGTGCCGTAGAGCCGCCCATAATGCCGCCGCAATTCGCGCGGCATCCACGGGTAATCCTGTTTCATCCGGTTGCGGAAAGCCTCGTAATCAGCATGGTCCATGTCTCCGCCGGGCAAGGGCGCATTCTCGGTCCAATCGCCGCCCATCTCGGGGAAAAACTTGCGGATCTTGTGCAATCCACGTTCGGCAAGTTCGCGGAACGTGGTGATCTTGCCGCCAAAAATATTTAGCATCGGCGCACCGCCCTTTTCCTCGATATCGAAGACATAATCACGTGTCACTGCCGACGGATTACCCTGTCCGTCATCGAAAAGGGGGCGGACGCCCGAATAGGTTGTCAGCACGTCGTCGCATGTCAGCTGTTCCTTGAAATACCGGTTCACTGCATCGATCAGATATTGTACTTCTGAGTCTTCAGCGCGCACGTCCTCGGCAAGGCCGTCATAGGCGATGTCGGTCGTGCCGATCAGTGCCTTGTCGCGCTCGTACGGGTTGATGAAAATGACCCGCTTGTCATGGTTCTGCACAAGATACGCGTTCTCGCCCTTCCAGAACTTCGGTACGATAATGTGGCTGCCCTTGACCAGTCGCACGTTGCGCGTGCTGTTTGATCCGGCCACCCGGTTGACCACATCGCTCACCCAAGGCCCGGCCGCATTTACCAGTAACTTGGCGATAAATTCCTTTGTCTCGCCGGTCACCGAGTTCCGCGTTGTGACGCGCCAGACCTGTCCGTCGCGCCGAGCCGAGACGCAGGGCGACCGGGTAAGCACCAGCGCGCCGCGCTCAGCCGCATCGACCGCATTCAGGATGACCAGACGCGCATCATCGACCCAGCAATCCGAATATTCAAACCCTTTGTGATACTTGTCCTTGATCGCGGCGCCTTCAGGGTCACGATGAAGATCCAGTGTCCGCGTTCCCGGCAGCTGCTTGCGTCCTCCTAGATTATCATAAAGAAACAACCCTAAACGCACCAGCCACGCGGGGCGGTCCTGGGGCGAATGCGGTAAGACAAAGCGCATCGGCCAAATGATATGCGGGGCGTTGCGCATCAGGACTTCTCGTTCGATCAACGCCTCGCGGACCAGGCGGAACTCGTAATATTCCAGATAGCGCAAGCCGCCATGCACCAGCTTTCCTGACCGTGATGAAGTCCCTTCGGCCAGATCGTCCTTCTCGCACAGCACGACGCTCAGCCCACGACCAGCTGCGTCGCGCGCGATACCCGCGCCATTGATCCCGCCCCCGATCACGAAGATGTCTACGTTTTGAATATCTGTCATAGTTCAGGCTCCTTGCGTCGCGCGCGCCGCGGCCAGCCCGTCCCAGACGGGAACTAGACCATCGCGCGCGTGTCGATAATTTGTGAAAAGTCTGTCATAAATGGGCACTAGGCCCGGGTCCGGCGCTTCCGGTTTGCCCAGAAGCGGGGTTGTCCATCGGGCGATGCATGCATCCATCGTGTCATAGGCCCCGATGGCAACCGCTGCCATCATGGCGCAGCCCGCAGCGCCCGCTTCCTCGCGCGCAGAGACCCGCACCGGCGTATCCAGCGCGGCAGCAAGTACGCCTCGCAGCGCACCCGAGCGCGCCGCACCGCCGGTCAGCCGCAATTCGTGCGGCATCTCGCCCATGGCGGCGTAGCAATCGCGTGTCGCCATCCCCAGACCTTCGATCACTGCGCGGATGACGTCCGGAAACCGATGCGTGGCGCTAAGGCCCACAAGACTGGCGCGCGCATCGGCATTGACGAAGGGGCCGCGTTCACCTGCCTCCGAGATATAGGGGTGATAGACCAGCGCGCCGGGACGCGAGCGGGCCATCCAGCTGTCGATCTTCGCGACCATCTGGGCATGCGATGGGGCCTGCGTCACCTCGGCCATCAGGTCTTCGGCCAGCGCTAGCGCCCAGTCGATATTCAGCGTGGCAGCCATATTTGTCTGAACCTGCGTTACGAGCCCCGGAACCGGCAGGCAGATGACATAGCCTGTGCCATGGGCATTCAGATGCACCGCGTCGGATCTGACCGCACGCATATGCACGCCGGTCGATCCTATCGTGGAACAGGCCGCGCCGGCGTCGCCGGTATGCACCCCTGCGCCAAGCGCCGTCATGACCATATCGACATAGCCCAGCGATACAGGCGTACCCGCAAGCAGGCCGGTTTGCGCGGCGGCCTCGGCCGTCAGGGGGCGCGTCTCCTGCGATCCGTCGATGATCTCGGGCAACAGATGCCTGCGGCCTTCCAGACGCAGCGCCGCGATCACGGTAGCGCTGTAGCGCCTGTCTCGAAAATCGCCGAAGGTAAAGCTGGCCTCTGATGGATCAGTGGCGCGGATGCCGGTCAAATTCAGGAACAGCCAATCCTTACAGTGCAATGCGACTTCGGCATTGTCCAGCAATTCGGGGCAGGTGGCGGCCATGTGCGCCATCTGGCTGCCCTGTTGGCAGGTGTTCAGCCCGGTCCCGGTGGACTCGAACCGTGCGCGCTCCAAGTCACCAGAGGCCAGCTCGCGCACAGTCGGTGCTGCGCGCGCATCCAGCCAAAGCCATGCGTCACCAACCGGGGCATTGTTCTGGCCGACCAGCCATGTCCCATCGCCTTGTCCTGTCAGGGCCATGGCGGCGGTGCGCCCGGCAAGGCCCTCAACCTTGTCAGCCAGACCGCGCAGGGCTGCGACACAATCGGCCCAAGTGCGGGGGAGTGACTGCGTCGCCGATCCGTCAGCCCCCGTCGCATAGCTATTGCGCACGGACGAACTGGCCAGCTGGTGCCCCGAGAGGTCGAAAGCCACCGCCTTGATGACAGACGTCCCGGCATCCACGCCAATGATCAGGTCAGACGAATCAGTCATGTCTTGCCCCTTTATGCCTTTCTGGTCGCATCGGCCCTCCCCGGTGATGGCGTGTAAATTCGCAGCACCTTGCGTACCTTCGCCATCCCTCTTGCATGGCAACTGTTAGTTATGCTTAGCACAAAAAAATATCTTGTTGTGTATTTTTTTGCAGACAAAGAAAAATAATTCAGTTAGGTTGAGGCAATCGGTCACACCCACTCGTGTGGCTGGGCCGCACACCCGAACAGGGAATCGAGGAGGTTCCAGGGCAGCGGCGAGGGGGGGGGAGCCGCTATTATTGGTCTGCTCTTTCCAACGCTTTTAGCGCTGGACAATCCAGGCGCAGGACCGTGTCAACCCGCATGTACGGGTCCGACATCAAGGGGGAGGCATTTCAGCAATGGCGACAACCAGTAGTGTATCTGCCAACGTAACCAAAACAACGCGACGCAGGCTCATTGTGGCGCTGGTGGGTGCCGGTGTGCTGGCCGCAATGGCGTTCGAGACGACTGTGGTGCCCATCGGCGGCGAGGGGGATCTGCGTCAGCAGGCCTTCAATCCCGATGCCTTCGGCGTCCAGGAATTCCCGCGCATTCGTGATTTTGTGTCGGAAAATGCGCCCGACGCAGTGCAACTGGCTGATGAGCTTGCTGCGGACAGGAATGCCGCGATTGCCGCCTACGGAACCATGGCCGGGGCCTTTCCGGTGATCCCGGTTAGATTTACTGGCACTGCCGGTGAGGGCAGTTCTGGCATCTTCGACGTGAGTGTTGATAGTTTGCCGGACGGCGTCGGCATTCGCGTCCAGACCGGTCCGGCCATCAACGGCACGGAATTGCGCGATATCACCGGGGATATCGTATTTGGCGATTTTACCAACCAGATCGAATTCCAGAATGTCGGGGCCGGGATCAACCGCGCCATGGCAGCCGAGGTCCTGTCCGATCTTGATCGTGATGCGCTGGCCGGTCAGACCGTCAGCGTCACGGGGGTGTTCACCATGATCAACCCGCAGAACTGGCTGGTCACGCCCGTGGCCTTCGAGGTGCAGTGATGAAAACCCCGATCCACGACGAAACGCCCGTGTTGGTGCCTGATAAGGTTGAGGTGGTGCTAGCAGCGCGCGACGTCACGAAAAGCTTCGGTGCGGTGCACGCGCTGAAAGGCGTGAACTTCGACGTTCATCGCGGACAGGTCACTACTCTTTTTGGCGAGAACGGCGCCGGTAAGTCGACCTTGATGAAGATATTGTCGGGCGTCCAACTGCCGACCACGGGGGAGTTGATCCTCGATGGCAAATCGGTCGAGATCAAATCCACCGTCGAGGCCCGCGAACTCGGGATTTCGATTATACATCAGGAACTCTCGCTCGCTCCGAACATGAATGTGCGCGATAACATTTTCATGGGCCGTGAAATCATGGGGCCACGCGGTGTGAATTTCGCCGAGGAAGAACGCCAGTGCCGAGCTCTGATGAAGGAGTTGGAGGAAGATATCGATCCCCTGACCCCGGTCGAGGACCTCCGCCTGGGCCAGCAGCAAATTGTTGAGATCGCCCGCGCGCTGTCGGTGAATTCCCGCATTCTGATAATGGATGAGCCAACCTCGGCGCTGTCTGCTTCGGAAGTTGAAGTGTTGTTCAAGGTGATCCACGACTTGAAGGCGCGCGGCGTCTCCATCGTTTACATCTCGCATCATCTGGAAGAGGCGTTGACCATCACCGATCATGCCGTGGTGCTGCGCGACGGGGTGATGACAGCCTATGCGCCGCGCGCCGAGATCGACCTGGAATGGATCGTCCGCAACATGGTGGGCGAGAATTTCAACCTCGGTGCGCCGCCGACAGGCTATGATTTCGGCGAAGTGGCGCTGTCAGTCACCAACCTCAGCATCCCTGCCACGGGCGGCGTGGGCAATTCGGTCGTGGATCGCCTGTCGCTGGATGTTCGGCAGGGCGAGATCGTGTGCATCTACGGACTGATGGGCGCCGGGCGCACCGAATTCATGGAATGTGTGGCGGGGCGTCTGCCGGCTTCGAGTGGACAGATACTCTTGCACGGCCGCGATATCGCTAGAATGACCATCGCGCAGCGTATCCGGGCCGGTCTTGTCCTGACGCCCGAAGACCGGCAGCGTGACGGTCTGGTGCAGACGATGAGCGTTGGCCAGAACGTCTCGCTCGCGTCGATTGGGGCCTTCACCAAGAGGGGGCTGACATCGCGTGGCGCCGAACAGGAGATCATCGACCGGGCGATCCGAGAGGTAACAATCAAGACTGATGGCGGCGAGGCGGCCATTGGCTCGCTGTCGGGGGGCAATCAACAGAAGGTCGTGATCGGCAAGATGCTAGCCACTAAGCCGTCGGTCATCCTGCTGGACGAGCCGTCGCGCGGCATCGATATAGGTGCTAAAGCCGAGGTGTTCCGCCTGTTGTCGGAGGGGGCGCGTAAGGGGCTGGCGGTGGTCTATTCCACGTCAGAGGTCAGCGAATGCCTGTCCATCGCGCACCGCATCATCGTCATGCACAAGGGCAGGATCACGGCCAGTTTCGGGCCTGATGCGACCAAGGAACAAATCATGGCCGCCTCGGGCGAGGTGGATCTGAAACAAAGCCTGACGGCGAGCTTCGGGCTGGATCATTGCGAGGTCGTCAGCGACCTGCATCAGGAAGATCTTGCGCTGCGGCCGCTGGGTACCGCCGGCGCCGGGTTTCTATCAAACGAGATCGCCGCCGAGGAAACCAGGATAATCGGTGTGGGCCACGGCAGGACGTTGCTGTCCTGCGTCGAAAATCTTGGCCCGCTGTCGGTGCCGGATCTGAAAGTCGTCTCCCTGATGGGGGCGCAGACCGCTGGTGCGGACCTGAACCCCCATGCAGTCGCCTCCCGTCTGGCTGAAAAGACCGGGGGCGAGGCGGCATCCATGCCAGTGCCCTTCATCGCAAATTCGACCGCTGACCGCGATGTTCTGCTGGGCCAGAAAGCCGCGCAACAGGCCGCCAAACTGGCCGATCAGGCCGATCTGATGATCGTCGGTATTGGCACCACTGAGGCCGAGGCCGAGCTTGTGACCACCGGCATGATCGAGCACGCGGAGATGGCCAGCATTGCCGCGGCTGGCGGCGTCGGCGAAATGCTTGGCCATTTCTTCAACAAACGCGGTCAGCCCGTGGGGCGCGAGGTCACTGACCGCATCTTGACGCAACCCCTCGACCGTCTGAAGGGCCGCCGCATCGTTGCGGTCGCGGGTGGCCGAATCAAGACCCATGCCATCAAGGCGGTTCTGGAAAGCGGCTTGTTGAGTGGCTTGATCATAGACGAACATACCGCCCGGGAAATTGTCGAGATGGACAAACCCGCCACCGCCAAGCCCACAACCGCCAAGAATTGAACCGGAGATTGCTGAAATGACCGATGTTGTGACGAACAAGAAGGAGGGTTCGGGCGGGCTTGTCGCTTCGACCTTTGGCAAGGATATGAATATCATCCAGATCCTTATGGAAGGCCGCGCCTTCTTTGCGTTGATCGCGATCATCGTGACCTTCGCATTTCTATCTGACCGCTACCTTTCGGTCTCGAATTTCCTCACGATGACGTCACAGGTCGCCATCTTCGGCCTGCTGGCCATCGGCATGCTGCTCGTGATCCTGTCGGGGGGGATCGACCTTTCGGTGGGGTCCACACTTGCACTTTGCGGCGTGTTCGCAGGTTTCCTACTGCAGGGGGTCGAATTGCAAGGGCTTGGCGTGATCTTGTACATGCCGGTCTGGGCAGTGGTGATTTGCACTCTGGGCATGGGGGCGCTGGTGGGCGTGGTGAACGGGGTGTTGGTAGCCTATCTGAAGGTGCCCGCCTTTGTTGCGACGTTGGGTACGCTGTATGTCGCTCGTGGCGTCGCGCTTCTAATGACAAATGGTCTCACCTTCAACAATCTGCGGGGTCGGCCAGAATTCGGCAATACTGGCTTCGAATGGCTGGGATTTTACAGAATCGGAGGTGTGCCGATCAGCATTTTCGTGTTGGCTGCGACCGCCATCGCGGTGCATCTGCTGCTAACCCGCGCGCCGTTCGGCCGGTGGCTGTATTCCACCGGCGGCAATGCACGGGCGGCGGAGCTTTCGGGTGTGCCGGTCAAGTCTGTACAGGTCTGGGTCTATGTCCTGTCGGGTATGTGCGCAGCCATCGCGGGGCTGGTGCTAAGCTCACAGCTGACCTCGGCCGGGCCCACGGCAGGCACCACCTACGAGCTGACAGCCATCGCCGCTGTCGTGGTGGGCGGCGCGTCGCTAATGGGCGGCCGCGGCACCGTGCAGGGCACCTTGTTGGGGGCGTTCGTCATAGTCTACCTGGGCGCGGGCCTCGTGATCATCGGCGTGTCGTCCTATTGGCAGACCGTCTTCACCGGCGCGGTCATCGTGCTCGCCGTGATGCTCAATTCCATCCAATACGGGGGCAAGGGCGGCAAGACCTGACCCGTCCCCTTCACCATTCGCGGAGGACCAGGCGAGATATGCCTGACGCGGACACCGCCGGGTTCCGGCACAACCAACCAAGGGAGAGATTACTATGTTCAAGATCACAAGACGCGCGCTGCTTGCGGCCACGGCATCACTGCCGCTGATGGCGGCGGCCGCTTCCGCCGAAGGGCTGATCAGCATCATCGTGAACGACCCGGCGAACCCCTACTGGTTCACCGAAGGCGAGGTCGCGCGCGCAACGGCCGAGGAATTGGGCTACACGGCGAATGTCTCGGCGCATCGCGGCGATACTAATACCGAATCCAACCTGATCGACGCGGCCATCACCAATGGCGCCGCCGCGATCATCCTCGATCCTGCCAATGCAGACGGGTCGGTGGGCGTTGTCCGCCGCGCGACCGAGGCAGGCATTCCGGTCTTTCTGGTGAATGCCGAGATCAATGAATCCGGTATTGCCATCGCGCAGCTTGTCTCGAATAACGCGCAGGGTGCCGCGCTTGGCGCGGTCACTTGGCAAGGACTTGTCGGGGACGAGGCCCGTTATGTCGAATTCTTCGGCAATCCGTCCGACAACAATGCGGCCACTCGCTCGAATGGCTACAACACAGTTCTTAGCCAGTATCCGGGCCTTGAGAAAGTAGCCGAAGAAGTTGCCAACTGGGACCGCACCCAAGGTTACAACCGGATGCAGTCGATCATGCAGGCGCATGACCAGATCGACGCCGTGATTTCTGGAAACGATGAAATGGCGCTGGGGGCGATTGCAGCCCTGAAGGAAGCTGGACGGCTTGAAGGCACCATTATCGGTGGTTTCGACGGCTCGCCCGACGCGGTGGAAGCAGTGCGTGCAGGCGAGATGGCCTATACGGTACTTCAGCCGGTAGCGGTCTTTTCCCGCGAGGCCGTTATTCAGGCCGACTATTACATTCAGAACGGCGAACCGATGGTCGATGAGGAAAAGCAGCTTTTTGATTGCCTTCTGATCACTCCGGACAACGTGGCCAACTATTCGGCCCCGTTCACCCTCTCAGAGTAACCGAGTAGATATGCGCGCGACAAATGTCGCGCGCATATACCTTTCATTTGAAGTGCCGTCCCACAAAATTTCAAAGGTGGCTCTCTTAATCTGAACAGGTTGGAAGCATTTTTACCGTACTGTTATTATGAGCTATGTAGCTATCACTTCGGGTAGCTGCCGTTTGATGAAGACCTAACCGGATGTTTGTCAATCGGCTGCTACATGTAGGCGGATTGTTTTCACCAGCAACTCCCCCAAACCTAGAAAACGCCTGAGCGCCGCGCATAAATGTGGCCTTTCCTGTAGGACTGCCAAGCTGGCCAAAGGCCCAATGCTTGAGCGCGACCGGTTCATGCGCCTCCAGCAGAAGCAGACGCAACCGCTCTGGATTGTCGCGCGCGGCCTTAATCAGGATGTAGGTGATCTGCACCGCAGCGCTGCGCCGGCTGTACCA
>JAFIEM010000108.1 GCA_020832555.1 Natronohydrobacter sp. | reverse complement strand
ACTGATTCACATGCTCCCAGTCAATCCTGCCGATCGAGCGTTGAGCATGTATGGCAGCTCCGTCCCGCATCTCGGCCACCCGCACAATTCCCCACCCCCACCCCTGAGAGCCAGAGGGTGGCTTGTTGCTTTGTGGCGGGTTACCAGCCGGGGGAGAGGCCCTCGGCGCCCGCTGTGGAGCAAGACCCATGGCCAATGCCACGAAGAAGATCACCCTCGCCACCGCGCGCGACATCCCGTTCGACAAGCTGTCCCTCAGCCAGGCCAATGTGCGCCGCATCAAGGCGGGCATCTCGGTCGAGGAACTGGCCGAGTCCATCGCCCGGCGCGGCCTGATCCAGAGCCTGCATGTCCGCCCCCTGCTGGACGACGCCGGCGCCGAGACCGGCCGCTATGAGGTGCCCGCTGGCGGCCGCCGCTTTCGCGCGCTGGAACTGCTGGTCAAGCAGAAGCGCCTGCCGAAGACCGCCCCGGTGCCCTGTATCGTCTCCGAGGCCAGTTCGGGCAGCCGCTCGTTGATGCGAACGAGATGTTGGCACGCACGGACTTCCCAAATTTCAACGATCCCAACAAGCTTGGCGAAGGCAATGACCGTGTTGACCGGCTTGGTCGGCTGATTGCAATCTTCTCAAGCCCGGATTTGAATTTCGCAAAGAATCGCGCGGACCATGACGATATTCTGGGCGACGCCTATGAATACCTCATGCGCCACTTCGCGACCGAAAGCGGCAAGAGCAAGGGGCAGTTCTACACCCCGTCGGAGGTCAGCCGGATCATCGCCAAGGTGATCGGCATCTCGTCGAAGAACACCGTGGCCGGAACGACCGCGTACGACCCGACATGCGGATCTGGCTCTCTGCTCCTCAAGGTCGCGGCCGAGGCGGGAAAGCGGATCACGCTCGAAGGCCAGGAAAAGGACGTGACCACGGCCGGTCTCGCCCGCATGAACATGATCCTGCATGACTTTCCGACAGCAAAGATCCTCGCGGGCAACACCCTGACGACCCCCAAATTCCTCGAGGGGGAGCGCCTGCGGACCTACGACTATGTCGTTGCCAATCCGCCGTTCTCGGACAAGGCGTGGAGCACCGGCTTCAGCTATGACGACAAGGGCGCGATCACGGACAAGCACAAGCGGTTCGAATGGGGCGCGCCGCCCAAGAAGCAGGGCGATTACGCCTATCTGCTGCACATCATACGCACCATGAAAAGCAGCGGCAAGCCCGCCTCGATGCGGCGCGCGAAGCGCTTCACTATCTCTGCGCCCCGGTGCCCCCGCCGAGAGAGGTTGAACAGTTCCTGCGGTATTTCTGCGGTGATGCCGCCGATCCGAATGCCCTGACCGAGACCGAGGCGCTGAGGATCTCGTTTTACAAATCCGTGGCGTCGTTCGTTCGGGCCTACGCCGCCATCGCGCAGAACTTGGACGACGCAGGGTATTCCCCCTCCGAACAGAACGACATCCAGCGCGATGTCGATTTCTACAGTGATCTCAGGGCCGCCATCAAAAAGCATTCGGGCGAAGAACTCGATATCAAGCCCTATGAAGCCGACATGCGGCATCTCCTGAACACCTACATTCAGGCTGATCCTGCCCAAGCGCTTGGTGCGTTGTCCAACGTGTCGCTCACCCAAGCCATCATCGAAACCGGTATCCATGATGCGATCGCCAAGCAGCTGAACGAAAAGGGGAAGCTGTCGAAAAACGCGGTGGCCGAAGGCATCATCAACAATATCCGAAAGACCATCATCCGCGATCAGCTCACCGACCCTCGCTTCTATGACGAGATGTCCAAGCTCCTCGAGGATCTGATCCAGCAAAGCCGCGACAGTGCGAAGGCTTATGAGGATTTCCTGAAGAAGGCCAAGGACTTGGTCCGCAAGATGGCGACACGGGAGGCGGGTCCGGATCTGCCTGGAAGCCTCTCGGGCAATCGCGAAGCCGTGGTGATCTACAACAACCTTCCAGACCTTCCTGTTACAGCGTTTGTTGTCCCCGCAAATGAAAGCGAAAGAGCGGATCTGGCGCTGGAAATCGACCGCACCGTACGAGAACACGCCCCTGCAGGCTGGAAGGGTGATCCAGTCCGCGAACGGGAGGTCAAGAACGTCCTTTTCCCGCTCTTCAATCGAGATCGCGACGCGACGCTTGCTATGTTCGAAATCATCAAGAACCAATCGGGGTATTGATGGGTGAAGTGATCGAAATCGGCGATCTGGCCATCGACGTTACCCGGAAGGACGTCAAGAACGTCCATCTGTCGGTCCATCCCCCCGATGGGCGCGTTACACTCGTTGCACCGACGTCCACCAGGATCGACGTCGCCCGCGCCTATGCGATTACCAAGATCGGCTGGATTCGTCAGCAGCAAGGAAAGCTCGCACAGCAGGCTCGCGAAGCACCACGACAATTTGTCGGGCGCGAAACTCACTATCTGTGGGGCCGCCGACATCTTCTTCGGGTGACGGAATGTGAGGGCAAGCCTGAAGTGCGCCTGGATCATCGAACGATTCATCTTCAAGTGCGCCCTGACAGCACTCTGGAGACCCGTGCGAAGGTGGTACACAATTGGCACCTCAAGCTTCTTCACGCCGCGGTCCCCCCCTTGATCAAGAAGTGGGAAAGCCGGATTGGTGTTGAGGTCCAAGGCTATTTTCTGCAGCGCATGAAGACCAAATGGGGAAGCTGCAACGCGGAACAGCGGACAATTCGGCTGAATACGGAGTTGGTCAAGAAGCCCCGGGATTTGCTGGAGTACGTCGTGGTTCATGAGATGATCCATATACTCGCGCCGACCCATAGCCCAAGGTTCTTCGATCTCCTGTCAACGCACTATCCGAGCTGGTCCGAGGCGCGCACTGAATTGAACGAGTTGCCTATCCCGGCACTCTGAGCGGTCGGTTACGACACCCGCCACACCTCTCCATCGTCCAAACGCTTGACGTAGTCGACCCGCTCCCCATCCCAGTGGTACCCGAAATGCCCGCCCTGCGTCGGGATCGGGATCACGTCGGGCCAGAACACCCCGATGCAGTGCCCGCCCGGATACCGGACGCTGGGCCAGGTGATGCCGTCTGACCCGGCCGCACGCCGCTCGGCGCCGAAGACCTGCGAGGGGCGGTAGTCGTCGGGGTCGAGCAGATCGGCGCGGCCGGTGGCGTCGTCGAGATCGGCATCGACCGCGCCGATCAACTCGCGGAACTGCGATGTCCAGCCGGGGGCCTCCTCCGTGGCGCGCATGAAACGGGCGTGGTGGTGGATGGTTTCGGCGATGGCCACCTCGGTGCGGTCGCCTGCGTAGAAGATACCGAAGCTGCCGTCCGAGAACCGCCCCGGTCGCAGGGGCGAGCAGTGGACGAATGGCGCCATGACCCAGCTGGCCCCGGGCCCGGTGACGCGGCGCGCGACCGGCACTTTCGACAGATCACCGATGCTGTCGCGGATGCGCGGGTTGAACTTGGCCTCGGCCGAGGCCAGCGCCTCCCAGTCGGCTGGGTCGGCGATGTCCTCGAAGAGGTCGATGGGCGGGTGGATCGAGCGGATGATGCGGACGGTGCGGGGCCAGGTCACCCGGACAGTGGGCACCGTCACCAGGCCCCCCGCTCGGCATCGAGATAGGCGCGCAGGTCGATCAGGTCGGTGATCTCGCCGCGCAGCATGATGTCCAGCGCGCTGCGCCCGGCAAAGGCCGCGTTCGGCTTGCGGATCCACGCATAGCCGCGCGCGGGGTCGGTGAAGATGGTGCGCAGTGCCTTGTGGATGCCCATCAGGATCGCCATACGCGCCCGCAGATCGCGGTCGATCCGGCCGATATCGCCGGTCTTCCAGCGCGCCCATGTGCGCTGGGCCATGTCGCCGAGAAGCACCCGCGCCTCGGCATCGCTCAGTCCCCAGGCGCGGAACAGGTTGACCGTGGCCCGCGCCAGCGCTGCGGCCTCGGCATCCGTGATGACGGGATGGTCGGGGCGGGCGGTGATCGGCTGGACGGTGGCGAACTGCATGGGTATCTCCTTTGGCATCAATATAGCCATTATCTGCCAAAAGGCAATTCCTGATGCGCGCGCGGGTCTGGTCCCGCACCGCCAAGCACGCACCCCAACCCTTTCGCCTGTCTTTGCACGCCAGAGCCCTACGCCCCTTGCTGCGCTGTTGAGCGCGGCCCGTTTCCGGCTTTCTTGATGGACCCCGATCCAGGGCTGCCCCTCGGCAGGCCAGAACAGGAGCGGGGACAGCATGGCAGAGGTCGAACGGAGGCCGCAGGCGGGCGAGCGGGGGGCGCGGATGCTGCGCACCGCGCTCGGCCCCGTCATCGCGCGGGCTCTGGAAGACCCCATGACCCTTGAGGTCATGCTCAACCCCGACGGGCGGCTCTGGATCGACCGCGTCACCGAGGGGCTGTCCGACAGCGGCGCCACGCTCTCGCCCGAGGATGGCGAGCGGATCGTGCGGCTGGTGGCCCATCATGTCGGCGCCGAGGTCCATGCCGGGCGGCCGCGGGTTTCGGCTGAATTGCCGGGCACGGGCGAGCGCTTCGAGGGGCTGCTGCCGCCGGTCGTCACCGCGCCCTGTTTCGCGATCCGCAAGCCCGCCGTCGCGGTCTTCACGCTTCAGGATTACGTCGCGGCCGGGATCATGACCGAGGCGCAGGCAAGCGCCTTGCGCGACGGGGTCGCCGCGCGGGCCAATATCCTCGTCGCGGGGGGCACCTCCACCGGCAAGACCACGCTGACCAATGCGCTGCTGGCCGAGGTCGCTCAAACCTCCGACCGGGTCGTGATCATCGAGGACACGCGCGAGCTGCAATGCGCCGCCCCGAACCTCGTGGCGCTGCGCACCAAGGATGGCGTCGCGACGCTCTCGGATCTCGTCCGTTCCTCGCTGCGCCTGCGCCCCGACCGCATTCCCATCGGCGAGGTGCGCGGGGCCGAGGCGCTGGACCTGCTGAAAGCCTGGGGCACCGGCC
Source organism: Natronohydrobacter sp. (assembly GCA_020832555.1). Taxonomy (GTDB): domain Bacteria; phylum Pseudomonadota; class Alphaproteobacteria; order Rhodobacterales; family Rhodobacteraceae; genus Roseinatronobacter. The sequence continues at coordinate 5,077 of JAFIEM010000108.1, read as the reverse complement.
ACCCGGGCGGGATCGGAACGATCCATGCAGGCTCGGCGCTGGGTGCCCTGCGCCGGATGGAGCAGCTGATCCAGGAGGCCGTGGTCACCGTGCCGCGCGCCCTGATCGCCGAGACCATCGATCTGATCGCCGTCCTGTCGGGGCGCGGGGCGGCGCGCCGCCTCACCGAACTGGCCCGCGTCACCGGCCTCGGCCCCGCGGGCGATTACCACCTCAGCCCGGCCGCCGCCCCGCCCGCAGCCCCCGAACCATCAGGAGATACCCCATGACCCGAACCCTCCACGGCCTTTGCCGCCAGGCCGCCCATGCCGCCACCTTCGCCTGCGTCAGCCTGATGCTTGCCAGCCCCGCCCGCGCGGCGGGCTCGTCCATGCCCTGGGAGGCGCCGCTCGAGGCGATCCTGCAATCGATCGAGGGACCGGTCGCCAAGATCATCGCGGTGATCATCATCATCGTGACCGGGCTGACGCTGGCCTTCGGCGACACCTCCGGGGGCTTTCGCCGCCTGATCCAGATCGTCTTCGGCATCTCCATCGCCTTTGCGGCGAGTTCCTTCTTCCTGAGCTTCTTCAGCTTCGGCGGCGGGGCGGTGTTCTGATGGTGACGAGCGGTTCAACGAAGTTGAACGGAAGGCTCCAGTGGAGCCTTCCGAGCGAGGAACGCCATGAGCGGTAGCGATTGGCAGGGTTTCGAGCAGCTTGATGCCGTCCCCGGCTTCACCGTCCCGGTCCACCGCGCGCTGACCGAGCCGATCCTGCTCGCAGGTGCCCCACGCGCCTTCGCGATCCTGAACGGCACGCTCGCCGGCGCGATCGGTCTTGGCCTGCAGCTCTGGGCCGCGGGCATCGCGATCTGGCTGGTCGGGCATCTGCTGGCCGTCTGGGCCGCGCGGCGTGACCCGCTTTTCGTCGAGGTCGGACGGCGGCACCTGCGGCTGCCCGGCCATCTGGACGTCTGAGGGCACCGCCATGATGCACCTTGCCGAGTATCGTCGCAAAGCCGCCCGCCTCGCCGATTACCTGCCCTGGGCGGCGCTGGTCGCCCCCGGGGTGGTGCTGAACAAGGACGGCAGCCTGCAGCGCACCGCGCGCTTTCGGGGCCCGGACCTCGACAGTGCCGTCGCCGCCGAACTGGTCGCCGTGGCGGGCCGGATCAACAGCGCCTTTCGCCGCCTCGGCTCGGGCTGGGCGATCTTCGTCGAGGCGCAGCGCCTGCCCGCCGCTGACTATCCCGACAGCCGCTTTCCCGATCCGGCCTCGGCGCTGCTGGATGCCGAGCGCCGCGCGGGCTTTGCCGATCAGGGCGCGCATTTCCAGTCCGCCTATTTCCTGACCTTCCTTTACTTGCCGCCGCCCGAGGAGGCCGCGCGCGCCGAGACCTGGCTCTACGAGGGCCGCGAGACCCGGGGCATCGACGCTGGCGAGGTGCTGCGCGGCTTCATCGACCGCACCGACCGGGTGCTGGCGCTCTTCGACGGGTTCATGCCGGAATGCCACTGGCTGGATGACGCCGAGACGCTGACCTACCTGCATTCCACCATCTCGACCCGCGCGCAGCGCGTGCGCGTGCCGGAAACCCCCGTCTATCTCGACGCGCTCCTGGCCGATCAGCCGCTGACCACGGGGCTCGAGCCCCGGCTGGGCGACGCACATTTGCGCATCCTGACGCTCTCGGGGTTCCCGACCGCCACCACACCGGGGATCCTCGATGAGCTGAACCGCCTGGCCTTCCCCTATCGCTGGGCCACGCGCGCGATCCTGATGGACAAGGTGCAGGCCACGCGCATGGTCGCGCGCATCCGCCGCCAATGGTTCGCCAAGCGCAAATCCATCGCCGCGATCCTCAAGGAGGTGATGACCAACGAGCAATCGGCACTGGTCGACAGCGATGCCGCGAACAAGGCCACGGATGCCGACATGGCGCTGCAGGAACTCGGCGCCGATGTCGCGGGGCTCGCCCATGTCACCGCCACGCTGATCGTCTGGGACGAGGACCCCCGCCGCGCCGACGAGAAGCTGCGGCTGATCGAGAAGGTCGTGCAGGGCCGCGATTTCACGGCGATGGTGGAAACCGTCAACGCCGTCGATGCCTGGCTCGGCTCGCTGCCCGGGCACCCTTACGCCAATGTCCGCCAGCCCCCGATCTCGACCCTGAACCTCGCCCATATGATCCCGCTGTCCGCCGTCTGGGCGGGAGAGGAGCGGGACCGGCATCTGGGTGGCCCGCCGCTGTTGTACGGCCGGACCGAGGGCTCGACACCCTTTCGTCTCTCGCTGCATGTCGGTGATGTCGGCCATACCATGGTCATCGGTCCGACCGGGGCGGGCAAATCCGTGCTGCTGGCGCTCATGGCGCTGCAGTTCCGCCGCTACCCGGGGGCCCAGGTCTTCGCCTTCGACTTCGGCGGCTCGATCCGGGCCGCCATCCTCGCCATGGGCGGGGACTGGCACGATCTGGGCGGCGCGCTGACCGAGGGGGGAGAGGCCGAGGTCTATCTGCAACCCTTGGCCCGCATCGACGAGGCCGCCGAGCGCGCCTGGGCCGCAGGCTGGATCGCCGCGATCCTTGCCCGCGAGGGCGTCACCGTCACCCCCGAGGTGAAGGAGCATCTCTGGACCGCGCTGACCTCGCTCGCCTCCGCCCCCATCGGTGAGCGCACGATCACCGGCCTTGCGGTGCTGCTGCAATCGTCCGATCTCAAGCAGGCCCTGCGGCCCTATTGCCTCGGCGGCCTGCATGGGCGGCTTCTCGATGCCGAGATCGAGGATCTGGGCACGGCCCCGGTTCAGGCCTTCGAGATCGAGGGGCTGATCGGTACTGCCGCCGCACCTGCCGTCCTGTCCTATCTCTTCCACCGCATCGGCGACCGGCTCGATGGCCGCCCGACGCTCCTGATCATCGACGAGGGCTGGCTCGCGCTCGATGACGAAGGCTTCGCGGGCCAGCTGCGCGAATGGCTGAAGACGCTGCGCAAGAAGAACACCGCGGTGATCTTCGCGACCCAGTCGCTGAGCGATATCGACGCCTCCGCCATCGCGCCCGCGATCATTGAGAGCTGCCCGACGCGGCTGCTGCTGCCCAATGAACGCGCCATCGAGCCGCAGATCACCGCGATCTACCGCCGCTTCGGTCTGAACGACCGCCAGATCGAGATCCTCGCCCGCGCCATGCCGAAGCGCGACTATTACTGCCAGTCGCGGCGCGGCAACCGGCTGTTCGAGCTGGGCCTCTCCGAGGTCGGCCTCGCGCTTTGCGCGGCCTCCTCCAAGACCGATCAGGCCCAGATCGCCGCGATCCTCGCCGAGCATGGCCGCGACGGTTTCCTCGCCGCCTGGCTGGGCGCGCGCGGCGCGGGCTGGGCCGCCGATCTGATCCCGGAGCTGCCGAACCTCGTGCCGGACGCACCGTCGCCAGCGCCGGACCCTGACACCACCCCCCAGCCCGAAGAGGAGACCCAAGCATGACCCGCATGACCCGCATCACCCATCTCGCCAGCGCCTCGACCTTGGCGCTGGCCCTGGCCGCGCCCATGGGCGTGACGATCCTCGCCCCCAGCCCCGCGCAGGCCTTCTTCGGCGGCTTCGGCCGGATCGTCTATGACCCGCGCAACCATGCCGAGAACATCCTCTCGGCCGCCCGCGCCATGGAGCAGATCAACAACCAGATCACCCAGCTGCAGAACGAGGCGCAGATGCTGATCAACCAGGCCCGCAACCTCGCGAGCCTGCCGCAGTCCTCGCTCGCCGCGCTCCAGCAGAATGTCGAACGCACCCGCCAGCTTCTGTCTGAGGCGCAGAACATCGCCTTCGACGTCCAGGCCATCGACCGGATGTTTCAGGAGCAATACGGCGGCACCGCCATGGCCGCCCCCGAGGCCCAGCTTCTGGCCGATGCCCGCGCGCGGTGGGAGAACACCGTGGGCGGTCTGCAGGACGCGATGCGCGTGCAGGCCGGGGTCGTCGGCAATCTCGACGGCCAGCGCGCGGAAATGGCGGCGCTGGTGGGCGCGAGCCAGAACGCGGTCGGCGCGCTGCAGGCGGCGCAGGCGGGCAACCAGCTTCTCGCGCTGCAATCCCAGCAGATCGCCGATCTTGTCGCGGTGACCGCCGCCAATGGCCGCGCCGCAGCGCTGGTCGAGGCCGAACGCGCCGCCGCCGCCGAACAGGGCCGCATCCAGCGCGAACGCTTCCTGACCCCGGGCGCGGGCTATCAGCCCGGCAGCGCCCGGATGTTCAACAACTGACGGGGCGCGGGGGGATGGACGCGCGCGGCACCGCCAGCATCGCGGCGATCATCCTTGCCGCCGCCGCCCTGACCGCGGCGGCGGTGCAGATGACACGCGGGGACCGCACCGCGCCTGCGCGCACCACCCCCGCGTTGGCCCCGGCAGAGGATCCGCTCCGCGCCGAGCAGCGCCGCTGTCAGGCCATGGGCGAGGCGGCGGCGCGCGATCCCGGCTGCCTTGCGGTCTGGGCCGAGACGCGCGAGCGCTTCCTCGGCCGTCCACCGGCCGCGATGGGCGACTAGGCCATGGGCGGCACCGGCGTCATCGACAACTTCCTCGGGGTCTTCACCGCCTATATCGACAGCGGCTTCGGCCTTCTGGGCAGCGAGGTCGCCTTCATCGCGACCACGCTGATCGTGATCGACGTGACGCTGGCCGCGCTCTTCTGGGCCTGGGGCGCGGATGACGATGTCATCGCCCGGCTGGTGAAGAAGACGCTCTTCGTCGGCATCTTCGCTTTCCTGATCTCCAACTGGAACAGCCTCGCCGCGATCGTCTTCGAGAGTTTCGCGGGGCTGGGGCTGCTGGCCTCCGGCACCGGGTTTACACCTGCGGACCTGTTGCGCCCCGGGCGCGTCGCCCAGACCGGGCTCGATGCCGGGCGCCCGCTGCTGGAGTCGATCTCCAGCCTCATGGGCTTCGTCGCCTTCTTCGAGAATTTCATCCAGATCGCCTGCCTCTTCTTCGCCTGGGCGCTGGTGCTTCTGGCCTTCTTCCTCCTCTCGGTGCAGCTTTTCGTCACCCTGATCGAGTTCAAGCTGACGACGCTTGCGGGCTTCGTGCTGATCCCCT
>JAFIEM010000107.1 GCA_020832555.1 Natronohydrobacter sp. | reverse complement strand
ATGAGCGCAGCGCAAGGATCAGCTACCACCCAGCTGTCCGGGAATTACTGAAATCCCTGTCCCGTATTTCTGAAATCCGCATGAAGCAGGTTCAGCACATGGGTCTTGGTGGGTACGCCCGCCTCCAGCGCCATTTCCACGGCGCAGAGCACGGCCTGTTCATCGTGATGCAGGACCAATGACAGGATGTCGACCATTTCGCGGGCGCCCCCTGGTTTGCGAAAACAACGGGCGGCGGCGCTCCCTCACCAGGGCATAAGGGCCACAGGCGAGCGCCCCGAGTAATTTGCATAGACAGTCTTCTTTCGCAGATACGCATCGAGCCCGTGGATGCCGTCGTCGCCGCCGGGACCACTGTTGCGATAGCCGGTGTGGTACCCTTGGAGGGCTTCTGGTCCAACTCGGTTGATGTAGATCTCGCCAAAGCGCACGTCGTGAACAGCGTGCATGATCCGCGAGAAGTCATTTGTGAACAGATATGCTGATAGGCCGTAACGACTGTCATTGGCGATCGACACCGCCTCATCGAAATCAGAGACCTTCATCAAGGGCACCACAGGACCAAAAATCTCGTCGCGCATGATTGCCATGTCGGCGCGCACCCCGGCTAGGATGGTGGGTTTCAGCCAGTTGCCCCCAGCCACCGGTGGCGTCTCGGGGCGACCACCCCGCAGAAGCACCTCGGCTCCCGCCGCCAAGGCCTCTTGCGTAATCCGTTCTACCTTTTCGAGCTCAGCCAATGAGATCTTGGGCCCTAGGTCGGTGGTGTCGAGCATTGGGTCTCCCATTCGCAGAGCCTGCGTGGCGGTGACGAAGCGGGCGACAAATTCGTCATAGATGGGGGCGTGGATCAACATCCGCTCGTTGCAAATACAGACTTGGCCGCAATTCATGAACCGTGACGTGACGGCCGAAGCAACGGCCAGTTCGAGATCGGCATCGTCCATCACGATAAACGGCGCCTTACCACCCAGCTCCAGCGAGACCGGAACGAGATTGGACGAGGCCGTTTGCATGATGCGTTTTCCGGTCGGCACGCTGCCAGTCATGGTGATCAGGTCGATGCCCGGGTCCGAGGTCAGCGCAGCGCCGATTGTATCCCCGGCACCGGTCACGATATTGACGACCCCCTCCGGCACACCGGCTTCTTCGAATAACCGGGCCATGTAGAGAGATGAAAGCGGTGTTTCTTCGTGCGGTTTAAGTACTATGCAGTTGCCGGCGATCATTGAGGGCGCGATCTTTCTGCTGACCAGAGCAGCAGGATAGTTCCACGGGATGATCGCGACCACGACACCTACGGGTACGCGCTGGATCCATATCTGTTCGCCCGGTGCGTCTGATGGAAATATCTCACCCTGGATGCGGCGGGCGAATTCAGCGAAATAAGTAAAGAACTCGGCGGCGCCGGCGACCTCACCGCGCGCTTCCGCGATGGGTTTTCCCTGTTCGCGCACGACAAGCCGTGCCAGCGTATCGGCATGGTCTCGAATCAAACCTGCGATGCGGTGCATGATTGCGCCACGTTGCACCGGCGCCAAGGCGGCCCATGCGGGTTGCGCAAGGCGGGCGGCTGCGATGGCGCTTGCTGCTTGGGCCGCATCGCCCTCAGCGACCTCGGCGATCACCGAACCGTCGGTTGGGTTCAGGACTGGCCTAGTTCCGACCGCGCCGGGCACCCACCTACCGCCGATCCACATCGTGTCGTAGTCAGTCATTTCTGTTCCTCCTCCATTATCCCCGAGTCGATGCCGCTCTTTACGAAGCGCACGGGCGTGCAAGCATGAGCGCGTAATCTATTGCCTCGATCAGACTGGTCTCGTCTGCGATACCCTTCCCGGCGATGTCAAACGCCGTACCGTGGTCAACCGAGGCGCGGATCACCGGAAGGCCCAAGGTCACGTTGACCCCATTGAGCACCGTCCAATGCCCTGTCTTCGGATCGATCCCGAAGCCGAGCAGCTTAACCGGGATATGCCCTTGATCGTGATACATCGCGACGACCGCGTCATAGGCACCGCCGCGCAGCTTCACGAATACAGTGTCACCCGGAACCGGACCCAGAACCGCCTCGCCGCGTGCCTGATAGGCCGCGACCAGCGGTTCGGTGACGTCGATGTCGTGGCGCCCGAAGATGCCGCCCTCGCCCGCATGGGGGTTCAAGGCGGCAATCGCGATCCGCGGTCGTTCCAGCCCCAGACGGCGCAGGGTGGCCAGAGTGAGGTCGACGACGCGCGACATGCGCTCTGGCGTCGCGCGAGCAGGAACATCGGCAAGCGCGCAATGGGTCGAGACATGGGACACACGGAAAGCCCCATGGGCGAGCATCATGACGCTGTCGCGCACGCCGGTAAGGTCGGCCAGCAACTCGGTATGGCCCGCATAGTCGTATCCTGCCATATGTAGCGCCTCCTTGTTCAGCGGCGCGGTGACGATCCCGGTGATTCGGCCCTCGAGCGCAAGCCGCGTGGCCAAGACGACCGCCTGATAGGCCTGTTCGCCGGCTGCGGCCGAAACTTCACCCCAGCGGATATTGCCTGCCGTCTGCGGCGTCGGCAGCAACGCGACCCCGGTCAGGCCCACTATGCCCGTCTCGTCAACTGGCGTCGGGGGACGGATTGACAGGATCCGGCCTGCACGATCAAGCGCCCCCGGATCCCCCACGATCAGCAGCGCGAACTCCTTGCGCTTGAGCCGGTCGGCGACGCCTGCCATGGCCTTCAGAGCGATCTCGGGGCCGATCCCGGCGGGATCACCAAGCGTTATAGCTAGGATGGGAATAGACAACGCGCGACCTCACTTGATTATCAATATTTTCGACCTGTCGATAGTCAGGAACACAGCTGTAATCAGCACCAGCCCCTTCACTATGTTCTGAAGGTACGGGTCCACGCCAGTCATGTTCATGCCGTTCGACAGTATCGCGATGATGAGCACACCTAGCACGGTGCCGCGGATGCGGCCGACCCCTCCGGTCAGGGGCGTGCCCCCGACCACGACCGCGGCGATCACGTCCAGCTCCAGTCCTTGCGCCAGTTGCGCGGTCGCCGCCATGGTTCGGGCACTTTGCAAGAGCCCGGCAAGCCCGCATAGTGCGCCGGCCAACACGAAGATCCAGAACTTCACGCGATTGACATTGATGCCACTGAGAAGGGCGACCCGTTCGCCGCCACCGATCGCACGGACCTCGCGGCCGAAGACCGTATGGTTGAGGATGACCGCCGCGACCACTGTGGCGGCCAGCGCGATCAGCACGGTATTGGGAACTCCGAACGAGCGACCGGAATAGAAGCCGAGGAAGTCACGGTCGGTGATCGAAACCGGTGCTCCGCCGGTATAGAGGAGCACGATCCCGCGAAAGATCACGAGCGTGCCCAGCGTCACGATGAAGGAAGGGATCTTGCCATAGGCAAAAAACGCGCCGTTCACAGCTCCGCAGACAACGCCTACGGCAATTGCCGGCAGGATCGCCCAGATCCCCAGCGTTGCCGACAACGCCGAGGCCGCTAGCGCAGTGATCGCTACCATGGAGCCGACCGACAGGTCGATCGACCCGCTCATGACGATGAATGTCATGGCAAGCGCCGCCACCAGCAGGACAGCGCTTTGCTGCAGCACGATAAGACCGTTGTTCACAGTCAAGAAACGCTCCGAACTGAGGCCGAAGCCCACGCACAGGACAATCAGCAAGGCTAGCGGAAACCAGTGCCGCAACCGGTCCAACATTATGCGACGGGGCACCGGTCGGGCGTCGCCGATCTTCGGCTCGGTTACATCATCCATTTGACAATCTCCTCCTCGTCCATCTCGACCCCGGCCTCGAACCGGCGGGAAATCGTGCCATTGCGAGTTACGATCACCCGGTCGGACAGTGCCAGCAATTCTGGCAGGTCCTCGGTCACCATGAGAACCGCCATGCCCTTTTGCGCCAGAGCGCGAATGACACGGTAGATCTCGGACTTGGCCCCAATATCGACTCCCCGCGTGGGATTGTTGAGCAGTAAGAGCTGCGGTGCAGTCGCAAGGCACTTGCCCAACACGACCTTCTGCATGTTCCCACCGCTCAGTGTGCCTACTGTCGTTTCCAGCATCTGGGTCTTGATCCCTAGCGAGCGAACCTGTTCATTCGCCAGGACCCGCATACGGCGACGGTCAGAGAACACACGACCGCGTTTCGGGCGCGCGGCGAGCGTGAGGTTCTCCACAACGCTGAAACCTGTGATGATGCCTTCGCCGGTCCGGTCGCCAGGAAGCGTGGCGATCCCGGCACGCCAAGCGTCCTGCGGGCTCTTCGGCCGGAACGGGCCACCGCACAGCGCTATGGCGCCGCCGGTCGGTTTGATCGATCCGCTGATCGCGCCCAAGATCGCCTCACCGCCGGATCCCTTGAGGCCGCCAATACCGACGATTTCGCCGCTCTGGACCTCTAGGTCGATCGGACCGACGCCGCCGGCGGTGGTCAGGCCATTGACCGATAGCATTATTGCACTCGTGTTGCCATCGCCCTTGGGTGGAAATAGCCCACCCGCAAATTCCCGACCGACCATGAGCTCGTACAACCGGTCCTCTGTCATCTCTCGCGCGGGATAGGTGCCGACTAGGGCACCGTCCTTGAGAACGACCAAACGGTCGGCGATTTCGAACACCTCCTGAAGGTGATGGGACACGAAGGCGACCCCGATCCCCTGACTGCGCAGTTCTTGTATCACGGCCATAAGGCGCCTGGCCTCACCGTAGTTTAAGAATGCGGTGCTTTCATCGAAGAAGATGAAACGCGGTTGGGTAGCCAGTGCGCGGGCGACTTCGATAGTCTTGATCTGACCCAGATCAAGGCACGCGATGTCGGTCGTGGCCGAGAAATCCGCTCCAATGCGGTCAAGGATGGCTTGTGCGTCGGCCCGCAGGCGTTTCCAGTTCAGAAATCCCAGGCGACCGTAATCGGACAAGCGTCCCAACATGACGTTCTCGGCGACCGAGACGGCGCGATTCACGTTCAGTTCCTGAAATACAAGCGCTACGCCCAGCCGTTCCGCATCGCGTTGCGTGCGCGGGGCATAGGCGCGGTCGCCCAACATCGCCTCGCCGCCCGAGTGGGGCTCGATCGCGGCCAGCACCTTGAGCAGCGTTGACTTGCCGGCCCCGTTCTCGCCGACAATGGCGACGACCTCGCCGGGCCGGAAATCGACCGACACGTCGTTCAGGACACGCGACGTGCCATAGATTTTGCTTATGAGCCGGGCCGAAAGCACAGGTGCAAATCCTCAGTCTGAACTTGAATGCCGCAGGGTATCGGAAGCGTCGCCCGTAGCGGCGCTTCCGACATATCTCACTGGCTGTAGGTCATCTCGAACACGGCAGTTTCCGCGTCGGGATTGTAGGTGCGGGACCGGTCACGGAAATCGTATTCCGGGACGCCACCTGGGAAGTCGGCGCGGAACTGCGGCACCAGATCCAGCGTCAACGGCAACAGCTCAAGTTGGACGTTGGCCTGCTCGGCCGGCAGCTCGTGGCCATTGAGATGATCGTACATCATCACCAGCGCAAAGCCGCCCTGCAGCCAATGGCCTCCAATATCGAAAAGCAACCTGCCCTGCTCGACCGCGTCGACATTTTCGGGGTTCAGATCCATGCCGACTACGATGATGTCTTCTCCCGCCGTCTGTCCTGCCCCGGTGATCGCAGCGATGACTCCGGTGGCAGTGCCACCGTTGGCAGCCCAGACGCCCTGAATCTCGGGATTGCCCTGCCAGAGGCTTTCGAACACCGTCTGCGAGGTGTCGCGGACAAAGTTCCCGTCCACTTCGCCCACGACCACCACGTTGGGGTTGGCGTCAAGCGCGTCCTGCAGGCCGGCGCGTCGGTCAATCGCCACCGAGGTGCCTGCAGTGCCGTTAACCACCGCGATGTAGATGTTGCCGTCTTCGGCCGGCTCGATGTCGGCGAACAGCGCTTCGCCCATCTGGCGACCGGCATCGCGGTCACTAGGCCCGACAAACGCGAGGTAGTTGGGGAACAGGGGATCCTGCGGCTCGAAATCGGCATAGGTATCGGTCAGGATGACCGGAATGTTCGCCTCGCGGGCCAGCGTCAGGCCGGGCACAGCAGTTGCCCAGTATGGTGTGTAAATGATGCCCTCGACTCCCCGGGCAACGAGGTCTTCGATCGACCGAATCATCCGGTCGGGGCTGTTATCGGCGTTGAGTACTATCAGGTCAACGCCAAGCTCTTCAGCACCGGCGCGCATAAAGTCCACGTAGGATTCCCAGAATTGCGCATCCAGTGTTGGCACTATCACACCGATATCCGGGTTCTCGGCTTGGGCCTGAGCCTGGCCACTCAGTATGACTGCAATCGCGCCTACTACGGTCGCGTTCAGATATCTCTTCATTTTGGCTTCCTCCCAATCAACTTGGCTTATCCCCTATCAACCGAACGGACGCATGGCATCGCGTGACCGATTCCCAAGTTCCCTCCGTGTCTGATAAGTTGGAGCATTTTGAAATCTTTTGGAAGAAAAAAGTTCAAGTATCTGGCACTTCTTGGAGCATGTTGGCATAATCTGACCGACATGCACCCAACGGACGGAGAAACCGAATGCTGCCTCCACTGCGACGCGCGCGCATCCTGGAACTGTTGCGCAAGGACCAGGTCGCGACTCTTAAAGACATGTCGATCGCGCTGAGCGTCTCGATGTCCACACTGCGGCGCGATGTGGATTACCTTTGCGAGAGCGGGCAACTTGAGCGAACGCATGGCGGCGCCATGTTGAACCAAGAGCGGCGCAACGCTGTCGAACTGGAACCCGCCATTGCCACCGAACTGGAAAGCGGCGCCAAGCGGGCCATCGGGTATCGGGCCGCCAAGCTGATCCTACCAGGACAGACTGTCATATTCGACAGTGGCAGTACGACGGCCGCGGTAGCGCGCGCGGCTCAGGAGCGCAGGGTACCCTTTACCGCCGTGACCAATGACCTCTCGATCGCCGGGACGCTGTCGGCCACCCCGATCATTCGCGTCCTGGTGGTGGGTGGCTTCGTGCGGACCGGAACGGCCACGCTGCTCGGCCCCGGGCTGATCAGCGCCGTCGGACGGTTGCGCGCTGACCTGGTCTTTCTAGGAACTCATGCGCTTACAGCGGACGAACTGTCCGACACCTCGGTCGAACTGGCGGACCTCAAGCGTGCCTTCGTACAGGCCGGGGAGCAGGCGATTGCCGTTGTCGACAGTTCCAAGGTCTTTAGCCGGGCCTTCTGCAGTTTTGCCCGGACCCGCGATCTAGATCGGGTGATCACCGACGACCGCATCGCACCCGACGACTTGGATGCTCTGCGCTCCCGCGTCGCGGTCGATCTGGTTCCGGAGGCGGAGTGATGATGCTTTACGTCGGCCGTACGCTACACCTGATCGCGGACGATCTGACCGGCGCGCTCGATTCCGCAGCGCCCTTCGCGACACCCAACACTCCGGTACAGGTGCCGCTTAAGACAGCCATGCCCGAAGGGTCGATCTCGCTCAGCAGCGAAAGCCGCGATCTGCCACTGTCCGAGGCTCTGGCGCGTGTCGGATCGGCTTGGGCGCGGCTAGGCCGATCTGTCGTGCAGGACGATCTTGTGTTTAAGAAGGTCGACAGTGTTCTGAGGGGTCATCCATTGGAAGAAACGCTGCATCTTATGCGGCTCGGCGGGTTTGCTCACTGCGTCTTTGCTCCGGCTTTTCCCAAGATGGGGAGGGTGACGCGGCGGGGTCAACACCTTGTCAAATCGCCGGACGGCTCTTGGGCGCCGACGCCGCACAGCGACCTTTGCGCGGCCTTTGCCAAGCTGGGCGTCCGAGCAGGCTGCGGCAACGGCGACGCAGAGACCGTCACAGTCGTTGACGCCGAAACGCAAGACGACCTAGCGGCGGCGGTCGCGCAGTGGGGGCATCGTCACAGCGTACTTTGGGCCGGCAGCCGCGGCTTGGCCGAGGCGCTCGCCCCGCTCTCACCCCCCCTGCCTCGACCTCGTGTTGCGCTTTTCGTGTTCGGCACCGCGCATCCGTCAAGCCGCGCACAGGCTGACGAGCTAGCGCGTGTGACGATCCCGTTTCCGACACATGGTCGGGTAGGCCTAACCAGCACCCAGAGCCTACTGCTCGACCCCGTGCCGCAGGCGCAGGATGCCACTGTCACCGCCAGGGCCATCGCAGATTCCATCAGCAGGCTTGATGGTTCGATGGCCGAAAGGACGCTATTCGTCACCGGAGGCAACACGCTTGCGCAGGTTCTGGCGGCGTCGAGAGCCGATGGGCTGAACTGCACGGGTGAGATTGCGTCGGGCTTGCCGTTTTCGATCGTACTGGGCGGCAGTCTTAATCAAGTTGGGATAGTGACAAAATCCGGGGGCTTCGGCGATGCAGACCTTTTGCTTAGCCTTGCAGTTCACACATGATCGATCACGCGCTATGGCCTGCTATCGGTTTAGCAGGCCGCAAGTTGCGATCGTGACCATGGGGACTGTCATATTGAATGACAAGTAACCCCAATAAGCATGAGTGACCGCAGTGGGAAAACCACACTGCATATCTCAATCAGGCTGACTGTCCGCTCTGGGCCGACTGCGTCACGAAAGCGGCCTAGGCTTACAGCTTTTCACCATTATTGGCCCACCGCTCATGTGACATTCATGATGTCACCCGCCACATCCGAAACCGCCTGTCGCTTTGCCCTTAAATCGGCTCTGCCTCAATCTGTGTGGCGGAACGGTAGCATTCTCGCGCGCAACAATTCTGGACCGGCTCGGCCGTACATGGCGCGTTTGAGGGTCTTCAGGCGATTAATCTGGCCTTCTGCTTGGCCGTTGCTCCATGGCATCTCGATGGCGTTTTTGACCGCATCGAAGTCCCGGTTCAATGTGCGGGCAAAGCGCATGAGTGGCGCCAGGTCGGTTTCGATCGCGTCGTCGATCCATGCAGGGAGCGGGTCTGCTTCGCGGCCGCGCAGGATGCCGTTGAACCGCATGGCGAGACTTCGCATCGTTGCGAAGGCGGGAGAACCGGCCTTGAGCGCGTCGACTTTCCGCGCCTGATCCGGGGTGAGCTTTCCGCGGGGTTTGATGCACAGCGCGGCCGCGATGACCGGGGAAATCGCGTGCCCAGTTTCCGGGTCCCGGACTGGCTTAAGGATTTCGTGCTCTACCTTGGGGTCGCTTGCTTGCTGTTCGGCTCTGCGCCAACCCGCCAACAGACGCTGCAAATGCGACTGGCTCCCCTCGTAGCCACGTTCTTGGATCATACGAAACAGGGCGCTGCCAGTTCGAGTGCCCTCCTTCCAGCTTTGGCTCAGGAACTCTTCAAAGTACCACGGCGATGTCGGCTTCAAAGCGGCCCGCCTGCGGTCCGGTGGTGTCTCGAACTGCAGCCATTTCGCGATGCTGCGACGCGGGAACCCTGTTCGCCGCCCGATCTCGCTGCAGGAAAGCCCCTGATTTCGGAGCGCATGGATGGTGGTGAAAATCTCTTCCCGAGACGTCCTGTGCGCAAGGCGTGACTTCAGAAGGCTGCCGGCTGCGGTGATGTTGTCGGCGTCGGACAGCAGCGCCCTGCCGGTCGCACGGCCGTGAAGGTTCATTTGCTCCTCGATGGCCTGCCGGAGGTTTTGCACGATATGGAACCGGTCCGCGACCTGCTTTGCCTGCGGTGCCCCTTGCCGTGCAGCCTGGGCGTAGAGACCGCAGCGATCTCTGCTGATCACTTCCACCTCGGGGTGTCGCTTCAGCCAGTTGGTGCAGGTGACGACATCCCGATCCTCAAGAATGTCGATGACCACACGCCGCTCCAGATCCACAATGATCGTGCCGTAGGTTTGCGACTTCCGCCAGCTCCAGTCGTCGATCCCGATGACCGTTGGCGCCTCGGCGGCGCCTTGAGCACACTTCTTCAGCTGCCTGAGCACCGTGTCACCCAACTTTAACAGTTAGAAGACTTAAGTGATTGATTTTCTTGAAACGAGGCTTCAAGAAATGACACAACTGATCAGGCCGGCTGCTTCGGCAGCTCTATGTTCAGCGTCCGGAACAGGTCCAACTGTTCAGGCT
>JAFIEM010000106.1 GCA_020832555.1 Natronohydrobacter sp. | reverse complement strand
GCAAGACCTGCGACATCAAGGATCCCAGCCAGAATATCAACTGGGTCACGCCGCAAGGTGGGGATGGGCCGAATTATCCGAATATGTGAGCGCATCGCGGGCGAAATTGATCGGCTTGCGATTGCCTCGGGGGCTGGTGCGCCCTAGTCTTGCATCAACCCTAGATGATGGAGCGATATCGCCGTGCCTTTTACCTTCCGCGCCGTCGCGCCTGCTCTGGCTCTCGCTGTCCTCGGGCTTTTCCCGGCTCCAAGGATCGCGGCCCAGACAGATGCTCATGCGCCGGGAACGTTGGCAGGTGCCTATCTCAC
This sequence comes from Natronohydrobacter sp., assembly GCA_020832555.1. GTDB lineage: Bacteria > Pseudomonadota > Alphaproteobacteria > Rhodobacterales > Rhodobacteraceae > Roseinatronobacter. The sequence continues at coordinate 9,767 of JAFIEM010000106.1, read as the reverse complement.
CGGTGCTGTTGCCTTCAACGATGACAATTTTGCCCAGATCGCACAAAGTTATGATCTCGCGCTGGCCGTTGACCCCGAGAATGCGATGTTCCGCGAGCTTGCACTTCAGGGGCATCTCGCAAGTGGGAATTTCGCGCGTGCCGTAGAACTTGCCACCGAGGCGCAAGAGGCAGGTGAGTTGTCACCGACCGGTGCGGCCGTGCTTCAGGCAAGCGAATTCCTGCGCGAGGACTTTGATGCGGTTATCAGCGGTGTCGAAGCCGGGCGTCAGGCGGGCCCGCTGAACGATTCTGTCGGACTGGCCTGGGCAGAGCTTGGACGTGGCAGCATGTCGGATGCGCTTGCGGCCTTCGATGCCGCGATCGAAACCTACCCGCAGATCGCGCCCTTCGCGCTCTATCACAAGGCGCTTGCACTGGCGCTGGTCGGCGACATGGAAGGGGCGAATACGCTTCTGTCTAGTGAAGATGCCGTTGCTGTTGTCCTGTCGCGCCGGGGCGTCGCCGCGCGTCTGTCGGTATTGTCTCAGCTTGGCATGTTCGACGAGGCACGCGCGCTTGCCGAAGATGCCTTTGGCTTGACCCCGCCCGAGGAAGTGGCGGAATTGGTCGCAGCCATTGCGGCTGAAACCTCTGTCCCGTTTTCCACAATCGCATCTGCCCGCGACGGAATGGCCGAGGTCTATTTCACGCTTGCCCTTGCACTGGTCGGGGGGCGTGATGCCTGGGCCCCTCTGATTCATGCGCGTCTGGCCCTTGCGCTGCGTCCTGATCTGGCAGATGCAATCCTTCTCGCAGGACAGTTGCTGGAGCGCGCGGGGCAATATACGCTGGCCGATCAGATCTATGCGACCATGCCCGAACAAAGCCCCGAATATCTGTCGGCCCAACTCGGTCGCGCGAATGCGCTGTTCCAGTCGGGTCAGGAAGACGCGGCGGTTGACAGCCTGTTTGCCTTGTCTACCGCGCGCCCGAACTCGGTTCAGGTGTTTTCCGCTCTGGGCGATATGCTGCGGCGCAAGGAACGCTATGACGAAGCCGCCGCTGCCTATGCCAGTGCCATCGACCTGATAGACGAGCTCGAAGAGCGTCATTGGGTGCTTCTCTATACCCAGGCCATCGCGCTGGAACGCATGGGGGATTGGGAGCGCGCAGAGCCGGTGTTCCGTCATGTGCTGGAATTCGTCCCAGATGAGTCGCAGGTGTTGAACTATCTGGGCTATTCACTGATCGAGCAGCGCCGCAATCTGGACGAGGCGCTCGACATGATCGAGCGCGCGGTCGAGGGCGAACCCGATAGCGGCTATATCACCGATTCACTGGGCTGGGCCTATTACCGGCTGGGCCGCTACGAGGAAGCCGTGCCTGTGATGGAACGCGCAGTTGAATTGCTGCCGCGCGATCCGATCCTGAATGATCATCTGGGCGATGTGTATTACGCTGTCGGGCGCACACGCGAAGCGCGGTTCCAGTGGCGCCGTGCCCTGTCTTTCGGGCCACACCCGGATCTCGACATGGATCTGGTGCGCCGCAAGCTGGAGGTCGGCAAGGACGCCGCGCTCAAAGAGGCCGAAGCGTCGCAATGAACGCGATCGAATCGGCGCCGGCCAAGATCAACCTCTGTCTGCATGTGACCGGCCAGCGCGATGACGGCTATCACCTGCTGGATTCGCTGGTGGCCTTTGCCGAGATCGGAGACACAGTAAGCGCCCGTCCCTGGCAGGGCCTGTCCCTTTCGATCACCGGTCCAGAGGGCGCGGGCCTGAGCGCCGGGGCTGACAATCTGGTGTTGCGTGCCGCGCGACTGATGGGCGCGCGCGATCTGGCCCTTACACTCGACAAGTGCCTGCCGCTCGCTTCGGGCATCGGGGGCGGGTCCAGCGATGCGGCCGCCTGTCTGCGCTTGCTGGCGCAACGGATGAACGCGCCCTTGCCGTCGCGCAAGCTGGCACTGGGTCTGGGGGCGGATGTGCCGGTCTGTCTGGATCCGCGCGCCTGCCGGATGCGCGGTATCGGAGAAGACATCACCCCTTTGCCGCCGCTGCCGCCGCTCTGGCTGGTGCTGGTCAATCCGCGTCTTGAAGTGTCAACGCCGCAGGTTTTCAGGGCGCTCTCCCGACGCGACAACCCGCCCTTGCCCCAGACCCTGCCGGTCTGGAAGGATGCCGCGGCCTTGTGCGATTGGCTGGCCGGGCAACGCAACGATCTCGAAGCCCCGGCAATCACGATTGCGCCGGTAATCGGGCAGGTGCTTGATGTGCTTGGGGCCACAGACGGCTGCTCTTTGGCGCGGATGTCCGGCTCAGGTGCCACCTGCTTTGGCCTCTATGCCAGTCCCGAGGCGGCAGAGCGCGCCGCCCTGACGATCAGTGCCGCCTTTCCGAACTGGTGGTGCGTGCCGACCAGTCTGCTTCAGTAGAGCCGGGCCACGACGTAATCGGCCAGATCGGCCAGCATCGCGCGCACAGGATGATCCGGCAGATCCTCCAGCGCCGTTTTCGCCCGCGCCGCCCAGCCCAGCGCTTCGACCCGTGTGCTTTCCAGCGTGCCATGACGCGCCATAAGCTCCAGCGCCGTTGCGAAATCCCCCTCGCGTTGATCGCCCCGCGCGATCACCCGCTCCCAGAACGCGTGTTCTTCGGTATCTGCTGCGGCAATGGCACGGATCACCGGCAGGGTCAGCTTCCCCTCGCGGAAGTCATCGCCGATATTCTTGCCGATCTTGTCGCCTGCCCCCCCATAATCCAGCCAGTCATCAACGATCTGAAAGCTGATGCCTATGGCATCGCCATAGTCGAACAGCGCCTTGACCTGCGCCTCGGGCGCTGCTGCCAGCACGGCCCCGGCCTCGGTCGCTGCTGAAAACAGCGCGGCGGTCTTGCCCCCGATCACCCGCAGATACTGTTCTTCCGTCGTCGCGATATTCTGCGCTGTGGTCAGTTGCAGCACCTCGCCTTCGGCAATCGTGGCTGCGGCATTCGACAGGATGTCCAGCACCCGCAACGATCCACATTCGACCATCAACTGAAACGCCCGCGCGAACAGGTAATCCCCGACCAGCACCGAGGATTTGTTGTCCCACAGCAGATTTGCCGTCGCGCGCCCGCGCCGCTGCTTGCTTTCATCCACCACATCGTCATGCAACAGCGTCGCGGTGTGAATGAACTCGATCGCGGTCGCCAGATGATGATGCTTGTCGCCCTGATAGTTGCAAAGCTGCGCTGCAGCCAGCACCAGCATGGGCCGGATTCGCTTGCCGCCCGCCTCGATCAGATGGGCGGTGACTTCGGGGATGCGCGGCGCATGTTCCGACGCCATGCGTTCCCGGATCAGGGCATTGACCTGATCCAGATCGGTTGCGAGATAGGCTGCAAGCTGGTCATGCGGCGCCTGCACAGCCGGGGAAGGGGACATCTTGTTCATCGCATCCTGTCTCGACAAACCGAACCTCGGAGAAATACACTCACCACATGAAAGAATTGCTGCGCACGACCAACCCGACGATCATCCCGTATGCAACTGCACTCCTCCAGGGTGAAGGTATAGAGGTGTTTGATATTGACGTCCATATGCACACGCTGGAATCCACCTTGGGCATGATGCCGCGGCGGCTGATGGTCCGGCGCGAAGATCACTTCATGGCGGTCTCGATTCTGCGCGACAATGGCATCCCCCTGCATGACTGACGATCTGACGCAGGATGCGTTCCTGAATGGCCGCGTCATGGTCTGGCAGCCGCGTATCGGCTATCGGGCCGCGACAGACCCGGTTTTTCTGGCCGCATCCGTGCCTGCGAAGGCGGGCCAGAACGTGCTGGAACTCGGCTGCGGGGTGGGTGTGGCCAGCCTGTGCCTGCACGCCCGCGTCGCAGGGCTGACGTTGACCGGGGTCGAGCTGCAGCCCGACTATGCAGCGCTTGCGCGACGTAATGCCGCGCAGAACGGGGCCGCGTTGCAGGTGATCGAGGCCGATCTGACCGCCCTGCCAGCGGCTTTGCGCGCGCAGAGCTTCGACCATGTGATCGCAAACCCGCCCTATTACGCAGCGCATGGCCCTGAATCGCAGGACAAGGGCCGTGACCGCGCCCTGCGCGAAGAGACCCCTCTGGCAGACTGGATCGACACAGCGCTGCGCCGCTGCTGCGACGGGGGATATGTCACCTTCATCCACCTGACCGAACGCCTGCCCGACCTGCTGGCCGGTTTCTCGTCCCGCGCCTCTTGCATCGTGCTGCCGCTGGCCGCCCGCGCGCAACGCCCTGCGCGTCGCGTGATTGTGCAGGCCCGCAAGGGCGGGCGCGCGCCCTTCACACTTTTGCCACCGCTGGTCATCCATAAGGGCGACAGCCATCCCGGTGATGGCGAATATTTCACCGATGCCGTGCGCGCGCTGATGCGCGACACAGGCGGGCTGGACCTTGGCGCAATGGCGCGCGCGTGAACTCTTGCCCCCACTGAAACAGCAAGGCATAGACGCAGCGATGGCAAAACAGCTCGATTACGCAACGATCCGCGAGATCTTCGCCCGCTTCCACGCGGCAGACCCTGAACCCAAGGGCGAACTGGAGCATGTCAACGCGTATACGCTGGTCGTCGCGGTGGCACTGTCCGCGCAAGCCACGGATGTCGGCGTGAACAAGGCCACGCGCGGTTTGTTCGCGGTGGCCGACACGCCCGAGAAGATGCTGGCGCTGGGCGAAGAAGGTGTGATCGCGCACATCAAGACCATCGGCCTGTTTCGCAACAAGGCGAAGAATGTCATTAAACTGAGCCGGATTCTGGTCGATGACTATGGCGGGCAGGTGCCCTCATCCCGCGCGGCCCTGCAATCGCTGCCCGGTGTCGGGCGCAAGACCGCGAATGTGGTGCTGAACATGTGGTGGCGCATGCCCGCGCAGGCGGTTGATACGCATATCTTCCGCGTCGGCAATCGCACGGGTATTTGCCCCGGTCGCGATGTAGATACGGTCGAGCGCGCCATCGAGGACAATATCCCCGCCGAATACCAGCTGCATGCCCATCACTGGCTGATCCTGCATGGCCGCTATACCTGCAAGGCGCGCAAACCCCTGTGTAATGCCTGCCTGATCCGCGATCTCTGCCCCTATGAGGAGAAAACCCCTTGAAACCTTATCAACTCGCCGGGATCGGCAATGCGATTGTCGATGTGATCGCCACGGTCGATGACCTGTTCCTGGACCATATGGGCATCCGCAAGGGGATCATGCAACTGGTCGAACGCGAACGGGCCGAGGTGCTCTACGGGGCCATGCGCGAGCGCGCCGAAGCCTCGGGCGGCTCGGTCGCAAATACGCTGGCCGGGGTCGGAGCGCTGGGGCTGAAAGCGGCGTTCGTGGGGCGCGTGAATGACGACGCGCTGGGCCGCTTTTACGCCGCCGACACGCAATCGGCAGGCACCGATTTCGTCAACCCGCCCGTAGCTGGCGGCGAGGCACCGACCTCGCGCAGCATGATTTTTGTGACCCCGGATGGCGAGCGGTCGATGAACACTTATTTGGGCATCTCCGCCGAACTCGGCTCCGAGGATGTCGATGAAGCGGTCATGGCTGCCTCTGAATTCGTGTTTCTGGAGGGCTATCTCTTCGACAAGGACAAGGGCAAGCAAGCCTTCCTGAAAGCCGCGCGCGCCTGCCGGGGCGCAGGCGGCAAGGCCGGGATTGCGCTGTCTGACCCGTTCTGCGTCGACCGTCACCGCGCGGATTTCCGCGAACTGGTCGCGCGCGACATGGATTATGTCATCGGCAATGAACAGGAATGGGTCTCGCTCTATCAGGCGAATGATCTTGACGATGCACTGGCCAAGGCCGTGCGCGACTGTGATCTGGTGGTCTGCACCCGCTCCGGCGATCCGGTCTGGATCTTCGAGAAGGGAGAGCGCGTCGAGATCCCTATCACCCGTACAGTGCCCGTAGACGCGACCGGCGCAGGCGATCAGTTTGCAGCGGGCTTTCTCTACGGTCTGGCCACAGGGCGTGACATGGCGACATCGGGCCGCATGGGCGCGCTGGCCGCCGCAGAAGTGATCAGCCATATCGGCGCGCGACCGAGGACCGATTTGCGCGACACTTTTCGCCGCAAGGGGCTGATCGCCTGACGAGAGTCTTGCCCGCAAAAGGACGTTCAGGCAAAGTGCGGACCAAAGCAGGAGGATTTCATGAAAAAGTTTCTGACCGCCATTCTGATAGCGGGGATGATCTCTGGCCCCGCGCTCGCCGATCCTTTCATTGATGCGCTTGAAACCGCAATCGAGGCGTATCGCGACGGCGATCTGCAATATGCCGAGGATGAACTGGTCGAAGCGCAGCGTCTTCTGGCCGATATGAAAGCACAGGGCCTTGCGGCATTCCTGCCGGACGCGCCCGATGGCTGGACGCGCGAGATCGACACCGAAGCGGGGCAGATGCTGGGCTTCATGGGCGGCGGCACCATTGCGAAAGCGAATTACACTGGCCCCGATGGCCGGTTTGAACTGAGCCTGATGGCCGACAATCCTTTCGTGGCACAATTCGGCATGATGCTGGGCAACTCCGCGATGATCGCGCAGATGGGCGGGCAGGTCGAGCGCATCAACCGCGTGCGCTTCCTGCGCGAAGACAACAGCCTCAAAGCCATGATCGGCAGCCGCGTTCTGCTGACCGCCGAAGGGGCCGCGCCAGAAGTGATGATCCCGTTTCTCGAACAGATGGATTTCCGCGCGATCGAGAATTTCGGCTCCTGATCCGCGCCCGGAAATCTTGTATCGCCTGTTCACCTGACCCATATCCTGCACAGGCTCAGAGGGTTTTGCGATGATGGGATATACCAAGACTGCCATTCTGATGGCTGCAATGACCGCGCTTTTCATGGGTGTGGGCTATCTGCTTGGTGGCGGGGCTGGGTTGCTGATCGCCCTTGCCGTGGCCGCAGGCATGAATGCCTATGCCTACTGGAACTCTGACAAGGCCGTGCTGCGCATGCATAACGCACAGGAATGCAACAGTCAGGTCCATCCCGACCTGCAGCGCATGGTGCACCAATTGGCCGATGACGCCGATATGCCGCGCCCCAAGGTCTATGTGATCCATGAGGACCAGCCCAATGCCTTCGCCACTGGCCGCAACCCGGAAAATGCCGCTGTGGCCGCGACAACCGGCCTGCTTGCCCGCATGTCGCGCGAGGAAGTGGCCGCTGTCATGGCGCATGAACTGGCGCATATCAAGAATTTCGACACGCTGATCATGACGATCACCGCGACCTTCGCGGGTGCCATCTCGATGCTGGCGAATTTTGCCTTCCTCTTCCGGGGCAACCGCAATCAGGGCGCGGGCGGTGTCATCGCGACACTCGCGGTGCTGATCCTTGCGCCCTTGGCCGCAGCCATCGTGCAGATGGCGATTTCACGTTCGCGCGAATATGAAGCCGACCGCGTGGGCGCGGCGATCTGCGGCAACCCACTCTGGCTGGCCTCGGCGCTGGAAAAAATACAGGGTTTCGCTTCGCGTATCGATTTCGACAAGGCCGAACAAAACCCGCAGACCGCGCATATGTTCATCATCAACCCGCTGCATGTCCATAAACGCGACAAGCTCTTCTCGACCCATCCGAACACGGAAAACCGTATCGCAGCGCTGGTGCAACTGGCGCAGGACAGCGGCATCCGTTCTGCCGCCGCCCCGGCCAGCCGCGTGAACCCCTGGGGTTAGACCGGCGTCAGTGCCGCGCGGCCATCCGCGTCCAGCACCCAGACCTGCCGATGCTCGATCACAACAACGGTCAACGGCCCTCCATAGCCCGCCCGACTGTCGATATTGACGCGGTTGCGGTAATGCATGGGGCGCGGAATGGCCGTGTGCCCATGCAGGACCAGCGGCCCGTGATCGCGTGTATCCATCAGGAACGGATCGCGGATCCACAGCAGATCCTGCTCGATCTGCGCTTCCATCGGCACACCGGGGCGGATACCTGCATGGACATGCAGCACCGCGCCATGCGCATGAAACAGCGGTAGCGACTGCAGAAAGGCGACATCCTCGGGCGGAACCGCCTGCACGGCATTGGCGCGGGCGCGCTTGATATGAAACGAGGTCTGCCGAAACAGCCCGTAGGACATCAGCGTTTCCGCCCCGCCGATCAGCGGATGCAGATAGCTCACACCTTCGCGCAATTGCGGGTCCTGCCAGTCAGGGCGGGTCAGGAAACCCTCGAACATCCGGTCATGATTGCCCTTGAGCACTACCCAGGGCGCACCCCCCGCAATCCCTTCGCGCAGGAAGCGGATCACCCCGGCGCTATCGGGGCCGCGATCCACCAGATCGCCCAGATGCACAACTGGCGCGTCCTGATCGCCTGTGCGCTTGCGATCCGCCTCGATCCGGCGGTGCGCTTCTTGCAACAGGCCAAGCTGGCCGTGAATATCGCCTATCGCATAGCTGCGCATGGGCTATCCTCTGGAAGAAGGGGCAGCACGAATCGCGCGCTGCCCCGAAGTCTCAGGCCACGTCAAACGCCAGTGGCCGCACCTGCTTGAACATGCCGGTTGCGCGCAGCTTGTCCAGCACAGAGTCAGGTGCAGGCGCGTCAAGATAGAGCAGCGCAATCGCATCTGCCCCTGCCGAACTGCGCCCCAGCGTGAAATTCGCGATATTGACGCCATTCTCGCCCATGGTCTGACCCAATGTCCCGATGATCCCCGGCACGTCGCGATTGGTGGTATAGAGCATATCTGCCCCCACTTCCGCGTCTATGGTGATGCCCTTGATCTGGATGAAACGCGGCTTGCCATCGGAAAACACCGTGCCCGCAATCGAGCGTTCGCGATCCTCCGTCACCACGGTCAGCTTGATATAGGCATCAAAGACACCGGATTTCGCCTGCGTCGTGGTCGAGATCTTGACCCCGCGTTCCTTCGCGACGATGGGGGCCGACACCATGTTCACATCCGGGTTGGTGGCCTTCATGATCCCGGCAATCGCACCGCAGCTCAGCGCGTCGAGATTCATCTCGGCCACAGCCCCATCATACAGGATATTGATCGCCTTGATCGGTTCCCCCGTCAGCTGGCCTGCAAAAGCGCCCAGATGCTGCGCAAGTTTCAGCCACGGCCCCATAACGCGGGCTTCTTCAGCGGTGACAGAGGGCATGTTCAGCGCGTTCGAAACCGCGCCCGAGATCAGATAATCGGCCATCTGCTCAGCAACCTGAAGCGCCACATTTTCCTGCGCTTCGGTGGTGGATGCGCCCAGATGCGGAGTGCAGACCACATTGGGCAGGCCGAAAAGCGGGCTTTCCGTCGCAGGTTCCACTGCGAAAACATCCAGCCCTGCGCCTGCGACATGGCCGGACTTGATCGCCTCGGCCAAAGCATCCTCGTCGATCAGGCCGCCGCGCGCGCAGTTGATGATGCGCACACCCTTCTTGGTCTTGGCGATATTCTCGGCCGAAAGGATATTGCGGGTCTTGTCGGTCAGCGGCACATGCAAGGTGATGAAATCGGCGCGGGCCAGCAACTCGTCCAACTCGACCTTGGTCACGCCCAGCTTGGTCGCGCGCTCTTCCGACAGGAACGGATCATAGGCCACGACCTTCATCCGCAGCCCCAGCGCGCGGTCGCAGACGATACCCCCGATATTGCCCGCGCCGATCACACCCAGGGTCTTGTTGAACAACTCCACCCCCATGAAACGCGATTTCTCCCATTTGCCGGCATGGGTCGAGGCATTGGCCTCGGGGATCTGGCGCGCGACCGCCATCATCAGCGAAATCGCGTGTT
>JAFIEM010000105.1 GCA_020832555.1 Natronohydrobacter sp. | reverse complement strand
AGATCATCACCATAGATGACAGAAGCCGTTGCGCCATGCTCATGCGCCAGCGCCAGAAATGCGGCTTCCAGTTCCTCCGGTCCCATATGCGAGGCAGGCGTGTTGATCAGATCGCGGGTCAGGGTCTCGCCGGTTGCAATGGCGCTGAGCTGTGCGAGATCGACACCTTCCGGCGCGATCATCCGGGCGAGGGTGGGCGCGTCTCCCTGTCGGAATTGACGAAACGCATAACCGCCCAGACACCAGCCAAGGGTTTCCTCGGCCAAGGCATCGGGATCAAGCCTGTGGTGCAGCCGGTAGGTCTGCGCGGGCAGACGCCTGCGTGCGCCGCCCAGACAGAACCGCGTGCGCGCGCGGTCGCGTGCTGTGCCCCGCCCAACGGCGGCATGGTTTAACACACCGTCCGCATCGGGAACCAAGGCGATCTGACCCGACTGCGCCGTGAATCCAACACTTTCCAGAAATGCCCGCACTCGCTTCGGCTGCATGTCGGTCCAGTCAGAAAGGTCTTCGGCATTGACCAGATGAAGATCCACAGCACTGCTGGTTTCTGCCGCGAATAGGTCGGTCCTGAAAGTCAGATGCGCGCTCATGCCTGTGATCCGGTTGTTGTTTTCCCGCCGGAGCCTAGACCAATCCTCTGGCCAAGGACAACGCGATATGTGACGAAAGCAGCACGATCCAAAAGCTGAATTGACCTTGCGGCGACACAGGTCTAAAGGGCAGATCAAACATACAAGGAATTGAATATGATCGCGCGCGGGTCGCCCAGTCTGTCCGATGAGTTCCTGCCCGAGAGCTTCTCGATCCTGAAGCGGGGATACAAGGGACGGGAATTGCGGGCGGATGCGCTGGCCGGACTCACCGTCGCGATTGTCGCCCTGCCCTTGTCGATGGCGATTGCCATTGCCTCGGGGGTAGGGCCAGAGCGCGGGCTGTATACGGCGATTATCGGCGGGTTTCTGGTCTCGCTACTGGGCGGGTCGCGGTTTCAGATCGGGGGGCCAGCGGGGGCCTTCATCGTGCTGGTTTCGGCGGCGGTCATGCAGATCGGGCTGACCGGGCTTATTCTGGCGACCTTCATTTCCGGGTTTTTCCTGATCGCAATAGGCGCGCTAAGGCTTGGAAATTACATCAAGTTCATCCCTTTCCCGGTGACGGTCGGATTTGCGGCCGGGATCGCGGTCATCATCATTGCAAGTCAGATCAAGGATTTCTTCGGTCTGCAGATGATGGGGACAGAGCCTGCCGAGATCCTGCCTAAACTGCAGGCGCTATGGGATGCGCGCCTGACTGTCAGTCTGCCTGCAACGCTGGTGGCGCTGGGCACGATGGGGGTGATTCTGGGGCTGCGGAAGCTTCGGCCCGGCTGGCCCGGCATGTTGATCGCTGTCGCCTTGGCAGGGCTGCTGGCCGCACTGGGAGTGCCGGTCGAAACCATCAGCGACCGGTTCGGGGAATTGCCGCGCAGCCTGCCTGCGCCTGCGCTACCGGTGCTCAGCCCCGATCTGATATGGGCGGCATTGCCCTTCGCTGTGGCTTTCGCGTTGCTGGGCGCGATCGAGTCGCTTCTGTCAGCGGTGGTCGCGGATGGCATGACGGGCCAGCGCCACAAGTCCAATGCCGAACTTGTCGGGCAGGGGGTCGCGAATATCGGCTCGGCCATTTTCGGGGGATTCTGCGTGACCGGCACGATTGCGCGCACCGCGACCAATGTGCGGGCGGGCAGTCATGGGCCTATCTCCGGCATGTTGCATGCGGTGTTCCTGCTGACCTTCCTGCTGATCGCCGCGCCGCTGGCAGGCTATATTCCGCTGGCCGCACTTGCCGGGCTGCTGATGGTCGTGGCCTGGAACATGATCGAGAAAGAGGAATTCCTGTCGCTATTGCGCGTAACGCGTGCAGATGCGGCGGTGCTGCTGATCACCTTCCTGCTGGTGGTGTTCCGCGATCTGACCGAAGGGATCATCGCGGGCACCGCGCTGGGCGGGGCGGTTTTCATCCGGCGCATGTCAGAAGCCGCGAAAATCGAGGCCGTCATTCCCGAGACGCCCTATGATCCGGCCTCGCAACAGCGCGGGGTTGTGGTCTATCGGTTGCGCGGGGCGTATTTCTTTGGTGCAGCCGCGACACTGGCGCGCACGCTGGACCGGGTGTCGGACCTGCCACATACGCTGATCGTGGATTTCTCGAAAGTGCCCTTCGTCGATACCAGCGGCGCGCATTCCTTCGCCACACTGGCCGACAAGCTGGCGCGCAATGATTGCAAGCTGGTGATTACCGGTGCGCAGCCCGAGATTCGCAAGGTGCTGCGCTCGCAACTGCGTCATCACAAGAATGTCGCATGGCGGCCCAGTGTCGAGACGGCGCGGAGTGATTTCGCCACAGCCAGCGCGCCGGTGGCGTGATCTAGTTGTCGGGCATCATCGAGGAATGATGCTCGATGATCTTCCAGTCGTCATCTTGTTTGCGATAGACGAAGGTGAAGCGCCCGATCATATGGTGTTTCACACCGTCGATTGTCGTCTCGAAGGTATAGACGCCGGAATTGATCGCAATCGGGTCATAGAGGCTGACATTCTGGTGGATGATTGCGCCCTTGGGGTTCAGTTTCAGGAAATCCTCGAAATAATCCTCGATGGCTTCCGGGGTCTGGCGCACTTCCTTTGACAAGGTCGGCAGCAAGGTTGCATCATGCGCGTAGAGTGCCGCGACCTGTTTGGGATCACCCGTCTTCAGGGCGTCATTCCAGACATGAAACAACTGAGCGATTTCTCGGCGGGTTGCTTCCCTCTGCGGCATATGTCTGTTCCTCTGGTGGCGGGTCGACGTACAAAGTGACCGTGAATGCCTACAGGTCTCACAAACGCTTGACCAGACCTTATTCAGTAGTGATCCATGCCTTCCGATTGCGACGATATTCCGATCTGCCCGCTATGCGACCGGCCGATCCCACCCGATGCACCGCAGAGCCTGCATCACCTTGTGCCCCGGTTGCGCGGCGGCAAAGGTGGTCCGGTGGTTCTGTTGCATCATATCTGCCATCGGGAAATTCATGCCACGCTGTCGGAATCAGAATTGGCGCGCAGCTATGCCACGATGGATGCATTGCGCGCCCATCCGCGTCTCGCGAAATTCATCGCATGGGTTGCGCGCCGCCCGCCCGAGTTCGCTTCCAGAGTGCCGGGACGGCGACGAAAAGGGCGGCGTTAGCGGGTCTTTAAGAATCGGGTGGCAAGCTGCAGGGCGTCAGGATGGGAAATGTCATGCAGGATCGCCAGATGGAGGACCAGACCGGTCACTTGGATATGCGCAAAACACGGCTTGCCGAGCGGCAGGCGCGTGTCGGTATCATTGCAAATACAACGACAGTTGCGCTTCCAGCCCATCCACCGCGTGAAATCTGGACGCGCTGGCCCAGATTACGCTCTGGCCGGCGTCAGGGCGCGCGGAAACCCGCAGAACATATCCGGCAGTTGCAGGATGATGCTGTCATGTCCGGTGATTTGCTCAGGGACTTGCGGCGCGATCTGTGCGCGCAGGATGCCGCCGATTCGCCTGGGGTGGACAGGAGTGACCACCTTCCGGCCGAACCATCTTTCGCGCCACCACAATTACGGGCGCAGCCGGTGATCATTCTTGCCGTCAGCGTTCTATTGGGTGCTCTGGTCCTGATCGGTTTGTCGGTCTTGCTCGATTGAACCGGAGGGCGGGCAAGCTGGAAAACTCTTGTTGATTCCGGGCAATAGGCAGGGCGTTGGTGGTCAGGGATATGATCAGGCATCGTTATTTGCGCCGCGAGCCTTGTTGTCGCCCCTGAACGATGCTGCACGAATGTCCGAAGGGGTAATGCGCCACCGCCCGAAGGATAGTGCGCAGGGTTCCGGTGCAGGTCCGTCAGTCGGCGGTGCTGTGGTCATTCTGCGCTGATCCGGGCACAAATATACAATGCTGCCTTGTCCTGTGGGCCTGCTGGATCTGGCGTCCGTGTCACCAGTCGGTTCGGCTTGCGCGAAGGGTGTGACAGAGCGACACCGTCTTGAAGCGGTTTTGCGGACAGAGTCACAGACACGTCGCGGTCTGGCCGACGCGCGAGAGTTTCGCCAGTGGCGGCAATACCCATATTCGCAGGGAGCCAGGGTCTTGCGTGCAGAGGTCGCGCCAGCGTCTTGGCCTGTCTGATATCCCGAGCGTTCCGTCTGCGATGGCATCACCCGTTCCGGGCTGCGATCTGGTTCATGTGGGGGTTGTGCAACCGTGAACAGGGCCGGTTCATGGCTGTCGGTTGATTTCCCGGCTGCGAGCGCCGATCTTCCGGTCAGATGCTTCTCCAGAATGAAAGCTACCATCATGTCCATTCGTCCCACGCTTGAATCTCGCAAGGCTCAACCCACGCTCGAAGGCGCAGGCGTCCATCTGCACCGCGCTTTCGGCTTTCACGATCCGTCGGAGCTGGACCCGTTCCTGCTGTTCGACGATTTCCGCAATGACGTTCCAGAGCATTATCTGCGCGGATTTCCCTGGCACCCGCATCGCGGGATCGAGACCATCACCTATGTTCTGGCCGGTGAGGTCGATCATGGGGACAGTCTTGGCAATACCGGCACGCTTGGCGCGGGTGATGTGCAATGGATGACCGCGGGATCGGGCATTCTGCATCAGGAAATGCCGCGCGGGAATGCCAAGGGGCAGATGCATGGATTCCAGCTCTGGGCCAATCTGCCCGGCGCGCTGAAGATGACCGCGCCGCGCTATCAGGATGTGAAAGGCAAGGATATTCCCGAGGTCATTGATGATGACGGTACCAAGGTGCGTGTTGTCGTGGGTGAGTTCTGGGGCAAACGTGGTCCCGTGGACGGAATCGCCGCAGATCCGCAATATCTGGACATTTCGGTTCCGCCCGGTGTGCGCAAGACGTTCAAGGTCGATACATATCGCCGCGCCTTTGCCTATGTCTTTGCCGGCTCAGGTGCGTTTGCGGATGCGTCTGCGCCGACCGGTGTGCTTCTGGAAAAAGAGGTCATGGGCGAGGAAGTGAATATCCGGGATATGTCCGGTGATCGCACGCTGATCCGGTTTGGAACCGGCGATGAGGTGACGGTTCAGGCCGGGGAGGAGGGCGTGCGCTTCCTGTTGATCTCGGGCGCGCCGATCCAGGAACCTGTCGCCTGGCACGGTCCCATTGTGATGAATACGCAGGCCGAGATTCAGCAGGCGATGCGCGATCTGCGCAACGGCACGTTCATCCGGCCTGCGCATTAAGCTGCTCCGCGCCCCTGTTCGGCAGGGGCGCGGCGGTTTATCTAGCGGACGGAAGCCGGATCGGAGGACAGATGCAGCGCGTAATTCTCAGGGTCGCAGGACCAGATGCCCCGGCATTTCTGCAGGGGCTGGTGACGAATGATATGCGCGCCTTGCCGAAGGCAGGGATTCTTTACGCAGCGCTGCTTTCACCCCAGGGCAAATATCTGGCAGATTTCTTTCTGATTGCCGATGGCGAGGACATTCTGATCGATGTCGCGGAAAGTCTGGCTGATGATCTGTTGCGGCGGTTGAGCCTGTATAAGTTGCGCTCTGCGGTGACGATCACGCGCGAGGCGCTGCCAGTCAGCCGTGGCACCGGCCCGGCCCCGGAGGGGGCGCTGGCAGACCCGCGGCATCCGGCGCTGGGCTGGCGGTTATATGGCGAGGAATTGCCCGAAGATGGCACGGATTGGGCAGCCTTGCGCGTCGCGCATTGCATCCCGGAGAGCGGTGTCGAGTTGATCCCTGACGAGACCTATATTCTGGAAGCGCGGCTGGACCGGCTGAACGGCGTTGATTTCCGCAAGGGCTGTTATGTCGGGCAGGAAGTGACCGCGCGGATGCATCACAAGACCGAATTGCGCAAAGGTTTCGTCGCGGTCGAGATTTCCGGTCCGGCCGAACCGGGTGCGGACATAATGTCCGGGGACAAAGCCGCCGGGCAGATTTTCACGCGGTCCGGGGATCGCGCCATTGCCTATCTGCGCTTTGACAGGGCCAGTGATCAGATGCAGGCCGGGGATGCAAAAGTTATCTGGCATGGGCTGCGCGAAGCGGGTTGATTGCGTCTGGCTGGCCATGTTAGCCCTACCAAAAAAATGGGGCGCGCATGGCTTCGCTGAAGGACATCACACAGTCGAGTCTGTCGGGGCCGTTGCTGGCTCTGGCCGCTTTTGGCCTGTTCTCTGCGCATGATGTGATCGTCAAGTTTCTGGGCGAGAGCTACAATCCGGTGCAGATCGTGTTTTTCAGCGTGCTTCTGGGATTGCCCTGGGCGATGCTGCTGCTGATGCGCGACCCGACGGATGGCAATCTGCTGCCGCGTCGCCCCGGCTGGACCGCGCTGCGCACCGGGGCCGCGGCGCTGACGGCGCTGAGTGTGTTCTATGCCTTTTCGGTGCTGCCGATGGCGCAGACCTATGCCATTCTTTTCGCGACACCTTTGCTGATCACGATTCTGTCCGTGCCGATGCTGGGCGAGCGTGTGGGCCCACGACGTGCGGCTGCGGTTGTGGTCGGGCTGCTGGGCGTTCTGATCGTCTTGCGTCCCGGTGAGGGGGATGGTCTGAGCCTTGGCCATCTGGCGGCTCTGATCGGGGCCGCGTGCAGTTCGCTTGCCTCGATCATCGTGCGCAAGATCGGGCAGGAAGAGCGCAATGTCGTGTTGCTGCTCTATCCGATGATGGCCAATCTGGTGTTGATGGGGCTGGCCTTGCCCTTTGTCTATCAGCCCATGCCGCTGGCACATTTCGGCGGGCTTGCCTTGATGGCGGCTTTGGCCATCGTTGCCAGCATGTTTGTCATCGCGGCCTATAAGCGCGCTGCGGCCTACAAGATCGCGCCGATGCAGTATTCGCAGATGATCTGGGCAGTGATTTTCGGCGCACTCTTCTTCGGTGAGGGGGTCGATCTCTACACGATCCTCGGGGCTGTCGTGATCATTTCGAGCGGTATTTACATCGTGATGCGCGAAGAAAAGGCGAATGTGTCGGAAAACCGTCCGGTCCTTGCCACCCGCACCCGCAATGAAACCGGCACTTACCCGAGGGCCAGTCAGTTGGGCAAACTCGACGACCCTGATCAGGACAAGTCCTGAGTTCTGGCCCTGAGTTCTCGTCCTAAGCGCGGCGCAGCGGCAACGCCTTGAGCGTGATGCCGAAAAATCCGCCGCATATGCTGGTCACATCGCAGGACTGGCGCTAAAGACTGGCGCAGAATGTGGCAATGGGGCAAGCGATGCACAAGCATATCCGCCCGCAAGCCGGGATCATGGAGATCGCGCTCTATCAGGGCGGCAGTTCCAAGATCGCGGGGCGCGATGATGTGGTGAAACTCTCGTCGAACGAAAACCCGTTCGGCGCAGGTGATCTGGCACGGCAAGCCTATATCCGTGCAGGTCATGACCTGCATCGCTACCCCTCGACCGACCATGCCGACCTGCGTGCGGCGCTGGGAGCACGGTTCGGGCTGGACCCTGCGCGCATCATCTGCGGGGCCGGGTCGGATGAGATCATTACCTTCCTGTGTCAGGCCTATGCCGGGCCGGGGGATGAGGTGCTCTATTCGCAGCACGGGTTCCTGATGTATCGTATCTCGGCTCTTGCTGCTGGCGCGACACCTGTTGTCGCGCCCGAGCAGGAGCGCACAACCGATGTCGATGCGATTCTGGCCGCAGCAACCAAGCGCACAAAGCTGGTGTTTATCGCCAATCCGAACAACCCCACCGGCACCATGATCCCGATCGAGGACATCACGCGGCTGGCCGAGAAACTGCCGCCGCAGGCGCTGCTGGTGTTGGACGGGGCTTATGCGGAGTATGCCGAAGGCTATGATGGCGGCGCCGCACTGGTCGATGCGCGCGAGAATGTGGTCATGACGCGCACCTTCTCGAAGCTTTACGGGCTGGGTGGGCTGCGCGTGGGCTGGGGCTATGGCCCGCAACATGTGATCGACGTGCTGAACCGCGTGCGCGGTCCCTTCAACCTGTCCAATGTGCAACTGGACGTGGCCGAGGCCGCGCTGGGTGACGCAGCCCATATCGCGCGTTCGCTGAGCGAAAACGCGCGGCTGCGCGATTGGCTGGCGGATAAGCTGATCCAGACCGGTGTGCCCACGGATCGCAGCCATGCGAATTTCGTTCTGGCCCGCTTTCGGGATCCGGAACAGGCCAGCGCCTGCAATGCGGCCCTGCTGGCCGAAGGGCTGATCGTGCGGCAGGTGGCCAGTTATGGCCTGCCCGAATGCTTGCGCATCACCGTGGGGGACGAGGCCGCCTGCCGCCGTGTCGCCCATGTCATCGGGGTCTTCATGGAGAGGCAGGCATGACTGCGCTCTATCGCCGTGTCGCCTTTGTGGGGCTGGGGTTGATTGCCTCTTCGATGGCCCATGCGATTCGCCGTGCCGGTCTTGCGGATGGGATGACTGGCACGGCGCGCTCGCCCGAGACCCGGGCCATCGCCGCTGAAATCGGGCTGGTCGATCAGGTCTATACAACGGCTGCCGAGGCGGTCGAAGGCGCCGATCTTGTCGTACTGTGTGTCCCGGTGGGCGCGATGGCTGATGTCGCGCGCGAGATCGCCCCGCATCTGGCCCAAGGCGTGACGATCACGGATGTCGGTTCGGTCAAGCAGGCGGTGATCGACGCGGTGGCCCCGCATCTGCCGGAACACGCCCATTTCATTCCGGGCCATCCGCTGGCAGGTACCGAACATTCCGGCCCGCGCTCGGGCTTTGCCGAATTGTTCGACAATCGATGGTGCATCCTGACGCCGCTGGATGGCGGGGATCAGACTGCACTCGACCGTCTGACGCAGTTCTGGCGGGGTCTGGGCGCGAATGTCGATCTGATGGACGCGCCGCATCACGATCTTGTATTGGCTGTGACCAGTCATACGCCGCATCTGATCGCCTATACGATGGTCGGCGTTGCCGATGATCTGCGCCGTGTGACGGATAGCGAAGTGATCAAGTATTCCGCAGCCGGCTTTCGCGATTTCACGCGCATCGCCGCCTCTGATCCGACCATGTGGCGTGACGTGTTCCTCAATAACAAGGAGGCCACGCTCGAGATCCTCGGACGATTCACGGAAGAGCTGTTCGCGCTGCAGCGGGCGATCCGGCAGGGGGATGGCGATCTGCTACATGACTATTTCACGCGGACAAGGGCGATTCGACGTGGTATCATCGAAGCTGGGCAGGATACGGATGCCCCCGATTTCGGGCGAGCAAAGACAAAGATATCCGGTTGACGGAGGCACGGGCATGAAAAAGAAAAACGCAGCAATCGCGTGCGGACTGGCATTGGTTGTCCTGATGGGGTGCAGTTCGGAGCGCCGCGTTGACCGTGGCGCACAGCCCGTCGCAGGCTTGAATGTGTCAGCGCAGACCGGCGGCCTGCTGAGTCGGATGAACCCTTTGCGCAACGTCTCTTTTCGTGGCCAGCCGCCGCGTTCTGTCACCGGGCCGCGGCCCTCTGGCAGGCTTTGCGGCGTTCCGGGGCTTGCGGGCGAGGTGATTCCGCCGATCACCTCGCAAGTGGCGGGCTGCGGTGTGGATGCGCCAGTGCGTGTGACGCATGTTGAAGGCGTGAAGCTGTCGCAGGCAGCGATCATGGATTGCGAAACCGCCGCCGCCCTGCATCGCTGGGTCAAGACCGGCGTCCAGCCTGCTGTGGGGCGCAAGGGCGGGGGGGTCAGCGAATTGCGGGTCGCGGCGCATTATGTGTGCCGTCCGCGCAACCACCGATCAGGAGCGCGCGTTTCCGAACATGGTCGCGGGCGCGCGATCGACATCAGCGCCATCATTCTCGCAGATGGCTCCGAGATGAACGTGCTGCGCGACTGGCGCGGCTCAACGCATTCAAGAACCTTGCAGCAGATTCACCGCGCGGCCTGTGGCACCTTCGGCACGACTCTCGGACCGGGTTCTGACGGGATGCATGAGGACCATTTCCATTATGACACGGCGCGGCACCGTAACGGTCCCTACTGCCGTTAAGGCTCTCGATTATCTGTGGTTTTCACCTTCGTTTTGATTTTTTTCTGCTTTGAGTGATTTTGTATCTTGCGTGTTGTT
>JAFIEM010000010.1 GCA_020832555.1 Natronohydrobacter sp. | reverse complement strand
GCGTTTAATCCATGTAGCTCGAACAGAGCTTGGTATAAAAGGAGTATCGTGATGAAAAAGCTGATGCTGAGCACCGCGCTTGTAGCGGTTACTGCAATGGGTTCCGTGGCCTATGCCGACATGCATGCCCATGGCGCAGAGACCGGCATGGCGCATGGTGACATGATGGTTCCGGCTTTCCGTGCAACTGACTTCACCGGGAAGAACCTCTATGTTCTCGACACCGAGGCGACACGCGCGCTGGGTGACGAGCGCGCAGACTCGGAGCGCGACATCTGGGAGCGGACGCAACTTGCCTGGGAGCGTGCTGACGTGTTCTCGGGGGATCGCGATAGCTGGGAGAATGTCGGCAGCATCGGAGACATCGTGCTGAGCAAAGACCGCTCGGTGCGCGGGGTGCTTGTTGATGTTGGCGGTTTCCTCGGGCTTGGCGCGCGCACAGTGATGGTCGACATGAACGAATTGTATTTCGTTGCTGAGGAAGCCGGCGCAGAGGACATCAGCGACTTCTTCGTTGTTGCCACGATGTCGCGGGACGCACTGGAAGCATTGCCTGAGTTCGAAGACGATCAACTGAACTTCAGCTTTGCAGCGGCGGATCGCAGTTCTCCTGCAGTTCAGGACGGGGCAAACATGGGCGCTGATGCGCAGCAAGACCCGGTTCTCGACATCGCCAGTGAGGCCGAGGTGGATACTGCAACCGCCAGGACCGAAGTTCCCGAAGGCTATCAGGTTCTGCCGGCACAGGATCGGACTGCTGATCGACTGACGGGCGCAGATGTCTATGGCCGTGAGGGTGAGCAGATCGCAACGGTGGATGATCTGGTCATCGGCGCGACGGGTGAGATCACCCATGCCGTGATGGATGTTGGTGGGTTCCTCGGTATCGGGACCCATACGATCGCGCTCGAAATCGACGATCTCGATATCCTGTGGAATGACGCAGACGGTAATGTGCGTGTGCAAGTGACCATGACGCAGGAAGAAATGGAAAGCCTGCCTGAATATCAAGGGTAAGGCGTTGCGATTGTGCCTGTAGTGAGTGACATGGCCCACCGGAAGGTGGGCCATTTTCGTAAAAATGGGAACAAAACAGCCATACCAGCGTTTTATACTCAATAGCTCTTTGAAAAATGCAGGAGGCTCAAATGCGTGGAATTCTTCTCTGGTTTATTGGTATTCCGATACCTGTCATCATTCTTCTTTTCCTGTTCGGAGTAGTTTGAAGAATTCATTTGAGGCAGCGCTTTTTCCGAGCGCTGTCTTTTTCTCTGGAACCGTTCCCGGATGAATGCGTTGTCGGTGCATGATCGCTGTGACTCTGCCAGACACGCCCTATTGCGGACCCCCGCCGACGCCGATGGATTGGCTTGGCAGTTGGAACAACGATCCGTTCCTGCTGGGGGCATTTCTCGCTTTTGGCGCATGCGGCGTTCTCGTGCTGCGTGGCGCCGAGAAGACGCGGCAAGCCGGGTTCGGAGTTGCTGCCTTTGCCGCCACTCTTGCTTTCATTTCCCCGCTTTGTGCGCTCAGCGTCGCGCTTTTCGCTGCGCGCACAGTGCATCATCTGGTTGTCATCGGCGTTCTGGCCCCAGCGCTTGCCATCGCCTTCCCCTTGCGTCGCCTTCCAGCCATGCTTGCGCTTCTCGCCTTGTCTGGCGCGCTCTGGGCCTGGCATATTCCGCAGGTCTACTCTGCGGCATGGGAAGATGCGACTGTCTACTGGGCCATGCAGGTCGCTCTGATCCTGCCTGCCTGGGCATTTTTTTCCGCGTTGTTTCAGGATCGCAGCCCGGCACCCGTTCTCGGGCTGATGACGCTCGTCGCACAAATGGGACTGTTGGGGGCGCTTCTGACATTCGCGCCCGGCCCCTTCTATCTGGAGCATCTGGCCCATGCGCCGGTCTGGGGTCTGAGCGCGGCGCAAGACCAGCAACTGGCTGGCTTGATCATGTGGATTCCCGGCATGATACCTGCAGCGGTTCTGGCGGGCTTTCTTGCGTGGCGATTGTTGCGACAGGATCAGCGTGCATGATCGCCTTGCTGAAAGCGGTGCATATTGCGGCTCTGGCAATCTGGTGCGCCGGTCTCATTCTCTTGCCCGTCCTCTTGCATCTGCATGGGCGGCATGAGCGGTTCAGGACTCAGGCAGGCTTCACCGAGTTTCGCTGGTTGACGCATTACAGCTACACACGCGTGATTTCGCCTGCCGCCGTGATTGCCGTCGCCGTCGGGACCGTCCTGATTTTCTGGCTGGAAGTGCTGGACGCCTGGATGGCGGCGAAGCTTCTCGCCGTTATGGGTATGGTGATGCTGCATGCATGGTTCGGGCATCTTGTCGTCCAGGCAGGTGAGCGGCGCAGCGCATATGACATTCCGCCGGTTGGCCTGTCACTGATCGCCTTGGTCCCATTGATCGGGCTGGTTCTGTGGCTGGTGCTGGCCAAACCTGATCTGGGCGCGATGCTGGACCGGGTGCCGGAGATCCTTCGGGAACCGCGCGGGAACGCCATTCCAGCGCGGATCGAGCCGCTATGAAGCGGATGTTGCTGATCCTGCCTATGGTCGTTGCGGGCTGCGGGGGGCCGTTGTCCACGCTTGCGCCCTCGGGACCGGTGGCGGCTGACATCGCCTGGTTGTGGTGGGCGATGTTCGCAGGATCGGCGGTAATCACACTTTTTGTGCTGGTTCTGCTCGTGCTCAGCCTGGGGCAACCGCGTGAAACGGCGGCAAGGCGCTGGACGCATGGGCTTGGGCTGGGATTCTCGTTCGTGGTTCTTTCGCTTGTGCTTGGCGCAGGGCTGGTTGTCGGCGAGCGGATCCTGCCGCGCGATGACGGTGCAGTGACCGTGCGCGCCCATGCCTATCAATGGGGCTGGCAGTTTTCGCATGACGGGCCAGAGGGGGCGCCGGTTGAAAGCACCGATCTGCTGCATATCCCGGCAGGTCAACCCGTCGATGTGCTGATCACCTCGGAAGATGTGATCCATTCCTTCTGGGTGCCGCGTCTGGCGGGTAAGCTGGACGCGATTCCAGGTCGCACAAACCGGCTGCGATTGATGGCGGACCATCCTGGCACCTATGCGGGGCTTTGCGCGGAATTCTGCGGTTCAGGTCACGCGCGGATGCGGTTCGAGGTGCGGGCCCATGCCGAATGGCCCCCGGAATTGAGCGAGGGACCGAATGACTGACGCGACCTTCCCCTCAGACGCCGCGCGCATTGCGACCGCCGATCTGCCCCGCAATCCAGCGCAGCGGGCATTGGCCCTGAACCGAGAGATGGACGCGGTATGGTCCAATGATCGTGGGCTCTGGGGGCAGATTACTTCTGTTTCGCACACGACGCTGGGCTTGCGTTTCATGGCGACAGCCTTCGTGTTTTTCGCGATTGGCGGCATCCTGTCGATGCTCATTCGCGCGCAGCTTGCAACCCCTGACGGTGCATTTCTGGATACCGAACTCTATAATCAGATCTTCACGATGCATGGCAGCATCATGATGTTTCTGTTTGCCATCCCCATGCTGGAAGGGTTGGCCATCTGGCTTCTGCCGAAGATACTGGGCACGCGCGACATGGCTTTTCCGCGCCTGACGGCGCTTGGCTATTGGTGCTATCTGTTCGGGGGGCTGATCATGCTGACGGCGCTTCTTTTCGGTGTTGCGCCGCGGGATGGCTGGTTCATGTATACGCCGCTTTCGAGTGCTACCTACTCTCCCGGTATCAATGCCGATGTCTGGCTTCTGGGCGTGACATTTGTCGAGATTTCGGCTGTTGCAGCGGCGGTCGAGATTACCGTGACCATCCTGCGTCAGCGCGCGCCGGGGATGAAGCTGACCGAAATGCCCCTTTTCGCGTGGTATATGCTCGGCACCAGCGTGATGATGCTGGTGGGCTTTCCGCCACTGATCGCGGGCTCGGTGCTGCTGGAGTTGGAGCGCGCCTTTGGCTGGCCATTCTTCGATCCGGAGCGCGGAGGGGATCCGCTTTTGTGGCAGCACCTGTTCTGGCTGTTTGGCCATCCGGAAGTCTATATCATCTTCCTGCCCGCCGCAGGTGCCATGTCCACGATCATTCCGATCCTGTGTCGTACACGCATTCTTGGCTATGGCGCGATTGTCGCAGCCATTCTGGGGCTGGTTTTTCTGTCCTTCGGGTTGTGGGTGCATCACATGTTCACTGTTGGCATCCCGCATATGGCGCTTGCGTTCTTTTCGGCGGCGTCCGTGCTGGTGGCGGTGCCAACAGCGGTGCAAGTCTTCGCCTGGATCGGGACAATGTGGAAGGGTCGGCCAGAACTGCATCTGCCGATGTATCACATCCTGGGCTTCTTCCTGACTTTCGTCATGGGCGGGTTGACGGGCGTGATGCTGGCGATTGTGCCGTTCAACTGGCAGGCGCACGATACGGCCTTTGTCACGGCGCATCTGCATTATGTGCTGATCGGCGGCTTTGTCTTTCCGATGATGGCGGCCATCACATACTGGATGCCGCTGATAACCGGACGGACGCGGGTCCGGGGGCTGGGCGAAGCGGCGTTCTGGATCATCCTGATCGGGTTTCATGGCACCTTCTTCATCATGCATCTGACCGGGCTGATGGGCATGCCGCGCCGGATTGATGTCTACCCGGACAATCCCGAATGGATCTGGCTGAACCTGACCTCATCGATCTTCGGCTTCGCCATGACCATCGGTTTCGCCATGTTCGCGCTGGACATGCTGTTGCAGATGACGCTTGGCATGCGCGCGCGCCGCGATCCCTGGCGCGCGACGACGCTCGATTGGGCCATGCCCTTGCCTGCGCCGAACTTCAACTTTGCCTCGCAACCCACAGCGCGGCATCTCGACCGGCCTGCAGACGAGGTGATGCTGGCGCTTGCGCGCGGCGAAGGCGTTTTGCCCGGTGCCCCGCGCGGTCGGCGCGAGTTTCTGGTCACATCCGTCGGGGCCGCAAGGCCCGATCATGTGGCTCTTCTGCCGGGCAATACTGCGCTGCCATTTGTGCTTTCGGGCAGTATCGGGGTTTTCGTCCTGTTGATGCTGGCTGGGCTTTATGCCTTGGCCGGCGCTGCACTGATCCCCGTGGCTGTGCTCATATGGGTCTGGGCGCGTGGTCTTGCGCCGCGCGGGGCGCTGGACGGGATCGAGGTTGCGCCTGGTCTGACGCTGACAGTCCATCATCATGCCCGCCAGAGTCTTGGGCAAAGCGGGCTGATGGCGTTGCTGGTGGCGAATGGGGCGCTATTTGCATCCGTCCTGTTCGGATTGGCGTTCCTGTCGGTTGTGACCCAAGGCCCACCCGCGCCGCTGGCCATGATGGATACCACGCGTGCGCTCTGGACGATGGTTGTTGTTGCCGGGGCGTTGCTGCTGGGAATGGGCGCCGTGCGTGGTGAGGCCCCGATCTGGGCGCTTACGGGTCTGCTGGCCAACAGCGTTGCACTCATTGCTTTGTTGGCAGGGCTTCTTCCCGTGCTGGACGATCCCACTGCCCATGCCCGGGACGCGCTGCGCGCTGTCATGGCAGGCTATGTCGGGCTACATGTGCTGGTTGCATGCGGCATGGCGGCCTTTGTGCTTGACCAGCATCGACGCAGTGAGATCGACAAGCTTGCGCGCGGAGCGTGGCCTCATTGGCGGCTTTGGCAGGATTTCACGACGGTCACGACCCTTGTCACCATCATTGCATTGATCGCGCAGCAGGGGGCCGCATGAAGTGGCTGGGGGCAATGCTGGCAGGGCCGACACTCTGGGCCGTGGTCTTTGTGGTCGTCTATGCGGCACATGGGATAATCTGTGCGGATGGCCTGAGCCCGTCAGGCACAAGCCAGACTGCGCGCATCACACTGATGGGTCTTTGGTGCCTTGGTCTGCTCGCGTTCTGGCCGCTGTTTCGTGCCGTGCCGCAAGGTGTGGGCTTGCGGGCGCAATTACCGCGCGCGGGTCTGTGGATCGGTCTGGTGGCAACGGTTTTCACGCTTTTTCCGGTCGTCATTACCTCCAGTTGCCAGCTTTGATGCTCCTTGCAGCGCGGCGACCATAGCTTTGAGGCGCGGCAGGGCTTGGGGTGATCCTGATGCAGTGGGTTCTGCCATTTGCAGGATCTGCCGGTATAGCTGTTCGCTCGTGCGTCACAAGCCATCGACGAGAGTGACATGAGCGAGGCAAGCTCCATCCCGTCTCGTCTTGGCGGCCTGATATTCCGCGCTGTTGTAGCAGGCCCTGGCCGCAGCAAGCGACGGGAAAGCGATCACGATGTGGCGCTGAAAATCCGGCCCTTCCAGCGTTTCATGTTCACCGCCACGCGCGAGGAATTCCGCGCCGTATTGCTTGAACGCGGCGGGTGCCAGGGCCTGATATCCGGCATAGGCTTCGGCATCCTCGACGGTTACATGCGCGATCCAATACGCGGTCATCCTGCCTGCTCCAAAGCCAGTCGGGCGATTTCTGCCGCATCGCGCAGGTGGTCGCGCACGGCGCAGGCCGCCGCTTCCGGGTCTTGCGCGCAGATCGCCAGAAAAATCCGTTGCATATGCGCATAGCCCGAGGTGCTTCTGTCGGTCGAGGCGAGTGTTATGGCCCGCAAGCGCGAAATACGACCGTTCAGGCGCTGCACGATTTCCCAGGCGACCTGCTGACCGGCTGATGTGAAGATGACCTTGTAGAAATAAGTGGTTGCATCAAGCAATGTCTGCGCATGGGCGCTGTCATAGGCTGTGCGTAACTGTTCGATTGCGCCGGTCAGTTCCGCGACGAGTTCGGGTGTTGCACATCTTGCGCAGGCTGCGGCAGCATCGGCTTCGAGCAAGATCCGGATGTTGTAAATCTGGGCCGCTACGGTCCAGTCAAGTGTCGCGACGACCGGGCCGCTGCGCGGCTGGGTTTCGACCAGACCTTCTGCCTCAAGCACACGAATGGCTTCACGGATCACGGATCGCGAGACACCGAGCTGGTCGCACAGCGTGCGTTCGACCAGCCGCGCGCCACTGGCAAAGTGACCGGAAATGATGGCCTTGCGCAGCCGCTCGACCGCCAGTTCCCGCAGCGTCGTAGCCGGGTAATCGATTCTCAGATCACTGTTTTCTGCTGCGTCCATGCCATTTTGTTACGCGGTGTTTCACAGGCTTGCAAGAAATGTTTGACATATTGTCTGTTGGTATACCATCTTATCAGAGCAGCCAAGGAGCGTAGGATGCCAGCATTGATTCGCAAGACACTGACTTTCGTTGAAACCACGCTGATTGAGGGTGGCAAGGCAGCCCCGGTGCCGCTGACCCTGATCGGCGCGGCTGCGGTGATCCGCAACCCTTGGGCCGGACAGGGTTTCGTCGAGGATCTGAAACCCGCAATTCACGATGCTGCGCCGGGGCTGGGTGAATTGTTGACCCACATGATCCTTGATGCCGCAGGCGGGGCCGCCAAGGTTGAAGCGTATGGCAAAGCCGCGATTGTCGGCCTGGATGGTGAAGTCGAACATGCCAGTGCGCTGATACATACCTTGCGTTTCGGCAATCACTATCGGCAGGCCCTCGGTGCGAAAACCTACCTCGCCTTTACCAATATCCGGGGAGCGGCCAATACGCCGGTCATGATCCCGCTGATGGACAAGCATGACGAAGGGCGCCGGTCACATTATCTGACCGTGCATTTCGCCATACCTGATGCACCGGCTGCCGATGAGATTGTGGTGGCGCTTGGCGCGGCGACCGGGGGCAGGCCGCATCACAGGATTGGCGACCGCTATCAGGATTTGAAAGATCTGGGCCATGACCTCGAAAATCCTGCATCTGTCTGACGGTCTGGCGGTCCGTGCCCTTGTAACAGGAGAGGGCGCTCCGGTGTTGCTGATCCACGGTGTCGGTCTGTGCGCCGAGGCATGGACGCCGCAAATCGACGCGCTGTCGTTGCAGTATCGCGTCATTGCCGTGGACATGCCCGGTCATGGCGAAAGCGCGCCGCTGCCCGGTCAGGCAGGTCTGTCGGATTTTGTGGCATGGACAGCGCGTGTGATCGAGGCGTTGGGTTGTGGACCAGTAGCCGTGGCGGGTCATTCCATGGGGGCTCTGATGGCCGTCGGACTGGCCGTCGAACGCCCCGACCTCGTGTCGAAAGCGGTCCTTCTGAACCCGGTTTACAGGCGAAATGCGATGGCCCGCAAAGCGGTCATGGCCCGTGCGACGCAGATCGCTACCGCGGACTATGACCCCGAAGCGCCGCTCAATCGTTGGTTCGACCCGGATCAGGCGGAATTGCGCAGGCAGACGGGCATCTGGCTCCGGCGGAACACGCCCGAGGGGTATGGTGCGGCCTATCGCGCCTTTGCTGAAGGCGATCGTGTCTATGCCGACCGGATCGACCAGATCACCTGCCCGCTTTTGGTTCTGACCGGCGCAGAGGATGCCAATTCTACGCCTGCGATGACCGAGGCTATCGCCATGGCGGCCCCCTTGGGCCGCGCCGTTGTGATGGAAGGGCATCGCCACATGGTTCATCTGACTGCGCCAGATGTTGTCTCGAAAGTACTGTGCGACTGGTTTCAGCAAGCGGAAACTGTGACATGACCGGTGCAAATCTCGACCCGCGAGCCTTGCGCGATGCGTTTGGGTGTTTCATGACCGGTGTGACCGTTGTGACAACCCTGGACAGGCACAGCAAGCCCTTGGGCTTCACGGCGAATTCCTTTGCTTCGGTTTCACTGGACCCGCCGCTTCTGTCCGTCGCGATTGCCAATCGGTCCGCCAATCTTTTGCAGTTCACGCAAGGAAACGGGTTTGCAGTCAATATCCTTGCCGAAGATCAGAAAGACATTTCAGCCAGTTTCGCGCGTCCAGCCGAAGACCGCTTTACAGATATCTACTGGCGGCGCGGGCCGGTCGGATCGCCCTTGATCGGGGGTGTCGCCGCGTGGTTCGACTGCAGCTTGTACGCAACCAAACCAGCGGGCGACCATACGCTTCTGATCGGGCAGATTGGTGGATTTGCAGCGACATCGGCACCGGGGCTTGGCTATTACCGGGGCGCATATGTCACGCCTGTCACCACCGCCGCAGAATTGCCCACTGGCCCGGATGTCGTGATTTCGGCCATCTTTCAGGCGGGGGATTGCGTGCTCTTGGTCGATGATGAGCGTGGCGGGGTCACGGTGCCGATGGCGCGGGTCGGCAGCTCCGGCGTGCAGGGCCGACTGGCGACACTGATGCGCTTGCATGGGGTCACGGCAGAGCCGGGGCAGGTCTACGCCATCTATGAAGACATGCGTACCGGCACGCAGCATATCGCCCTGCGCTGTCCAACGGCCCAGACCGCTGTGCAGAAAGGCGCATTTGTGCCGCTTTCGCCAGAGGGCGACCCGGAGATTGCCGATCCTGCCCTGCGCAAGATGCTGGCGCGGCTCGGCCGTGAAGCGCAGCTCGGGCGCTACGGGATCTATTTCGGAAATCATCAGGATGGCCGTGTGACCACGGGTACAGAAGCAGGTACAGCATGAAATTCTCGCTGTTTATCCATATGGAACGTGTCTCGGCAGAGGACGATCAGAAGCGGCTCTATGACGAGATGATCGCATTGTGTCATATTGCCGACGAGGGCGGGCTGCACGCCATCTGGACGGGTGAGCATCATGGCATGAATTTCACCATCGCGCCCAATCCACTGCTGAACCTTGTCGATCTTGCGCGGCGCACGAAGTCTGTGCGGCTGGGCACCGGAACGGTGATCGCGCCCTTCTGGCACCCGATCCGCCTGGCTGGAGAGGCCGCGATGGCCGATATCATCATGGATGGTCGACTGGATCTGGGCATCGCTCGGGGGGCCTATAGCTATGAATACGAGCGGCTTTTGCCGGGGCTCGATGCATGGGGCGCCGGTGGGCGGATGCGAGAGTTGATCCCGGCGCTCAAGGCGTTGTGGCAGGGTGATTACGCGCATCAGGGTGAATACTGGCAGTTTCCGTCCACAACCTCCTCGCCCAAACCGCTGCAACAGTCTGGTCCCCCGATCTGGGTCGCCGCGCGTGACCCCAGCAGTCATGACTTCGCCGTGGCCAATGGCTGCAATGTGCAGGTGACGCCGCTGCATATGGGGGATGAGGAAGTCGTCAGCCTGATGGAGCGGTTCAACACGGCCTGTGCCGCCCATCCCGAAGTGCCACGCCCGAAAATCATGGTTCTGCGCCACGCCTATGTGGCCGAGAGCGAAGCGGATGCCGATCGTGCTGCAGAGGAGATCAACCGCTTCTATTGTTATTTCGGGGCGTGGTTCAACAATGAACGCCCGGTGCGTCAAGGTCTGATTGACACGCTGAGTGACGAAGAGATTTCAGCGCATCCGTTCTATTCGGCTCAGGCCATGCGCAAAAACCAGATTATCGGGATGTCTGGTGAAGTTATCGACCGGCTGAAAACCTACGAGGCGCTTGGATATGACGAATTCAGCTTCTGGATAGATACCGGCATGAGTTTCGCGCGCAAGAAAGCCTCGCTTGAGCGGTTGATCCGTGATGTGATGCCGGCCTTTGCATGACAGGGGCGGGGATGCAGGAATTCGAGCACTACATAGATGGCCGGTTCGAGCGCGGGACACGTCACGCCGATACTCTTGATCCCGCAACCGGCACGCCCTGGGCGCGCATTCCGATGGCGGATACGGCAGATGTGGCGCGCGCGGTCGAGGCTGCGGAGCGTGCTTTTCGGACGGGGCCGTGGCCAGCCATGACGGCCAGTGCAAGGGGTAAACTGCTTCTGAAACTGGCTGACCTGATAGAGGCCGCAGCCCCAAGACTGGCTGAGATCGAGACGCGCGACACGGGCAAGATCATACGCGAGACTCGAACGCAGATTGCCTATGTGGCCGAATATTACCGCTATTATGCCGGGCTGGCGGATAAGATCGAAGGGGCGCATCTGCCCATCGACAAGCCTGATATGGAGGTCTGGCTGCGACGCGAACCCGTTGGTGTCGTCGCGGCCATCGTGCCCTGGAACAGCCAGCTTTTCCTGTCGGCAGTCAAGCTGGGGCCTGCACTGGCCGCAGGGTGCACGGTTGTTCTGAAAGCCTCGGAGGATGGACCCGCACCGCTACTGGAATTTGCAAGATTTGTGCATGAGGCGGGATTTCCTGCGGGTGTAGTCAATCTTCTGACCGGCGGCCCAGAGGTCGGGCAAGCGCTGTGTACGCATCCGAAAGTCGCACATATTGCCTTCACTGGCGGGCCGGAGACGGCACGTCACATTGTGCGCGCGAGCGCGGAAAACCTGTCGCGCACCTCGCTGGAACTGGGGGGCAAATCGCCGTTCATCGTCTTCGCGGATGCTGATATCGACAGCGCGGTGAATGCGCAGGTCTCGGCAATTTTCGCGGCAACCGGCCAAAGCTGCGTTGCGGGGTCGCGTTTGTTGGTTGAAGGCAGCGTCAAGGAAACGTTTCTCGCGCAGCTAGCTGAACGCGCTCGGACTGCGCGTATCGGGGCACCGGGTCTAATGGAAACCGAAATCGGCCCGCTTTGCACAGAGCGGCAGCGTGGGCGCATTCTCGATCTGATCGCGCGGTCCGAAGCGGCTGGTGCGCGGATCGTGACAGGGGGTCGTATGCCCGAGGGGCCGGGATTCTTCTTTCCGCCGACGATCCTTGATTGCACGCACGCGCCGGACGCGCCGTGCCTGCACGAAGAGTTCTTTGGTCCTGTCCTGTCGGTCTTGCCGTTCAACGACGAGGCCGAGGCGCTGCACCTGGCCAATGACACGGCCTATGGGCTGGCCGCCGGTGTGTTCACGACTTCGCTGACGCGGGCGCACCGGATGATCCGCGGTATTCGCGCAGGAGTTGTCTGGGTGAATACCTACCGGGCTGTGTCGCCGCTTGCGCCCTTTGGTGGGCACGGTCTGTCGGGGCACGGACGCGAGGGCGGACTGGCGGCGGCGCTGGATTACACCACAGTCAAGACGGTCTGGCTTCGCACCTCTGATGATCCGATTCCGGATCCTTTCATCATGCGCTGACGTCCTTCCTAGAATACACTCTTTTGCAACAAGCGTTTGCATTGTCGAATGGCATCTAGCGCAAAGCATGTGCGCAACGTCACGGATTGATTTTTCGTATGCGCCACAGACGAATCCAAACACTGCGCGGGCCTTGTCCGTGTTATTGGTTCTTTTAGCCCAGTATGGGTAGATTAGTCTGTGTGCAGAAACTTGTGCTTATTTCATGCGCGGGGTTCTGCTGAGTCGGCGGTCACGCTAGTATGCTCATTGCAGCAAGGGATGGGGCGTTGCATTGAATTCCGGAGTGTCGGACCCTAGGCGATCTGAGGGAACCAGACGTGAGCATTCGCTTGCGCTGGCAGTAGATTTGCTTGGAGAACTGCTGCGCGCCACCCCTGATGAAATCGATGCCACAATTCAGCACGCACTGGAACAGCTTGGCAGGTTTTGCGAAATCGACCGCAGCTATGTTTTCCGGATCAAACCTGTCGGCGACGGCGAAGTTATCGACAATACCCATGAATGGTGCGCCGAGAGTATTGAACAGAGCCGCCATCTCAACCGTGACCTGCCCGCAGAAATGGTGCAGTCGTGGCGTGACCGCTGGTCCCGAAACGAGGCCATTGAAATCAACGACGTTGACGCGTTGTGCAACGATTCTGTCCTGAAAGCGCATCTGCAACTTCAGGGGGTCCAGTCCCTGCTTGTTGTTCCCTTGCGCGACGGGGACACCCTCTCGGGTTTTGTGGGATTTGATGCGGTCGAACAGCACCGTGTCTTCGACCGCAGCGAAATTCAGTTGCTTGCCTCGGTCGCAGATGCAATTGGCGCGGCGCTGGCGCGGGCGGATGCGACAGCCGAAATCGCCGCAGCGCGAAACCTTATGGCAGAGGCGCATGATCGGCTGAAGACCACGCTGGGGGCTCTATCGGAACTCGTGGTCGAAGTGGATTCCTCCGGGCGGTATGTCGGTGTATTCACCGCAGATCATGAGCAGATGATGGTCCCGCTGGATCAGTTGCTTGGCAAGACCCATGAAGAGGTGATGCCGCCCGATATTGCAGCGCTGAACCGGCGCGCGATGGCCGAAGTGGATGCCACTGGTCGTTCCGGCCCACATATGTTCTGGGCAGAGACACCACGAGGGCGACGGCGCTATGCTGTGACCGTTTCCTCTCGACCGCCGGATCGGCCCGGTGTCGAGCCCGGCTATGTTTTCGTCGCGCGCGACACAACAGAGGAATGGCGGCTCGCGGCCGAGGCGGAGCGGCTGGGCCTGATTGCGCGTCGGATGACCGATCTGGTCATCATTCTCGGGATTGACGATTGCATTGAATGGGTCAACCCCGCTTTTGAGGCGCGAACAGGCTGGAGCCTGGACGAGGTGCGCGGTCAAAGACCGGCAGATGTCTTGCGCGTCGAGCACGCAGAGTCGGTGGAAGCCGCGCGCATCAGGGCCGAGATGACGGCCGGTCGGGCGGTTCGGGCCGAGCTACTCAACCGGACGCGGGATGGGACGCATTTCTGGACAGATATTGATCTGCAGCCACTGCGCGATGCGGATGGCGTTCTGACGGGATATGTCTTTATCGAGACGGATATCACGGATCGCAAGCGGCAGGCTGAAATGCTTGAGGAACTGGCGCGCGAAGCCACAGAGGCGCGCGCGCGACTGGAAATGGCGGTAGAAGCGCTGCCGGATGCTTTCGTTTATTTCGATGCGGACGACCGCATGGTTCTGTGCAACACCCGCTATCGAAGCATGTTCCCCAAGGCGGCACCGCTGATAAAGCCGGGCGTTTCCTATGAAACAGTCTTGCGCGCGGTAGCCGAGAGCGGCGAATTGCCTGAGGCGGTCGGGCGAGAAAATGCCTGGGTTGCCGAGGCGCTGAAGCATCACCGGTCAGCGAGCGGATCACTTGACCGGCAACTGGCGGGTAATTGGTTCAGAATAATCGAGCGTGCGACACCCGATGGTGGTCGGGTTGGAATGCGGATTGACATTACCGAGGTCAAGGAAGCTGAACGCCGTCTGGCCGATATCATTGATGGTGCCGAGGCCGGTACCTGGGAATGGAACGTGCCGCTTGGTACGAATATCGTAAACGACCGCTGGGCCGAAATGGTAGGCTATACGCTGGAGGAGCTTGGCCCGTTTTCCATCGAGGTATGGCGTGGTCTGGTGCACAGCGAAGATCTGGCCGCTGCCGAAGCGAAGGTGGCAAGCGTTTTAGCGCAGGAAATCGACCATTTCGAATATGAGTTGCGGATGCGGCACAAGGACGGCCATTGGGTCTGGGTGATGTCGCGTGGTCGCGTGGCGCGCTGGTCATCCGGCGGTCAGCCCGAAGTCATGGCAGGTGTCCATATCGACATTACAGCGCTCAAGCGTGCCGAGGAGCGTTTGGGAGAGATCATTGATGCAGCCGCAGCGGGCACATGGGAAATCGACCTTGTCTCGGATACCAAACATGTGAACGAACGCTGGGCCGAGATGGTTGGCTATACGCGCACAGAACTGGCCGACCGCCAACATTTTGGATTCTATGAACTGGTTCACCCCGATGATCTAGGCGTGTTGTTGAAGCAGCATGAAACGCGTCTGACGGAGGGAAGCGATCGGTTCGCCAATGAAATCCGAATGCGGCACAAGGCGGGTCACTGGGTCTGGGTGCTCTCTCGTGGTCGGGTCATGTCGCGCGACGAGAACGGTCGACCACTCAAGCTTGCCGGTATTCACCTTGACATAACCGAGCGTATGCAACTCCAGAGTCAGTTGACGGCGGAGCGGGACTATCTTGCCAGTTTGATGGATGCATCCGTTTCCGGCATCACGGGGCTGGATGAAACCGGGCGCATCATTTTCGCAAATCGCGGCGCAGAACGGATTCTGGGGCTTGAAGCTTCTGACATTGACGGGATGCGCTATAACGACGGTGCATGGCAGATCACAACACTGGATGGGCACCCCTTTCCAGTCGATGCGCTGCCCTTCAGGCGGGTCATGGATGAGAATCGTATCGTGCGCGACGTTCGTTTCTCGATCGCCTGGCCGGATGGAACAAGACGCATGCTCTCGGTGAATGCGGCCCCGATCAAGGCCGAAGGGCTGTGTGTGCGTGTCGTCTGTTCCATCAGTGATATAACCGACCAGGTGGCTGCCGAAAACGAATTGCGCGATGCCGCTGAACGCGCAGAAGCTGCGAACCGGTCAAAGTCGCTCTTTCTGGCGAATATGAGCCACGAGATCAGGACGCCGCTCAATGGCGTGCTTGGAATGGCGCAGATGCTTGAGGGAGAGTTGTCGGATCCGGGACATCTTGACATGCTGGCGACCATTCGTGCGTCGGGTGAAACGCTGCTTGGGGTTCTCAACGATGTGCTGGACATGTCGAAGATCGAAGCCGGGAAACTGGCCCTGGAACTGGCACCTTTCATACCCGCAAATCTGGCCTATCAGGTCGATTCCGTGCACAGGGTCCTGGCTGTGGAAAAACGCCTTGATCTGGATTTATCCGTTGACGCGTCAGCGCGAAGACCGCGACTGGGTGATCCCGGAAGATTGGCGCAAATCCTTCATAACCTTGTCGGGAATGCTGTCAAATTTACCGAGGCAGGCCGTGTGGACGTCACGATGGGCGCGGCTGATGACGATGCGCTGGTTCTTGTCGTGCGTGACACTGGCATTGGCATGACACCCGAGCAGGTTGCGCGCGTGTTCGATGAATTTGAACAGGCGGATGGCACAGTCACGCGGCGCTTTGGTGGAACCGGATTGGGCATGTCGATTGTCAAACGCCTGGTGGACCTGATGGCGGGCGAGATTTCGGTGGACAGCACCCCCGGAGTTGGAACCTCCGTGCAGGTGAAGCTTCCATTGCCTTATGCCGGACGGCTGCAAGTAGAGTCCAGAACACAAACCAATGCATCTGTTGCCGGGCTGAGAGTACTTGCAGCGGATGATAACCGGACCAACAGGATGATTCTTGCGGCGCTGATGAAGAAACTTGATGTCGAGATCGTGCTGGCAGAAGACGGGCGCGCTGCGGTGGATGCCTGGGAGCCGGATCGGTTCGACCTCTATCTGCTTGATATTTCAATGCCGCTACTAGACGGGATCGCGGCACTATCCGAATTGCGGTCGCGTGAAGCGCAGGTTGCACATCGCCATATCCCGGCAATCGCAATTACCGCGAATGTCATGTCGCATCAGGTGGACGAGTACCTTCGAGCGGGCTTCAAGGGCTATGTCGGCAAGCCGTTCCGGGGCAATGATCTGGTGTCCGCGATGGTGAATGCGATCGAGGTGTGAGCCTGAAACTGAAGGATCCGATTGGCGGATGTCACAGCAGTTCCAGCACGCGACGGTAGAGGCGGGTCGTGGCCTCGCTGCGGGCATGGTGCTTGTGGCGAATGACAAAATAGGGCTCGACCGTAATTCTGGTTTCGGTTTCCAGAACGGTCAGACGGGCTCCGGTGCCGGGACCGGTAAGGAAATTCGCGACCTCTTGCGCTACCGGCGCAACTGTAGGGCCGACTGTGATCATGTCCAGAGCGACCAGGAGTGATGAGCTGTTGGTGATCTGGCCTGGCAAAGGCAGACGTGCGTGAAAAAACGCATTCTCGACGGCTTGACGGATCGGAGCGCCACGCTCCTGAATCACCCAGTCAAACTCCAGCAGCGCGCTCAGAGAGCAGGGGCCCTGTCCTGAAAGCGGATGCGTCTGATGTACCAGCAAGGCGACCTGTTCATGACGGGCGGGGGTCACTTCCAGATGGCTGACTTCCTGTCCGACCGGCAGGCGCGCGATGATGAAATCGAATTTCCGGTCTTCCAGTCCCCGTATCAGATCGACAGACGGGGCAACATGGATCGTGGCCTCGATATCCGGGGCGGTTTGGCGGATCTGGCGTATTGCGGGCATGACATAGGCCAGGACCGGCCCCGTGACCGCCCCGATCCGCACCTTGCCGGAAAGCCCCGCACGCGCCATCGCGATATCTTTTTCCAGCGCATCATATTCAACAAGAATGATCGAAGCGCGCTGGAGAACCCGCACCCCCTGCGGGGTAGGGCGCATCCCGCGCGGCAAGCGTTCGAAAACAGGTGTTCCCAGTGTTTCCTCGATTTCGGCCAGAATACGCGACGCAGCAGGTTGGGAAATCGCGAGCAACTCGGCCGCACGCTGCAGCTTGCCATGTTCGGAAATCGCGACCAGCAAGCGCAGATGCAGGGGTTTGAGGCGGGCGAGGAGGGACATGGTTATGCATATCAAAAATGATATGCATAAAGCAATAAACAGAATTTGTTTTGTATATCTTTGCTGTCTATTCTGCGCAGGCGGACTGGAAAGAGGCTGCCTGCAGCCAGGTCACGCTATCTGGGAGGAAAGACAATGACATTCAGACTTCTGACCGCGACTGCGGTCGGCCTCGTTATGGCCACAGGTGCTTTTGCACAATCGACCGTCGGCATTGCCATGCCAACACAGTCTTCGGCAAGGTGGATTTCGGATGGCGAGTCCATGGTCCGGCTGTTTGAAGAGGCCGGGTATCAGACCATGCTGCAATATGCAGAGGATGATATCCCCAACCAGCTTGCACAGGTCGAGAACATGATCACCAGCGGGGTGGATGTTCTGGTCATCGCGGCGATTGACGGCACCACCCTTTCGAATGCGCTGGAGAACGCGCATTTCGCGGGCATTCAGACCATCGCCTATGACCGTCTGATCCGTGACAGCGAATATGTCAGCTACTATGCGACTTTCGACAATTTCAAGGTCGGCGTTCAGCAAGCCACATCGCTGGTCGAAGGGCTTCAGGAGCGCTTTGGCGACGGGCCCTATAATGTCGAATTGTTCGGCGGATCGCCGGACGACAATAACGCCTACTTCTTCTATGACGGCGCAATGTCGGTCCTGCAGCCTTTGATCGACTCGGGCGAGATTGTCATCGTTTCCGGGCAAATGGGCATGGACCGCGTGGGCACCCTGCGCTGGGATGGGTCCGCAGCACAGGCCCGGATGGATAACCTTCTGTCCGCGCATTACACCGAAGCGCAGGTGCATGGTGTGCTCTCGCCTTATGACGGGCTTTCCATCGGCATTTTGTCCTCGTTGCGGGGTGTCGGCTATGGTTCGGGCGATCTGCCCTGGCCGATCGTGTCCGGGCAGGATGCAGAGGTCCAGTCGGTGCAGTCGATTATCGCGGGTGAGCAATATTCGACCATCTTCAAGGACACGCGCGAACTGGCGCGGGTCACAGTGGGCATGGTTGATGCAATCCTGCGCGGTGGCGAGCCGGAGATCAACGATACCGAGACCTATGACAACGGGATCAAGATCGTGCCGAGCTATCTGCTCGAACCGGTTCCGGTCGATGCGTCCAACTGGGAAGAGATCCTTGTGGGCTCGGGCTATTACACGCTCGATCAGCTTCAGTAAGCAAGCAACGCTGCCGGGGCAGGTAACTTGGCCGCCCCGGCCCTGCGACCTAATGACATAAAGTACTCTGACATGACACTGCTTCTGGAAATGCGCGGCATCACCAAGATGTTTCCCGGTGTGCGCGCCCTTGATAATGTCAATCTGCGCGTTGCCGAGGGCGAGATTCACGCGGTTGTCGGTGAGAATGGCGCGGGCAAATCCACGCTGATGAAAGTGCTCTCGGGCGTCTATCCCGCAGGCAGCTATGAGGGCGAGATCC
This sequence comes from Natronohydrobacter sp., assembly GCA_020832555.1. Lineage (GTDB taxonomy): Bacteria > Pseudomonadota > Alphaproteobacteria > Rhodobacterales > Rhodobacteraceae > Roseinatronobacter. Next base: position 36,662 of record JAFIEM010000010.1, on the reverse strand, counting down.
ATTTCGCGGGCGAATTGGCCGAGTTTCAGACGATCCGCGACAGCGAAGCCAAGGGCATCATCATCATTCATCAGGAACTCGCTCTGGTGCCGCTTCTGTCGATTGCCGAGAACCTTTTTCTGGGCAACGAAATCGCCCGGCACGGCATCATTCAGTGGAACGAAGTGAACCGTCAGGCGCGCGCGCTTCTGGCCAAGGTCGGTATTACGGACCAGCCAGAAACCCGCGTGGAAAAACTCGGCGTCGGCAAACAGCAACTGGTCGAGATCGCCAAGGCGCTGGCAAAGAATGTGCGCCTGCTGATCCTTGATGAGCCGACGGCGGCGCTCTCGGAATCCGACAGTGCGGCTCTTCTGGATCTGATGCTGGAACTGAAATCGCAGGGCGTGACGCAGATCATCATCAGCCACAAACTGAACGAAGTGCGCCGTGTGGCGGACAGTCTGACAGTGCTGCGCGATGGCGGCACTGTGTCCACCATGTCGGCCAAGGCAGGCGAGATCACCGAGGATCGCATCGTGCGGGATATGGTTGGGCGCGACATGGCGCAGCGCTATCCCCCGCGCACCCGCCGCGCCGGGGCGCCTTTGCTGGAGGTGCGCAACTGGAGCGTGCAGCACCCGGATTTCCCGGATCGCCAGTCGATCCGAGATGTCACTTTCGACGTGCGCGATGGTGAAGTCGTGGGCATTGCCGGGCTGATGGGCGCCGGGCGCACCGAACTTGCGATGAGCATTTTCGGTCGGTCCTATGGCGGCGCGACGCAAGGCACAGTGCGGATGCGCGGGAAAGAGGTGTCGGTCGCGACGGTCAGCGACGCGATCAAGGCGGGACTGGCCTATGTCACCGAGGACCGCAAGGCACTGGGGCTGATCCTCGAAGAACCGATCCAGCGAAACATCACGCTGGCTAATCTCGGCGCGGTCGCACAGCGCGGGCTCCTGAACGAAGGGCAGGAGACGCAGGTCGCCGAAGGCTACCGGCGCAGCATGAACATTCGCACGCCAAGCGTGATGCAGAAGGTTGTCAATCTGTCAGGCGGCAATCAGCAAAAGGTGGTGTTGTCGAAATGGCTTTTTGCGGGGCCCGATGTGTTGATCCTTGATGAACCCACACGCGGGATCGATGTCGGCGCGAAATTCGAGATTTACGGTCTGATCAATGACCTGTCCGCGCAGGGCAAGGGCGTGGTGATCATCTCGTCCGAGATGCCAGAACTCTTGGGCATGTGCGACCGCATCTATGTGATGAATGAAGGCGCGTTCATGGGATGCCTGACTGCCGAAGAGGCCAGTCAGGAACGCATCATGTCCATGATCGTCAGCAATATGGAGACTGTCTGACATGGCCGACGCCACCGAAACCGCGCCGACCGGGCAGCGGATGCTGGATTATCTGTCCAATCACCTGCGCGAATACGGGCTTCTGGTCGCCCTGATCGTGGTCATGGTGTTCTTCCAGATCACCACCAATGGCACGCTGTTGCGCCCGGTGAACCTGACCAACCTTTTGTTGCAAAACAGTTATATCGTGATCATGGCGCTGGGGATGCTGATTGTCATCGTCGCGGGCCATATCGACCTGTCGGTGGGGTCGGTCATGGGCTTTGTCGGGGCGCTGGCCGCCGTGCTGATTGTAACCATGGATGTGCCGATCATCGTCACCTGCGCAATCTGTATCGTAATGGGTGGAATGATCGGCGCGGCGCAGGGCTACTGGATCGCCTATTGGCGCATCCCGTCCTTCATCGTCACGCTGGCGGGCATGCTGGTGTTCCGTGGCCTGTCGCTCTGGCTGTTGCAGGGCCAGTCACTCGGCCCCTTCCCGCGCGAATTTCAGGTCATCTCGACCGGCTTCATTGCTGACCCGTTCCCGGCAGGCTGGGGGCAGGCGCTTGCAGGCATGTTCGGTGAACGGAATATCAACGTCCTCGCGCTTCTGACCGGGATCGTGGCCGCCGCGCTTATCGTCTGGCTGGGGGTCAAGAAACGCATCGCCAATCGCGTCTATAACGTGCCTGAAGAACCCTTTGCCTTTTTCGTGCTGCGCAATGCCGTGGTTGTCGTGGCGCTGGTTTTCGTCACCTACAAGCTGGCCAGTTTCCGCGGCCTGCCGAATGTGCTGCTGACGATGGGGATCCTGACGATCTTCTACGCCTTCATCACCGAAAAGACAGTTCTGGGGCGTCAGCTCTACGCTGTGGGTGGCAATGAGAAAGCGGCGAAACTCTCAGGCATCAAGACTGAACGACTGACCTTCATGGCCTTCGTAAATATGGGGGTTCTGGCCGCGATTGCCGGTCTGGTCTTTGCCGCGCGGCTGAACACAGCAACCCCGCGCGCAGGCTTTGCGCTGGAACTCGATGTGATTGCGGCCGCTTTCATCGGCGGGGCATCCATGTCGGGCGGTGTGGGGCGGATCGTGGGGGCCGTGGTCGGCGCGCTGCTGATGGGGGTTCTGAATAATGGCATGTCGATCATGGGCATCGGCATTGATTACCAACAGATGATCAAGGGTCTTGTGCTGCTCGCAGCCGTGATCTTCGATGTCTATAACAAGAGCAAGAAAGCATGAGCAGCACAGGCTTCACCCCCGCCCCCTGGCCGCGCAAATTGCGGTCGCAGGAATGGTTCGGCGGCACGGGCCGCGACCAGATCTATCATCGCGGCTGGATGAAGAATCAGGGCATCCCGCATGACATGTTCGATGGTCGCCCGGTCATCGCGATCCTGAACACATGGTCGGAACTGACGCCTTGCAATGCGCATCTGGCCGATCTGGCGCAGCGTGTCCGCGCGGGGATTTATGAGGCTGGCGGGCTGCCGGTTGAGGTGCCTGCCTTCTCGGCATCAGAGTCGGGCTTTCGTCCCACGGCGATGATGTTTCGCAACCTTGCCGCCATGTCCATCGAGGAACAGATGCGCGGCCTGCCGATGGATGGTGCGGTGCTTCTGGCGGGTTGTGACAAGACCACGCCGAGCCTCTTGATGGCAGCGGCTTCGACCGATCTGCCCTCGATCGTGGTCAGTGGCGGGCCGATGCTGAACGGCTATTTCCGGGGCGAGCGTGTGGGGTCCGGCACGCATCTGTGGAAATTCTCCGAAGCGGTGAAGGCAGGCGAGATGACGCAGGCCGAATTCATGGAGGCCGAGGCGTCCATGTCGCGCTCACCGGGGTCGTGCAACACGATGGGCACGGCCTCTACCATGGCCTCGATGGCCGAAGCCCTTGGCATGGCGCTGTCGGGCAACGCTGCCATTCCGGCCGTGGATTCGCGCCGCCGGGTCATGGCGCATCTGTCGGGGCGGCGGATCGTGCAGATGGTCAAGGATGATCTGAAACCGTCGGATATCCTGACCAAGCGGGCCTTCGAGAACGCGATCCGCACCAATGCCGCGATTGGCGGGTCCACCAATGCGGTCATTCATTTGCTGGCCATTGCAGGGCGTGTGGGCGTCGATGTGACGCTGGAGGATTGGGACCGTTGCGGGCGCGGCGTGCCGACCATCGTGAACCTGATGCCCTCGGGCAAATATCTGATGGAGGAATTCTTCTACGCCGGTGGCCTGCCCGTCGTGCTGGCGCGGTTGCAAGAGGCCGGGCTGTTGCATGGCGATGCGCTGACAGTGTCAGGCGGGCCGATCCGGGATGAGCTGTGCGATGTGGTCAATCACAACCCTGATGTGATCCTGCCGGTGGAAAAGGCGCTGACGCAAGAAGGTGGCATCGCCGTGCTGCGCGGTAATCTGGCGCCACGCGGTGCGGTGCTGAAACCTTCTGCCGCGACGCCTGCGCTTTTGCAGCATCGGGGGCGCGCGGTCGTGTTTGAAGATATCGACGATTACAAGGCCCGCATCAACGACCCCGATCTGGATGTGGACGAGACCTGCATTCTGGTGCTGAAAATGTGCGGCCCAAGTGGCTATCCGGGCATGGCCGAGGTCGGCAATATGGGTCTGCCGCCGAAAGTGCTGAAAAAGGGTGTCACCGATATGGTGCGCATCTCGGACGCGCGCATGTCGGGCACAGCTTACGGCACGGTCATTCTGCACACTTCGCCCGAAGCCGCGGTCGGTGGCCCGCTGGCCGTCGTGCAGAATGGCGACATGATCGAACTCGATGTGCCCGCCCGTCGCCTGCATCTGGATATCTCTGAAGATGAATTGCAGGCACGACTGGCCGCATGGGTGCCGCCTGCGGACAAGCCCGCCTCGGGCTATGCCTGGCTGCATATGAAACATGTGCAAGGCGCTGATACCGGCGCGGATCTGGATTTTCTCAGGGGCTGCCGTGGTGCGCCTGTCGGACGGGACAGCCACTGATGAAACTAGCCCTTGTTGGAATTGGCAAGATCGCGCTCGATCAGCATGTCCCCGCCCTTGCGGCCTCGCCCGATTGGGAACTCGCGGCCACTGTCTCGCGCAATGGTCGGGTCGATGGTGTCGAACACTGGACCGATCTTGCGGCAATGCTCGACGCCCGTCCCGATATCCGCGTGGTTTCGCTCTGCCTGCCGCCCGTTCCGCGCTTTGACGCGGCAATGCAGGTATTGGAAGCAGGGCGTTTCGTCATGCTCGAAAAGCCCCCCGGCACCACTTTGGGCGAATGCCATGACCTGCAGGACACTGCAGAGCGCCTTGGTTTGAGCATCTTTGCAACATGGCATTCGAGAGAGGCCGCAATGGTTGCGCCCGCGAAAGCATGGCTGGCGGACAAGATCATAAAACGCGGTCATATTACGTGGCGCGAGGATGTGCGCAAATGGCATCCGGGTCAGGATTGGGTGTTTGAACCCGGCGGTATGGGCGTGTTCGACCCCGGCATCAACGCGCTTTCGATCCTGACCGAAATCCTGCCAATGGCTGTGCGCTTGACCGGGGCAGAGCTGGAATATCCTGCCAACCGTCAGACCCCGATCGCTGCGCGTCTGCAGTTCTCGCAAGCGATCAGTGCAGATTTCGACTGGCGGCAGGAAGGCCCGCAAACCTGGAGCATCGAGATCGAGACCGATCAGGGTACCCTTGCCCTGCATGACGGCGGCGCGCGTCTTGAGATCGATGGCACCGCTGCCACCCTCGCCGACACAGCGCTCGCGGGTGAATATCCACGCCTCTATCGTCGTATGGCGGACCTTGTGCGCGCGGGACGCTCTGACATGGATCTACGTCCTATGACGCTGGTTGCCGATGCATTCCTGCTTGGAGCGCGCCAGATCACCCACCCCTTTCATTTCTGAGGCCCCCATGACCCCCACGCCCCTGACCGGCATCCTTCCGGTCGCGCCGACCCCGTTTCTCGATGATGGCCGCCTTGACGATGACGGCATCCGTCGTGTCATCGACTGCATGATCGATCAGGGGGTCGATGCGATCTGCATTCTTGCCAATTATTCGGAACAATTCGTGCTCTCGGATGCCGAGCGCGCCCATGTCATGCGGCTGTCGCTGGAACAGGCCGCCGGGCGCGTCCCGATGATTGTGACGATCAGCCATTTCTCGACCGCGCTTGTTGTCGAACGCGCGCGCGCGGCGCAGGCGATGGGGGCGGCGATGGTGATGATGATGCCGCCCTATCACGGCGTTGGCCTTGTCCCGGCAGAAGCGCGGATTTTTGAACATTTCGCGGCCGTGTCAGATGCGATTTCCATCCCGATCATGGTGCAGGACGCTCCGCTTTCCGGCTGCCCGCTTACTGTCCCGCTCCTTGCCCGGATGGCGCGAGAGTTGGAACAGGTCAGCTATTTCAAGCTGGAAATGCCCTTTGCAGCGGACAAGCTGGCGGCGCTGATCGAGGCGGGTGGCGACACAATTCTCGGGCCTTTCGATGGCGAGGAAGCCGTGACGCTGCTGGCCGATCTTGATGCGGGCGCGACCGGCACAATGACTTCAGCGCTGTTGCCAGAGCAGATCCGGCCTATCGTCATTGACTATCGTGCAGGCCGTATCGACGCCGCGCTTGCACAATGGCAACGTTGCCTACCGCTGATCAATCATGAGAACCGCCAATGCGGACTGCGCGCCGCCAAGGTGGTGATGAAAGAGGGCGGTGTGATCCGGTCGGACCATGTGCGCCACCCGCTACACCCGCTCTCCGAACGCACCCGCGCGCGGCTGTTGCATTTCGCGCGCGAACTGGACCTGATCGCGCTGCGTTGGGGCCATTGATCAAAAGGGAACTTTTTCCATGACATACAGCTTTCACGGCCAGCATCTGATTGCCGGCGCGCGCGTTGATGCCGCAGAGCGCTTTGCCTCTGCGCCGGCCACGGGACCGTCGCGGAGCTTTGCTAATGGAACGCCAGAACTGGTTGATCGTGCTTGCGTAGCTGCGGAAGAGGCGTTCGAAACCTTTGGCCATGTTGAACGCGAGACCCGCGCGCAGCTGCTGGAGAGCATCGCAGACAGGATTGAGGCAAGGGCTGCAGATCTGACCGAGATCGCGATACAGGAATCCGGGCTGCCCGAGGCGCGACTAGTGGGCGAGCGCGGGCGCACCACCGGGCAGTTGCGCTATTTCGCGGCGCTGATCCGGGGGAACGAGTATCTCGACCTGCGCCATGATGCGGCGCTGCCGGATCGCCAGCCGCAACCGCGCCCCGAATTACGGATGATGCAGCGCCCCATCGGACCGGTCGCTGTGTTCGGAGCGTCGAACTTTCCACTGGCTTTCTCGGTCGCGGGCGGCGACACGGCATCCGCACTGGCGGCGGGGTGTCCGGTCGTGGTCAAGGGCCATCCGGCCCATCCCGGCACAAGCGAAATCGTGGCAGAGGCGATCACCGAAGCCGTGCGCGCGGCGGGGCTGCCCGGAGGGATTTTTTCGCTGATCCACGGTGAGAGTATCGAGGTCGGCACTGCGCTTGTGCAGCACCCGCTGATCCGCGCGGTTGGCTTTACCGGTAGTCTTCGTGGCGGGCGGGCGCTGTTTGATCTCTGCGCCGCGCGGTCGGACCCGATCCCGTTCTTTGGCGAGCTTGGCAGCGTGAACCCGGTTTTCGTCTTGCGGGATGCACTCAGGAAGCGTGCGCAGGCTCTGGGCGAAGGTTGGGCCATGAGCCTGACCATGGGGGCAGGGCAGTTTTGCACCAATCCCGGTGTATTGGTGCTGCCAGCAAATGCAGAAGGAGCAGAGGCGTTTGTGAGCGCGACGGTCGCGGCCTTGCAAGGGGTCAGCCCGCAGACCATGTTGACCGACGGAATCGCGGATGCCTTCCGCGCGGGGTCAGCGCGGCTTGAAGCGCTTGGCGCTGTGCTCTTGAGTCAACAGACCGATGGCCGCAGCGCCGCTCCCGTGCTGCTGCGCGTTACCGCAGAGCAAATCCTGCGCGAGCCTGCGTTGCAGCATGAGGTTTTCGGCCCGCTTGGCGTGATCGTCGATGTCGCGGATGAGACGGAAATGCTGACCCTTGCGCGCAACCTGGAGGGTCAGTTGACCACAACCTTGCAGATGGAGGCCGGTGACATGCCGCTTGCACGTCGGCTCTTGCCCATATTGGAGCGCAAGTCGGGGCGGGTTCTGGCGAATGGCTGGCCGACCGGGGTCGAGGTTGCCGATGCGATGGTGCATGGCGGCCCCTATCCGGCTTCAACCAATTTCGGGGCGACCAGCGTGGGGGGAATGGCGATCCGCCGGTTCTTGCGCCCGGTCTGCTATCAGAACCTTCCGACGGGGTTGCTGCCAGCGGGGTTGAGCCACGCGCCGGATTGACGCGCAGGTAGGAAATTATAGCCCCCGAAGGATCAGTCAGGTTTCTGCGGGGGCGCAGGATCGTAAGATCTGATCACGCGGGTGAGCGAGTGGACTGCGCAGGTCATGGATTGCGGCGACACATATTCATCGGGATGATGGCTGATCCCATCCTTGCAATCGGTAAACAGCATCCCGATAGGGCAGAGATCCGCCATGGCCGATGCATCATGCGTCGCACCCGAGGGCAGGTGCACGGCATCCTGTCCGCCATCGCTCACGGCCTGCGATAAACGGCTAAGGATATCCGGGGCGCATTGGGTGGCAGATTGTGCATAGCTGCGCGTGATGGAAAGGTTTAGCCCCCTGTGCTGCGCGATCTGGCGGGCGCGGTCGGTCAATTCGGCCCCCGCGATCTCTCTCGCGCGATCTGACGGGCTGCGGATTTCCAGCGTCATGACGGCTTCGCCCGGCACGGCATTCACGACACCGGGCCTGATCTGCAATGCGCCAACAGTCGCCAGCAGGTCGGGCGTTGCGCGGGCCAGATCCTCGGCAGCAAGCGCGAGTTCCGCAGCACCTGTCAGCGCGTCGCGGCGCAGACGCATGGGGACAGTTCCGGCATGCGCCGCCTGGCCAGTCAGGGTGATGCTGTGCCGCTCGATCCCGCAGATGGCGGTGACGATCCCCAAAGCTTTGCCCGCTTGTTCCAGAACAGGGCCTTGCTCCAGATGCGTCTCGATCCATCCCATCACTCGCGCCGGATCGCGGCTCAGACCGGGAATTTCGTCCGGCGCAAGGCCAAAGCCCTCCATCGCGGCGCGCAGCGTGATGCCCTCTCGGTCGCACAAATCCAGTGCCGCCATCTCGAAGCGGCCCGCAAGCGCACGCGGCCCCATAAGCGCTGTCGGAAATCGCACACCTTCTTCGTCGGCAAAGGCCAGAACCTCAACCGCGAAGGGCAGGCGGAGGCCCTCGGCGCGCAGCTTCATCAGCGCCAGAACCGGCAGCACAACCCCCATGATCCCGTCATAGGCACCCCCTTCGCGCACCGAGTCCTGATGCGACCCCATCAGAAGTGTTGGCGCACCGATTGGCCCTTCAAGCCGCCCGATCAGCGTGCCCGCGGCGTCCAGTGATACATTCAACTCCGCTTGCTGCATCAGATCGGTCAGCACCACTAATGCGGTGCGATGTTCCGGCGTGAAGGGCAGCCGTGTCACACCGGGACCGGGTTCGGAGCATCGCGCCAGTCGCACCAGCCAGTCCTGCGCGGTTGCGCCCCAATCCGGCTCAGTCATGACCGCGCTCCGGATCGTTTCGCGTTGGAACGGTCGGAAGCCATGCCGCATAGTCACCGCTTTGGCTGCGCGCATAGAGACCCTCAAGCGCTCGGATCGGGTCTGCGGCCCAGTCAATTCGCAGACTGAGCGGCGGCGCATCATCTGACACGACAAGGAGTGCGGCTGATTGCAGCCCGCGCGTATCACCGCCCGCCGCTTCCGCCGCACTGAGGGCTGCGAGCAACCGTTCAGGCAGCGGGCCAGTGGCGCGCAGATAGGCGTCGCGCAGCGCTTCGATCACCTGCGGGCCTGCCAACATATTCCCCGCGACCACCAGTCCCGGTGCGATCAGCGCACCCTTCCAGTCGGTATTCTGTATGCCGGTGTGGCAGGCAGTGGTGCCGTCGCGATCCAGCGCGGCCAGTTGACGCCATTGCGCACCCCGATCAGCCTGTTTGAGACGTTCGACAGTCTGTGCCGCGCTCTCACCCCTGCGCATCAGGTCCAGCGCATCCTCGCCCCAGAGTGTCGAGGGGGCCGCGCCCTGAGAGGCGGACATGCCCGCGCGCGAATCGCCGCGCAGCACCCAGCCGCCAACGCATAACGCCCCGGTGGCGGCAGCACCGCCAAGGGCCCCGGTGCTCAAATCTTGCGCAAGAATAGAGTAAGTCATGTGTTTGTTTCCCCGCTGCACTCTATTTATCATGAAAATTTTGACGAATGCAAATTATCATGATAAATAGAGAGAAATAAAACCAACTACAGGGAGTGCCGGATATGGCCTTTTCATCACTGACCCGTCGCAGCTTCGGGGTTCTGACGGCCGCTTTGCTTGCCAGTTCAGCATTGGTTGCGCCCGCAAACGCACAGACCCCTCCGGGAGTTCTCGTGGTAGGCCAGATCGCAGAGCCGCAGGCGCTGGACCCGCATGCCGTGACCGCAGTCAATGATTTCCGCATCCTGATGAATGTCTATGACGGGCTGGTGCGTTATGCGTCCGGCACGCTCGAAGTCGAGCCTGCATTGGCCGAGAGCTGGGAAATCTCCGAGGATGGGACAGTCTATACATTCAGCCTGCGCAGCGGCGTCAATTTCCACGATGGCAGCGCGCTGGACGCCGAAACCGTGGTCTGGAATTTCGAGCGGATGCTGAACGAGGACCACCCCTATCACGATACCGGCCCCTTCCCGCTTTCGTTCTTCTTCAGTGCGATCGAGAGCGTCGAAGCACTTGACGCAACCACGGTGCAATTCACCCTGAACGAGCCCTATGCCCCCTTCCTGTCGAACCTTGCCTATCCCACCGGACTGATCGTTTCGCCCGCTGCTGTCATGGAACATGGCGCGGAATTCGGGCGCAATCCGTCCGGCACCGGCGCCTTCCGCTTTGCCGAATGGCGCTCGAACGAGCGCGTGGTCGTGACGCGGAACGAGGAGTATTGGGACGGCACGGCGGGCACCGAAGCCGTGATCTTCCGTCCCATTACCGATGCCAATACCCGCGTGGCCGAAATGCTGGCCGGTGGGATTGATGTGATGGTCGAAGTCCCGCCCGTCGCTGTGTCGCAGTTTCAGGGTGCTCAGCACACGGTCCATGAACAGGCAGGCCCGCATCTGTGGTTCCTGATCCTGAACGCCAAGGAAGGCCCCTTTGCCGACCAGCGGGTGCGTCAGGCCGCGAATTATGCGATCAACAAGGAAGCGCTTGTAAATGACGTTCTGGAGGGCACGGCCACCATCGCCGCAGGCCCGACCCCGCCCGCTTTCGCATGGGCCTATAACGAGGAACTGGAGCCCTATCCTTACAATCCCGACCGCGCCCGCGAGCTGATCGCTGAGGCCGGGGCCGATGGCGCAAGCCTGACCTTCTATGTGACCGAAGGCGGTTCTGGCATGTTGGACCCGATCCCGATGGGCACGGCGATTCAGGCCGATCTGGCAGCCGTGGGCTTCGATGTGAGGATCGAAACCTATGAATGGAACACCTTTCTGGGGCGCGTGAACCCCGGTCTGGAAGGCAAGGCCGACATGGCGCAGATGGCGTGGATGACCAATGACCCCGACACGCTGCCCTTCCTTGCGCTGCGCACCGATGCCTGGCCCGAAGCGGGCGGGTTCAATTCGGGCTATTACTCAAACCCCGAAGTTGATGCCCTGCTGGAAGCGGCCCGTGTCGAGACTGACCCGGACGAGCGCGCGCGGCTCTACCGCGAGATGCAGGTGATTGTGCAGGAAGATGCGCCCTGGGTCTTTGTGGCGAACTGGATGCAGAATGCCGTGACCTCGGATGCGGTCGAGAATTTCCAGCTTGAGCCCTCGTTCTTCCTGCTGCTGAAAGACGTGGTGAAGAACTGAGGCGGGGAAGGGGGCGCTCGCGCCCCCTCTTGGCCTTTGGCCAATTCACCCCCTGAGGATATTTGGGCAAGAATGAAACAGCAGGGGCGCACGGATGGGTGGCTATATCCTGAAACGGCTTGTCTCGGCGATCCCGGTGCTTCTGGGCATTACAGTGATCGTGTTCCTGATCATGGCGATGATCCCGGGCGATCCGGCGACAGCTATTCTGGGCAGTTATGCGACGCCTGAGAATGTCGCGCGTCTGAACCGCCATCTCGGGCTGGATGAGCCGCTCTGGCGGCAGTATTTCATCTGGCTGGGAAATCTGCTGCAGGGGGATTTCGGGCGCTCTTTTGCGTTGAACCGGCCTGTGCTGGATGAGATCCTTGATCGGTTTTCCGCGACGCTTATTCTGGCGGGAACGGCCTTTGTGCTCTGTTCACTTTTGGGCATTCTGGCCGGGGTGGTTTCGGCCGCGCGTCAATACGGGCTGGCGGACAAGGCGATTACCTTTGTGGTGATCCTTGGCATTTCGGTGCCGTCATTCTTCCTTGGCATGATGATGATCCTGCTTTTTGCCGTGCAGTTGCGCTGGTTTCCGGTCTCGGGGATGTATTCGATCTGGGGGGGCGGTGATCTGCCCGATCTGATCCGGCACCTGACCATGCCCGCGCTTGCACTCTCGGTCGTGGCCACGGGCGTCGTCGCGCGCCTGTCGCGCGGTGCGATGCTGGAAGTGCTGCGGCAGGATTTCATCCGCACGGCGCGGGCCAAGGGTGTGCATGAGCGCCGCGTGATCTGGGGGCACGCCCTGCGCGCCGCGATGGTCAGCATCATTCCGGTGCTGGGGATTCAGGCGGGCTTCGTTCTGTCGGGCGCGGTCTATATCGAGATGGTGTTTCAATGGCCCGGAGTGGGTCGGATGCTGGTCGATGCGATCCTGAAGCGCGACATCCTGCTGGTGCAGGGCGGCGTTGTGTTCATCGCGGCCTGTTATGTGGGCTTCAACATCATCGTTGATGTAGCGCAGGCCTGGCTGGACCCGAGGATCAAGACATGAGCCTGTTTCTGCGTCTTTTGTTTCGCAACAAGCTGGCAGGCTTCGGCGCTGTCGTGCTGGGGATCATCGTGGTGCTGGCGCTGCTGACACCCATCCTGCCGCTGCACCCGCCGAATGAGACCAACACGGCGAACCGCTTTCTGCGCCCGCTGTCAGAGGGGCATCTGCTGGGCACCGACCATCTGGGCCGCGATCTGCTGTCGCGCCTGATGTGGGGCACGCGGCTGAGCCTCGCGGTGGGCTTTGCTGCGGCCCTTGTCGCAGGGCTTTTGGGCGCGGCCATTGGCGTGATGGCGGGCTATTTTGGCGGGCGTACGGATAATGTGACCATGCGCGGCATCGATATGCTGATGGCATTCCCCTATATCCTGCTGGCGCTGGCGATTGTGGCGGTGCTGGGGCCGGGCTTACTGAACGCGCTGATAGCGGTCGCGGTGGTGAATATCCCGTTCTTCGCGCGGAATATTCGCGGGGTGACGGTGGGCATCGCGCATCGCGAATTCATTGACGCGGCGAAACTGGCAGGGATGGGCCATACGCGTATTCTGCTGACCGAGGTCGTGCCGAATATCGTGCCCGTCGTGGTGATCGCCATGTCCACGACCATCGGCTGGATGATCTTAGAGACCGCTGGCCTGTCCTTCCTTGGGCTTGGCAGCCAGCCGCCGCAGGCTGATCTGGGCTCGATGCTGGGCGAGGCGCGCTCGGCGCTGATCACGGCACCGCATACATCCATCGTGCCGGGCGTGATGATCCTGCTGATCGTGATGTCCGTCAACCTGCTGGGCGACGGCATCCGCGATGCACTCGACCCGCGCCTGCGCTCTGGCGCGCTGTCGCGGCCCATGGCAACGACGCGGGTAGAGCGCACTGAGGCCACCGCCCCCAAGGGCGAAGGGTTGCTGCGCATTGACGACCTGGAAACGCAATTCCATGTCGGCCCGCGCATCTACAAGGCGGTCAACAAGGTCTCGCTTGATCTGAAACCCGGCGAATGTCTGGGGCTGATCGGCGAGAGCGGTTCGGGCAAATCGGTCACGGCGCTCTCGGTCATGGGGTTAGTCGCCTCGCCTCCCGGTGTGATCACCGGCGGCGCGGTGCGGCTGGAAGGGCAGGATCTGATCGGCGCGCCTTATGAGTTGCTGCGGTCCCTGCGCGGGCGCAAGGTGGCCTATATCTTTCAGGACCCGCTCTCGACCCTGCACCCGCTCTACCGCATTGGCGATCAGTTGATCGAGGCCATCCGCGTGCATGAACCCGTCAGCCATGCCGAGGCGCACAAGCGCGCAGTCAAGCTCTTGGAAGATGTGCGCATCCCGAATGCGCAGGCCCGTGCGCGCGCCTATCCGCATGAACTGTCGGGGGGCATGCGCCAGCGCGTCGGCATCGCCATGGCAATGGCCAATGACCCGGACATCATCATTGCCGATGAACCGACCACCGCGCTTGACGTGACCGTACAGGCGCAAATTCTGGCGCTGCTGGATGATCTGCGTCGTTCGCGTGGGCTGGCGATTCTGTTCATCACGCATGATTTCGGGGTAGTGGGTCAGCTTTGTGACCGTGTGGCGGTCATGTATGGCGGGCGGATTGTCGAGACAGGGCCTACGCCCGAAGTGCTGGCCGCCCCGGCCCATCCCTATACGAAACGCCTGATCGCATGTGTTCCCGAACTGGGCGGGGGGCGACGGGTGCTCGCGGCCATCCCCGGTCTGCCGCCCGCGGTGGACAAATTGCCCGAAGGATGCGCGTTCGCGCCGCGATGCGACAAGGCACAGGCGGCCTGTCGACAGGGCGAGATCAGGCTGACAGGAACCGCGCGCGAGGTCCGCTGCCTGTATCCGGAGAGGGCAACATGACGATTGCGTTGAAAACCACTGATCTCGCCAGGACATTCGATATCGGCAAGCGCCTGATAGGCCCACCGCGCGCGCAGGTTCATGCAGTCCATCCGGTATCGCTGGAGGTCAGGCAGGGCGAAACATTGGGCATCGTCGGTGAATCGGGTTGCGGCAAATCCACCTTGGCGCGGATGCTGGTGGGGTTGTTGCCGCCCACTTCCGGAACCATCGAGATTGAAGGTCGTGCGCTGGATCGCGCCGATCCGGCGGCCTTCGGGCGACTGATCCAGTATGTGTTTCAAGACCCCGTTTCCAGCCTGAACCCGCGCAAGACGATCCGGCAGATCATGGAAGTGCCGCTGCGCCTGTTGCACGGGATGCGCGGGAAAGCACTGGACGACCGGATTGCGGAACTGTTCGACGCGGTCAACCTGCGCCCCGAATTTCTCAGCCGGTATCCGCATGAATTTTCCGGCGGACAGGCGCAGCGCATCGGGATTGCGCGCGCACTCGCGGCCAGCCCGCGTATCCTGATCCTTGATGAACCCGTCTCGGCGCTGGATGTGTCGGTGCAGGCGCAGGTGCTGAACCTGCTGGCCGATCTGAAAGCCGAATTCAACCTGACCTATCTGTTCATCAGCCATGACCTTGCCGTGGTCGAGGCTGTCAGCGACCGTATCGCGGTGCTCTATTTCGGATCGGTGGTGGAAACCGGCCCGGCCGAAAAGGTCTTTGCAGCGCCGCGCCATCCCTATACCAAACTGCTGGCGGACTCGGCGCCGGTTGTAGGCCGCCCGCTTGGCGGCGCGCAGTCGGGGGAATTGCCGGACCCGCTAAACCCGCCACCGGGCTGTGCCTTTGCTGGACGCTGCCCGCGTGCATCCGATAGGTGCCGCGCAGAAGTGCCGCAACTGCGCGCGATTGAAGGAGATCAGTTTGCCGCCTGCCACCATCCCAGAGACGACTGAACGCCTGTCGCGCCCGCAGCAGGTGGCCGAGGCGATCAAGTCATGGGTGATGGCGAATGGCTGGGGTCCGGGTCATCGTTTGCCGTCGGAACTGGACCTGATCGCACGTTTCGGCATGGCCAAAGGCACCATCCGCGAAGCCATCCGCATTCTTGAGGCGCAGGGTCTGGTCAAATCGCGCACTGGTCCCGGTGGCGGGGTCTTCGTGCATCAGGTCTCGGAGGAACGTGCGACAGCACTGCTGGGGAATTACTTTTATTTCCAGCACCTGACAATCGACGACATCTACCAGATCCGAAAAGTGCTGGAACCCGAACTGGCCGCCAGTCTGGCAGGAAGACTGAGCGAGCCACAACTGCGCGCGCTGGAAGAGGTTATGACATGCTACGCAGAACCTGCAAGCTCTTCTGAAGAAGAACGCGAGCAGCATATTGCCTCGCTGCGCTTTCATGCACTTCTGGCCGAGATGTCGGGCAATCCGCTATTGCGCTTCCTGATCCGTTTCACCGCCAATATGCTGGCCGATATCACGGTTTCACGCAGACTCTACAGTCAGCCGAACCATGAACTCTGGTCGACCGGGTTGGATTATCAGGCACGTCTGGTCGCCGCCCTGCGCGCTGGAGATGCCGTTCGCGCCCATGCGATCCTGAACGAGCACATGCAGAATGCGCATAGGTTGATGAGGTTGCAGGAAACCGTCCTGACCCAGCGTTTTCTGCCCGAGGGCCAGATCATCTAGAAGTGCAATCACCGACTTGGGCTTATCAGAAAACCAGCCCTTTTGTGTGCCGCAGGGCGGGTGTTTGTTGCCTTGGTCTGAAAGCACTTTTCCGGCGTCAGCCAGACACTATCTGCATTCCAACAGAGCGACGACTTCGTGGGGAGCATGCGCATGGAAGCGAGAATCCGCGCAAATCATCACGAACCAGAAGTCGGTCGGAACCCGTCGCCCTTACCAAGCATTTCATGTGTATCCAGCGTCGCAATGCGGCGCCACACAAACTCTGGATTGGAGAATGACATGCTGAAGAAGCTACTTGCAACGACCGCACTGAGCACCTTGTTGGCCGGCCCTGTCTTGGCACAGGACACGATGGCACCCGATGCAACGATTGATCCACCCGCACTGGACGACACGGCGCCCGGAGCCGAGTTGCCTGAAAGCGATGTGCCTGCACCTGACGCGTTTCAGGACGAACCCATGGATGGTGCTCCTGCCACTGATGCGTTGACTGGCGCCGAGACTGTGCTTGCAGAAGATGTGATCGGCGCTGATCTGCTTGATTTTGAGGGCAATTCCATCGCCACGGTCGATGATGTGGTGATGGATACTCAAGGCACAGTCGAAGCTCTGCTCGTTGATGTCGGCGGATTTCTTGGCTTTGGGGCCCGCACGGTCGCGATCCCGCTCAGTGATGTGACAGTTGATGTCGATGCGGATGGCGAGACCGTCCTGCGCACCGCGCTGACCGCCGAGGACCTGGAAAACCTGCCGGAATACGAAGAAGAGCCGGAAGCACCGGCAACCGAGATGTAAGACTTCCGGCTGTTTTTCAGACGCAGGACATCAACCGATCGGGCGGCTGAATGCCGCCCGATCCTTTTTCGCCATGTAGCAGGTAAAACTATTTTGCGTGATCAGCGGAACCAGTCTGTGATGCTTGGCGTTATGTCCTTGTTCCTGTCCGGGACGGACGTCCCGATTTCCTCCCTGCCCCGCCTTGCTTCTCCCTCGTGGCAAGGCGGGGTTTCTTTTTGCCGATCTGATGACAACGGCCCCAGAGCGCAGATCATGCAGGCCGAAAGTCATTCAAAACCTTGACCCGTCGGGTTGCCGGTCAAGCGGAATGAACTCTTCTTCATCGCCCGGCGGCAAGCGAAACGGGCCTTCCCGCCAATCGGCAGCATGCCATGCACGGCTGGCCTCGATGATCTTGTCCTTCGACGATGACACGAAGTTCCACCAGATATAGCGGGGCTCGTTCAGGGTCGCACCGCCCAGCAGCATCAGACGCGCGCCTTCTGCACCAGCCTTGGCCGACAGTTTGTCGCCGGGTCGGAACACCATCATGCGGCCTGAGGGGAACACATCGCCCGCAATCTCGATTTCGCCCTGCGACACATAGATCCCGCGGTCCTCGTGATCGTCAGGCAAGGGGAAGCTGGCCCCCGGTGCAAGCTGTACGTCCAGATAGAAACTCTCGGACAGCATCGTGACCGGGCTTTGCCGACCATAGGCCGTGCCAAGGATCAGCCGCGCGGTGACGCCGGTATCGGTCAGGGTCGGCAGTGCTGTCTTTTCGTGATGCTCGAAATCGGGTGCCATGTCTTCATGCGCTTCGGGCAGGGCGATCCAGGTCTGGATACCGAACAGACCGTGGCGCGTCTGGCGCGTTGCGGCACTGGTGCGCTCGGAATGCGTGATGCCCCGTCCGGCGATCATCCAGTTCACCTCGCCCGGATAGATCATCTGATGGGTGCCCAGACTGTCGCGATGCTCGAACTCTCCCTGATAGAGATAGGTCACAGTACCCAGCCCGATATGCGGATGCGGCCGCACGTCAATGCCCGCCTCGTTGATGAACTCGGCCGGTCCCATCTCGTCAAAGAATATAAAAGGCCCGACCATCTGCCGTTTGGGACTGGGCAGCGCGCGGCGAACCTCGAAGCCGCCGATATCGCGGGCGCGCGGAATGATCAGCGTCTCGATCGCGCTGCTGTCCATTCCGGGGCATTGGGGGGTGTGCGTCGGGTTCCAGCTCATTTTCGAACTCCTTGGGTGAAAAGCGGCCTGCGCCTCGTGTTCCGTGGCGCAGGGCCAGTTCATTGGTACATGGACGTGGGTGGCATGTCGAAGATCAAGGCATTTCCGTCCGTAATCCAGCGCAGACTGGTCGTCTCGCCCGCCGGAATCTGCAGTCCGTCTCCGGCGCTGACCTTCTCGCCCTCGGCATTTGCGATGCCGCTGACGATCTGCACGAAGGTTTGCGCATGCTCTGACCCGACCTGCAGCACCTCGTCTGAGGTCTTCCGCATCAACCGGACCGTGCTGGCCGAACGCAGCGGCAGGATTGCCCCGGAACCTTCGGGGCCTGCGAGCAAGAGATCGACTCCCCTCGGCAATGTTGCCTGCCCATAGCGGGACTGACCACCTGGACGGTCGGGGATCAGCCAGATTTGCAAGACATGCGCTGTTTCGGTATCCGAGGCATTCCATTCGGAATGCTCGATCCCGTCGCCTGCCGACATGAGCTGTATGTCGCCTGCCCGGATCGTCTGGACATTGCCTTCGCTGTCCTCATGGCGCAGCATGCCCGAGAGGACGAGCGTCAGGATATCCATGCTTTCATGCCTGTGCGGTGCAAAGCCCGCGCCGGGGATAACATAATCCTCATTGAGTACGCGCAGATTGCCAAAGCCCATCCGGGTCGGATCATGGAACCCACCGAAGGAAAATGTGTGCTGGCCGTCCAGCCAACCCATGCGGGTCTGGCCGCGATTTGCCTTTTCATGAATGAGGATCATGGCGATCCCTCCTTTCTTGCTGCGATGACGCGATAAATCGCGTCATCGCAAGGGTTTCGATCGGGTGGGCAACATGCGCGCTCTCGGGTCAGGGGTTGTCACGGCAGGTGGCCCAGTGCCCTGATCGGTGAAAATTGGATGGCCTGAAGATAGGTAGTTCTATAATTATTTAAAATAGCAGTTATATTTAATAGACTGTTATCCAAAACGGAATAATATGACATGCAGGACCTCAAACCGATCCGGGTTTTCCTTGAAGTCGCTGCTCAACGCAGCTTCTCGATGGCCGCGCGTGCATTGCACATGACCCCCGCCACTGTCACCCGGACCATTGCGCAACTTGAACGCGATCTGGGTCAGCAGCTTTTGGTGCGCACGACGCGGCAGGTGTCATTGACCTCTCACGGGGCGCTGGTCGCTGCGCGTTACCGCACAGTTATAGAAGAGTTCGACCGCGTGACGGAAGAACTTGAACGCGCGACGCATCCGCATCGCGGTCGGTTGCGGATCAGCGTGCCATTGTCTTTCGGATTGTCGATCATGCCGCACCTGATCGCTGGCTTCCGGTCAGCCTATCCGATGATCGCGTTGCAACTCAGCTTCAGTGATGCATTGCTGGATGTGATGACAGGCGAATTCGATCTTGCCATTCGGATTTCCGAGCCACCCAAGGACAAATCCACCATTTGGCGCAAACTATGTGGCATCCCGCGCTTCGCCGTCGCTGCGCCCCGCCTTCTCGACACTATCACAAGACCCGCAACACCCGACGACCTCGACCCGGCACTTTGCCTTGCTTATGCGCACCAAGGCGAAACAGAAACCTGGCGCTTTAGCAAAGGGGCCGTTCGGCGCAACGTCGTGGCAGGGCGCAGCATCGCATCGAATAACGGCGATTTCCTGTTTTCACTGGTGACTGCGGGCACAGGTATCGCTGTTCTGCCGCAGTTCATCGTCCAGCCGGGTCTGGACCGGAATGAGGTCGAGATCGTGCTGCCAGACTGGCAATTGCCGCAACTTTGGTTGTCGCTGCACTATCCATCCTATGACACGCTGCCACCTCTGGTCGCGACCTTCAGTGATTTCTTCGAAGCCTTTCTGCGCGATGTGGATGGAATGGAGTTCGCGACGACAGCGCGTCAGACAGGAGGCGGATCAACCGATACGACTCGGAGCAGTAATCAAGATAGCAAGACGAAATAGGGCAAAGACCCTGCCACATCTAGGGCAGGGCCTGCGACTGTTGCGGAAAATTGACTCAGTCAGCCGGGGCGGGCTGTTCCTCGATCACGACGGGCGGTCCATCAGTGCCCAGATCCGTGCCTGTTCCCTCGGCGGGAAGACCAATCGTATCGTCAACCTGCGCAGCAGGTGCCGTGTCCTCGATCAGGGTCGGCGCGGACTGATCAGCGGTATCTTCGCCTGTCACCAGAACACGCGTCAACATCCAGATCAGCAATAGCCCCGCCACAATCACAGCAAAGCTGATTCCCAGCAGCGAAGGTTTATGGCGTTTGGCCTGTTTGGTGGTGTTGGTGTCGGGGGCGCTCATGTCCTCTCCTTTCCTTGATATGCACATGGCCCAAGGGAGCGGGCCATACTCTTTCAAGGAGTCAACGCAAACCCCTGCGGTAGGGTTCCCTTTTCCTGCAAGGACGCGCTCAGAGATGGGGGCGTAGTACGCCGAGGATCATGTTTTGCGCGTGATCAAGCCAGCTCATGCGGTCAAGATCAGAGGATGTGACCTGTCGCGCGCGGGCCATATCGCCTTCGAAGATCCGGATTTGCTGGCGGACAAAGGCGCGGTCATGGACATTCAGGTTGGCCTCATCGTTCAATCGAAACGACCGCTCGTCGAAATTGGCAGATCCGATCGACGCCCAGTCCTCGTCGATCAGAACCAGCTTGGCATGCAGAAAGGTCGGCGCGTATTCATGAATGCGCACCCCGGCATCAAGCAGCCTGCGCCACGGCAGGCGCGACACCCGGCGCACCAGCCAACTGTCTGTATGGGCGCCTGCAAGCAGCAGATCGACCTCCACCCCACGTTCGCGCGCCGCGAGAAGTTGGGCGACGGCGACCTTGTCAGGTACGAAATAGGGTGTCGAGATGCGGATATGCTGCTGCGCCGAAGCCAGCGCCGTCATCAGCATCAGATGGATCTCGTTGCGACTGCCGGTGTTGCTCTTGATCATTTGTACCGGCACCGATCCCGCATGCTCCAGTTGCGGAAAGAAATCGGGACCGCGCAACACTTCTCCACTGGCCTCGACCCAGTTGTGGGCGAATGCATTCTGCATCAGCGCCACGACTGGCCCCCGCACCCGGTAATGCGTGTCGCGCCATTCCGACGGGTCGCGCGCCTGTCCACGCCACTGATCGGCAATGCCAACCCCGCCGATAAAGCCGGTCTGACCATCAATCACAAGTATCTTGCGATGGGTCCGGTTGTTCAGACGGCTAAGCGTGCGGGGGCGCATGGGGCGGAACATGCGCAACTCGACCCCGCCTTCATGCATCCGGTCCAGCAGATCATCGGCCATTGGCAAGCCGCCAATCCAGTCGATCAGGACCTTGACCCGAACCCCGGCCTGCGCGCGCGCGATCAGCGCATCGCAGAACCGATCTGCAATCTCGCCACTCCAATAGATATAGGTTTCAAACGTCACCGAGCGTTCGGCTGTGCTGATTTCATGCAGCATCGCGGCGAAAATCTCATCTCCGTTCAGCAAAGTGTCGATCTGGTTGCCGGGGACAAGCGGACTGCCATACAGCCCGGCCATATCACGGGAAAATTGCGGATTGCCCGGTGGGGCTCCGGCAGGCAGCGCATCGCGCAATTCGCGCCGATAAGGCAGGAGAGCGATAAGCAGGAACCAGAACAGAACCAGTCCCAGCACCGCTGCCGCGACGGCCCGCAGCTTGCGCCGAACACGATGGGGCAGGATATGCATGAGAAGCATCTCCAGTAGTCAGACAAAGGTCAGAACGTTCGGTGCGCCCTTGGGTTCCCCAAAAGAACAGGGAACCCTTTACTTCACCAAGGGTTGATCTGCGAAAGCCATGCGACCCGGAGATCAGAAAACCGATGTCACTCCACCCCGGAAGCAGACAAGCGCCGCCTGGAAACCAGATCGCGACGGCATCAAATGCTGTGCTGGTGGGGATTTTCGTCATTTTGCTGGTTGCTGCAGTGCAACAGGCGCGCTCCTTCCTGATGCCGGTCTTTTTCGCGCTTCTGCTGTTCTTCGTGTTGATGCCAGTGCACCGTCGGCTCCAACGATTTGGGCTGAATGGTCAGCTTGTCGCAGGCGGACTGGTGGTTGGTTTGCTGATCGGTCTTGGCGCAATCGTCGGAATGCTTGCCGGGCCCGTGCGACAGGTTACGGCCAATCTGCCCGATATCGTGGCGCAGATTTCCACACGGCTCTCTGCGGTTCGCGATGCCGTAACGGCCATGGCACAAAGCCTTGGGCCGGGCGATCAGAGCGACATTCCCAGCCTTCGACCGCCGCTTCCGGAAGGGGAGGGGGAAAATGGCAGCGAACCGCCGCCGGAAGTGACCTTCCTGATGGACAATGCAGGCGATGTGCTGCTCTATCTCGCCGAGGCCCCGGCCATGGTGGCACAACTGATCTTTGCGCTGGTGCTGTTGTTTTTTCTGCTTTCCTCAAGCCGGATCATCTATCGCAAGATCATTCAGTCTTTCTCGACCATCGCAACCAAGCGCGCGGCATTGGCGACGTTGCGAGAGACCGAAGACAAGCTCTGCGGCTATCTGGGCACGATCACGCTGATCAATGCCGGACTGGGGATTTGTGTTGGCCTGGCAATGTTTGCACTTGGCATGCCTGTCCCGCTTCTCTTCGGAATGCTGGCCTTCCTGCTGAATTTCATTCCCTATCTGGGTGCAGTAATGGGCGTTACGCTTGCCAGTATCGTCGCGCTGTTGTGGTTCGACACACTCGGGCCGATTCTGGCCGTCGGCGCAACTTATTTTGCGCTCACCACGGTCGAGGGGCAGCTTGTCACACCAAGCCTTTTGGCGCAGCGCCTGCGCATGAACCCTGTCCCGGTGTTTTTGTCTGTGGCCTTCTGGGCCTGGATGTGGGGGTTCATGGGGATGTTGATTGCGGTGCCGATGCTTGTGGCCTTGCGCGTCATCGCCGAACAGATACGCCCATTGCACCGCGTGGCGCATTTTCTTTCGGCAGATTGAGGCCCGCGGCCCGCTACATGAAAACCTTGGACGGGACCAGGGATGCAGACGTGATCCGGGCCTGCTGCGCGCGCAGTTCCTGCTTGTCGGCATCCAGCATGAGCGCAGCCTCGGCGCGCGCCAGCGCCTCTTTGCTCTCAGCCAGCGCGGCATGCCCCCAGATCGCAGGCGAGATTTCCGTCAGGTCGCGCAATAGAGACTGCAACACATGATGCACCTCGACCAGTGCCGCGCCATCCCGTGCGATCGGACGCAGAAGATCCTGAAGCATAGCGTCGGCCCCGACCGGCGGCATCCAGAGCCGGTCCTGCCTTGGCCTTACCGTGACCGGTGCATCCCATGCCGAAAGCACCCGCAAGGCACGGCGCAGCACGTCAATCGCCGTGCCGGGATCATTCACTGCAGGCGAAAGCGCGCGCGAGGCGGTTTCCGCGAGAACGATCATGCCAAACTGAGGATCCTGACGAAAGGTGCGCATCGCGCCAACCGTGAAGCAGCAGGTGATTGCTTCGACCGTCTCGGCCTCAAGCGGTTTATCGGCATAGGCCAGCGGTCGGGCCTTGCTTGTAAACCGACCCGGTCCGCGCTGGATATAGAGCCGGAGATCATGTTTCTCCGCAACACATTGCAGCTCTGTCACATCAATATGCTGCACGAAGCCGGTGTTCGCCGCAAAGATTGGATGCGCCCGCGCCGTGTCAGGCACTTCGTCAAGCATATGACAGCCGAGGAAAGGCAATTCCAGCCGCCGTTCAAGCGCGTCTGAAGCCGCTTTCTCGATCTGTTCAAGCGTGTCGGGAATACGGCCAAAGGTGCGCAGCCGGTTCACCCAGCGGATGAAGGCCGTGTAGATCAGGACGATCACCAGAATGGTCATCCCGAGCAGAATGATGCGCCCGCCATTGCCGTAGACACCCACTTGCAGTGCGATGATCCCGACCAGCGCAAAGACAAAAGCCCCGAGGAAAGTCGCCAGCGCGGTCTGCGAGACGCGATCTTCCAGCATCAGGGCGCTCGCGCGTGGTGTCGCGCCATCGGCCGCTCCGCTGATCGCATTGGCCATGATCCCGAGCGAGAAAGTCGCAACCGTCAGCATGGAGGTCGCGACGATCTTCAGCACGGTTTCGACCGCATCCGCCCCAAGCTGGAACGCCAGGTCTTCCGGGATGAGTGGACCCAGCGCAATCGCGCAAAGCGCTGTCAGCACAGACAGCAGAGAGAACGCCGAAACCGTGATCCAGATCTGCGATGCAAGTTGCCGCAAGCGAAAGAGAAAAGTGGAGTCAGCCTTCGCCATGCTTCACCTGAAATTTGAATTCAATCACGTTTCTTTTGCAATCGGTTATAAGCCTCGAAACCTGCCAGAAACGCATCCAGCAAGGGCGGTCTCTCGCCCGGTGCCGGGGTATGTCGGCCTTGAAACTCGGCCTTCAGGGCGTCCTCAAAAGGCGGAATGTCAGGCCGCTTCTCCGCGCCTGCCAACAGGAAAAACCCCACCGCCGCAACAAGGAAAATCCCGCTGCACGCCAGCGAGGCAAGAATCGGTGAAAACTCCGCTGCCAGAAATGCCCAGACCGCCGCAGTCAGAAAACCCAGACTGACGGTCAGCAGCGTGATACCGAGGAAAAAACGTCCAGTGCGTCGCGCGCTCCATTGCGCGCGACGCGGGATGTGTGTTACATACCGCTGCATCAGCGCCGCCCGCCGGTCAGCGCGCGCAAGAACCCTGCCGGCGCCGCCAGACCCATAGCAAGGGCCGGACGTTCGCGCGAGAACCGGTCAGCCTGCGCAATCACGTCTTCGGACTGGTCTGCCACATTGTTCATGACGCGACTTGCGTTTCGCATGGCGCGGTCGCCTTCCTTGCGCAGGGTTTCCTTGCCCGCGCGCAGGTTTTCTTCTCCAAGCTCTGCAACCCGTCCGGACAGATCCGACAGTTCCGAGCGCAGCTTTTCAAGATGCTCCAACATGTCGGACAGGCTAGAGCTAGCTGCGTCTTCAACATCGGACGTGTCGTTATCGGTGACTTTCTTCAATGGTTGACGTGCCATGGTACCTCCGGAAAAAGCGGCACCGTGACGGTGCCGCAACTGAGTGTGAAACGTGGGGCTGGATCAGGCCTTTTCCATCCAGTCATTGACCTGCTTCTCGGCCTCTTCCTTGGCGACGCCATACTTCTCCTGAATCTTGCCGATCAGGATGTCGCGATTGCCTTCGGCTTCCTTCAGGTCATCATCGGTCAGCTTGCCCCATTTGGCCTTCATCGAGCCGGTCATCTGGGTCCATTTGCCTTTAAGTTCATCCCAGTTCATTCTGAAACTCCTTTTCAGTTTGCGTTGTCTGTTCAACGTGCAAACGTCCAGAGGGTTCCATACGGAATGCAGACTGTGCTGATCTCAGGGAACTTCGGGCGTGATCTCTCACCGCGACGCCGGCACTATTCGACAGTGCCGGACTTTGGTGCACGCCGCGCGGTCGAATGGCGCGTGACAAGGCTGATGGGCAATTCCAGCGCCTCGACTGTCCCATTATCGGCTTGCGAGAGCCTGCGCAGCATCAGGGCGGCCGTTTCCCTGCCAATCGCCTCTGCCGGAATATCGACAGTGGTCAGCGATGGTGCCAGATGCGCGGCAAAGTCAACATTGTCGATGCCGGCGATCGACAGATCTGCGGGGATCGCAATGCCGCGGCCCTGTGCTTCAACCATCGCGCCGATGGCAAGCAAATCGGCTGTTCCGATAATGGCCGTCAGAGGTGGCACCAGTTGCAGCAGCGTTGCGCACCCGGTTCGCCCCGCGCCGATGGAAACAGGTTGCTCGCTGATCTGGCCGCGCGCAAGCGACAAGCCTGCCTGCTCAAACGCGGCACGCACCCCCTCCAGTCTCATGCTCTGGCGGTCATTGTTCTTCTGATACCCGCAGATCACGCCAATATCGCGATGACCAAGCTCCAGAAGATGCTGCGCGACAAGATATCCCGCGCGGTGATTGTCCACGCGCACGCAGTCCAGATGCGCCTGTCCTTCCCACATCTGAACAAGCGGGATCCTGGCCCCCTCGATCAATGCCCATGTCGCAGGCGGTCGCGCGGCCCCAACCAAGATCAACCCATCCACACCATGTGAAAGAAGCTGCGTCAGGGCCGCTGTTTCGTTCGTCATGTCATATTCATGCGAGGCGATCAGCAACTGATAGCCCTGTTCGGCAAAGCTGCGCTGCATGTCCTGCAGGCAGGCCGAGAAGATCGGCGAATTCAATGTCGGCACCACGACACCGATCGTATGCGAGCGGCCCGACACCAATGCGCGCGCCTTGCGATTGGGCACATAGCCTAGCCGGTTGGCGACAGTGCGAATGCGTTCCAGCGTGTCCGCCTTGACCAGTTCGGGCTGCGCGAGAGCACGCGAAACCGTCGCCAAGGATGCGCCGGATTCGCGTGCAATATCTATCAGGGTCGGTTTGCGCGGGTTGAGCATGTTTTCAGATACCATGAAAATTCTCATTCGAGAAGTAAGCTAAATTATCCATTTTACAAAGGTATATATTGATCCTTGACTTATCGCATGAAAATATGAAAGCGTTTACATTAAGACTTGGCGCCGCGCCATGCGATTCTCCGCAGCCCCCTCGCAAGGATGGCTGCCCCAGACGCAGGATAAAGACTGATGGCTATCACCTATCTCAAGAAAGCATCCAAAACCCCGGAAACCGAATCGAGCCATGCGCAAGCGGTGGTGTCGGAAATGCTGACGCGCATCATGGCAGAGGGTGAGGACGCCGTGCGCGCCTATGCGCTGAAACTCGACAAATGGGACGGTGATATTCTTGTCAGCCGCGAAGAAATGGATACGCGCGCCGCCGAAGTGCCTGAGCAGGTGAAAGAGGATATCGCCTTCGCGGTGACGCAGGTCCGTGCCTTTGCAGAAGCACAGCGGGACTCGGTGCGCGACTTCCAGATGACCATGCCCTCGGGGCTGATCGCAGGTCAGAAATGGATGCCATGCAACGTGGCGGGCTGCTACGTGCCGACGGGGCGCTATGCGCATATTGCCTCGGCCATCATGTCGGTGGCGACGGCCAAGGCGGCGGGCGTCAAGACGGTCATCGCCTGCTCGACTCCGTTCCGGGGCGGGGCGATGCATCCCTATGTGCTCTATGCGATGCGCGAGGCAGGCGCTGATATCGTCATGACGTTGGGTGGTGTGCAGGCGATTGCGACCATGGCTTACGGGCTATTCACCGGTAAGCCTGCGGATGTGATTGTGGGGCCGGGCAACAAATTTGTCGCTGAAGCCAAGCGGATGCTGTTCGGCAAGGTGGGGATCGACGTCTTCGCGGGTCCATCCGAGATCGGAATTCTGGCGGACAAGACTGCCGACCCCGAGATTGTCGCCGTCGATCTGGTAGGGCAGGCCGAACATGGACATGAATCGCCTGCATGGCTGTTCACAGACGACCGCGCGCTCGCCGACAAGGTGATGGCACGGGTGCCAGAGCTGATCGCGACCCTGCCAGAACCCGCACGCGAGGCCGCCGATGCCGCCTGGCGAGATTATGGCGAAGTGGTGCTGTGTGATGCGCGCGAGGAGATGGTGCAGGTGTCGGATGAGTATGCCTCCGAGCATCTGGAAGTGCATTGCGCGGATCTGGACTGGTGGATGGCCAATCTGACGAATTACGGATCGCTCTTCGTGGGTGAGGAAACGACCGTGGCTTATGGCGACAAATGCTCTGGCCCGAACCATATTCTGCCGACGAAGTATGCGGCGCGCTATTCGGCGGGACTTTCGGTGCACAAGTTCCTCAAGCCCCTCACATGGCAACAGGCCGATCACGCGGCCAGCAAGGAACTGGCGATCCGCACAGCACGGATTTCGCGACTGGAAGGAATGGAAGCCCATGCCCGCACCGCGGATATCCGCGTCGCAAAATACTACCCCGGTCACAATTTCGACCTCGGTGCGCCGGTAGAGTCGGTCTGAACCATGCCCGACATGCCCGATCTGGGTTGCCCTCCTGAAATCCCCGACAGCGCGATTGCGAACGCCATCGCATTGATGGAAACGGGGCGACTGCACCGATATGCCGAAGCGGGCGGCTCTGGCGGGCTGGTCGCGGAACTGGAGCGCGCGTTTTCGCGCCTTATGGGACGACGCTATGCCGCTGCCGTCAATTCCTGTGGATCGGCACTTTTTCTGGCGTTGAAGGCAGCGGGTGTACGGCCCGGCGACCCGGTGCTTCTGAACGCCTTTACGCTGGGGCCTGTTCCCGGAGCGCTGGACCATGCCGGGGCAACACCGGTGCTGGTCGAAATCACCGAGGATCTGGTGATTGATCTCGACGACCTGCGCCAGAAAGCGCGGGTTTCAGGGGCGCGCGTGTTGATGCTGTCGCATATGCGCGGCCATTTATGCGATATGGAGGCACTGACCGCGCTCTGCAACGCGGAAGGGATCACGCTGATCGAGGATTGCGCGCATACGCTTGGCGCGGCGTGGAACGGGCGGCAGGCGGGCACTTTTGGCCAGTCGGCCTGTTTCAGTTTTCAGTCCGGCAAGCATGTGAATGCAGGTGAAGGCGGAATGCTGATCACGGATGATGCGGATGTGGCGGCGCAGGCAATCCTGCATTCGGGCAGCTACATGCTCTACGCACAAAGCGGAACCCCGCCCCCGGCAGAAGCGATGGCGCGCTGGCACCGGCGCTGCGGAAATTATTCCATGCGGATGGGGCCGTTGGTGGCGGCGCTTGCATTACCGCAATTGTCGCTTCTGCCTGAGCGGGTAGCTGACTGGAATGCCAGCCATGACCGCATCGCCGCACGGCTGGCATCCGTTCCGGGTTTTGCGCTCCCACACCGACCAGAGGCAGAGTCCTATGCGCAAAGCTCGCTGCAATTCCGCCTGCCGGATCGGTCGCTGACCGAGATGCGCGCCTATGTGGACGCCTGCCGCGCGCGCGGCGTCTGGGTCAAATGGTTCGGGGCCGAAATCCCCGAGGGCTACAGTTCCAACCCTGCGCAATGGCCGGGTGTGGAAGCGATAGATGCGCCCCGCGCCTGCGCGATTCAGGTGACATTATGTGACATTCGCCTGCCACTTGGCCTGAGCGTCGAAGCCTGCGACGCAATCGCCGATGTTCTGATCGAGGCCGCAACTGTGAAGGAACGCCGCCATGCCTCGGCTTGACAGCTTGTTCGACCTGACAGGGCGCAGCGCGCTTGTGACCGGAGGTAATTCCGGGATCGGGCTGGCGATGGCGCGCGCGCTGGGATCACAGGGCGCTACAGTGCATCTGGCCGCGCGCGACAGCGCGAAGCTGGAGGTTGCCTGTGCAGATCTCGCAGGCGACGGAATAAATGCAACAGGTCATCCGGCTGATCTGTCGGACGCGACGGCATTGCAAGCGCTGGCGAGAGCCACAGACGGCGTGGATATTCTCGTCAACGCAGCCGGCGTCAATCTGCGCGAGCCTTATCTGCAAGTCTCGCCCGAAGCGTTTGACCTGCACATGGCGCTGCACCTGCGCGCGCCGTTCTTACTGGTGCAACATCTGGCCCCCGGCATGGCTGCACGGGGCTGGGGTCGGGTGCTCAATCTGGCCTCGCTTCAATCGCAACGCGCTTTCGCTAATTCCGCGCCCTACGGGGCAGGCAAAGGGGGCATCGTGCAACTGACGCGGGCAATCGCGCAGGAATTTTCCGGCCAGGGCATAACCTGCAATGCGATCGCACCGGGCTTCTTTCCGACACCGCTGACAGCACCTGTATTCAATGACCCCGAGCTGGCCTCAGCCAATGCGGCGCGCACGGCCATCGGACGAAACGGGGTGCTGGAAGATCTCTATGGCGCAACCGTATTTCTGTGTTCGGATGCCTCTGGCTATGTGACGGGGCAGACCTTGTTTGTGGATGGGGGTTTCACGGCAAAATGATGCAGGCTCTTGTGTATACCGGTGCCAACCAGATGATCGTGACCGAAGTTCCCGTTCCGGTGCCCTCTGAGGGCGAGGTTCTGGTGCGCGTGCATGCCGTGGGCATTTGCGGGTCGGACATGCACGCCTATCATGGCCATGATGCGCGCCGCCCTGCGCCGCTTGTGTTGGGACATGAAGCGGCAGGGGTGATTGCTTCTGGGCCCGAGGCTGGCAAGCGGGTCGCGATCAATCCGCTGGTCGTGGACCCTGACTGCCCCGTGGCCAAGGCAGGCCGCCCGCATCTGTCACCCACGCGGGCGATCATCTCGATGCCGCCGCGACCGGGGGCTTTTGCGGAATATGTCACCATCCCCGAACGCAATCTGCTGCCATTGCCCGAGGGGATGGAGATGCGCACAGCCGCACTTGCAGAACCTGTGGCTGTATCCTGGCATGCGGTGCGGATCGGGCTGGAAAAGCTGGGGCAGAACCGCCCGCGCGTTTTGGTACAGGGCGCGGGCGCGATTGGTGTCGCGGCGGCGCTCATTGCAAGGCATATGGGGGCCGCAACCGTGGATCTGGCCGAACCGCACCCCGCGCGGCGTGGTTTGCTGTTGGACGAGGACGGGATCACGCCCTTCGATCCCTTGGCGCATGATCCGGGTGAAAGCGCTTATGATCTGATCATAGACGCTGTTGGGGCCGTGGCGACACGGCAAGCCGCATCCCGCCTGGTGCGTCCAGGCGGCGTAATCGTGCATGTCGGTCTCTTGCCGGGTCAGGAGGGGTATGACATCCGCCGCATCACACTTCAGGAGATCACGGTGTCGGGCAGCTATTGCTATACACCCGAGGATTTTGCCGCAGCATTGGCAGCGCTGGCGGCGGGGGTTCTGGGGCCGCTGAAATGGGTTCAGACACGCCCCCTTGCGGATGGCGTTGCAGCTTTCGCTGATCTGGATGCCGGAAAGGTCGGAGCGGCGAAGATCCTGCTGGAACTCGATCTCGCGGCGCACTGACCCAAACACGACGCAGATTGCCGGCAGGTATCAGATTGCTTTCATCAAAATGTTAGCGTATGTCATTTTTAGATATGACATGTCTTGCGGCCTGAAGAAATTGAGTCTGTGTCAAATAAAGCAAAACAAAACAAGGCTGTTAAACTTTCGGACGTGGCGGCGAAGGCGAATGTAAGCGTCATAACTGCATCGCGGGCTTTGCGGCAGTCCGAAAAGGTCACGCCGAAAACCCGCGCGCGGGTCGAAGCGGCTGTTACGGCCTTGGGATATGTGCCCAATCCGGCGGCGCAGGCGCTGGCTTCGGCGCGCTCCAGAATTATCGGTGTGGTGATCCCGTCGCTGACCAACCAGATTTTCGCGGATCTTTTGCGCGGTGTCATGGACGGGCTGGAAGGCAGTCCCTACAGCCCGCAATTCGTCAATACGCGCTATCTGGCAAGCCGTGAAGAGGAATTGCTGCGGATCTTTGCAACCCAGCGCCCGGCCGGAATGATCGTGGCCGGGATCGACCAGTCAGAGGCGGCACGCGCGCTCTTGCGCGCAATGAACTGTCCGGTCGTGCAGGTGATGGAGACGGGGCCGGACCCGATTGACATGATCGTTGGCTGCGACCAGCGCGCGGCAGGGCAGGCAGCGGTCGAACATCTGCTGGCGCAGGGCTACCAGCGGATCGGGTTTCTGGGTGCGCGGATGGACCCGCGCGCGCAACGCAGGCTGGCAGGCTACCGCGATGCGCTTGCGCGCGCCGGGCTGGCGGATGACGCGCGACTGGTGATGACGACGCCGCAGCCGTCGTCCTTTACGACGGGGGGGCGGCTGCTGTCGGATTTGCTGGCCCAATGCCCCGATGCCGATGCGGTATTCTGCGCCAATGACGATGTGGCACTGGGCGCGCTGTTCGAGTGCCAGCGGCGCGGGATTTCCGTTCCGCATCAGATGGGGATCGTGGGGTTCAATGATCTGGATGTGGTATCCTGTTCGGTGCCGACAATTACTTCTGTGCGCACATTGCGCTACCGCACCGGGCAAATGGCCGTCGAGATGATCCGCGCAACGCTGGAAGATGTGCCGGATGTCCCGCGCGCCGTCGATATCGGCTTCGAGATCATCCCCCGCCAGAGTTCCGCGCGGCAGGATGGACAGACCCTGCCCCAACACTCCACGACCAACAGCAAGGAAACCCCATGAGCGACACACGCGCGCGCCGCAAGTTCCGGTCTCAGGAATGGTTCGACAATCCCAACAATCCCGGAATGACCGCGCTTTATATCGAGCGTTATCTGAACCAGGAATACACGCGCGGCGAGCTGCAGGGCGAGCGGCCTGTGATCGGGATCGCGCAGACGGGCAGTGATCTCGCGCCCTGCAACAAGATCCATGTGTTCCTGATGGACCGCATCAAGGCCGGCATCCGCGACGGGGGCGGGATTCCGATGGAATTTCCGGTGCATCCGATTCAGGAAACCGGCAAGCGGCCGACTGCGGCGCTGGACCGCAATCTGGCCTATCTGTCGCTGGTCGAGGTGTTGCATGGCTATCCGATTGACGGGGTGGTGCTGACCACGGGCTGCGACAAGACCACACCTGCGATGCTGATGGGTGCTGCGACCGTCGATCTGCCAGCAATTGCGCTGAATGGCGGGCCGATGCTGGACGGTTGGTGGAAAGGCCAGCGCACCGGGTCGGGCACGATTGTCTGGGAGAGCCGTCGCCTGCTGGGCGAGGGCAAGATCGACTATGAGGAATTCATGGAGCGGGTTTGCTCCTCGGCCCCTTCGCTGGGCCATTGCAACACGATGGGCACGGCAAGCACGATGAACGCCATGGCCGAAGCGTTGGGGATGACCCTGCCCGGCAGTTCGGCAATTCCCGCACCGTTTCGCGAACGCATGGCAATGGCCTATGAAACGGGGCGTCGGATCGTCGCGATGGTGCATGAGGATCTGAAGCCTTCGGATATTCTGACGCGCAAGGCGTTCGAGAATGCGATCAAGGTCAATTCCGCGATTGGCGGGTCCACCAATGCGCCGCCGCATCTGCAGGCGATTGCGCGCCATGCAGGCGTTGATCTGCATGTGACGGATTGGCAGACCCACGGCTTTGAAGTGCCGCTTCTGGTGAACATGCAGCCTGCGGGCGCTTACCTGGGCGAAAGCTTCTTCCGCGCGGGCGGTGTGCCTGCGGTGATGGGCGAGTTGATGAAAGCGGGCATGCTGCATGGCGACGCGATGACCGCGAGCGGGGCCACGATGGGGTCTAATCTGGCCGGGTGGGAAAGCCGGGACAGGGACGTGATCCGCACGGTGGCAGAGCCGATGCGCGAGAAGGCGGGGTTTCTGGTGCTCTCGGGCAACCTGTTCGACTCGGCGCTGATGAAAACCAGTGTGATCTCGGATGATTTCCGGCAGCGTTTCCTGTCAACGCCGGGGCAGGAGGGTATTTTCGAGGCCCGCGCGGTCGTGTTTGAGGGGCCAGAGGATTATCACGACCGGATCAATGACGAGAGCCTGGGGATTGACGATCAGACGATCCTGTTCATCCGCAATGTGGGCTGTGTGGGCTATCCGGGATCGGCCGAAGTGGTGAACATGCAGCCGCCTGACGCGCTGATCCGGGCGGGTGTGAGCCATCTGCCGACTGTGGGCGATGGGCGGCAATCGGGAACGTCGGAAAGCCCGTCGATCCTGAATGCCTCGCCCGAGGCCGTGGTCGGCGGTGGTCTGGCGCTGCTGCAAACCGGCGACCGGGTGCGGCTGGACCTGAACGAAAGCCGCATGGATGCGCTGGTGCCGGCGGACGAATGGCAGGCGCGGCGCGAGGCCTGGACGCCACCGGATTTGCACCACCAGACACCCTGGCAGGAGATTTATCGCAGCCATGTCGGACAGCTTGCCGAAGGCGGCTGTCTGGAACTGGCGACGGCCTATCAACGCATCCGGCACGATCTACCGCGGGACAATCATTGATCAAGGTGCGACGGCACGGGTCAATTCTGCTGACCCGTGCCCCGTCAGAGGAAAAGCTCCACGCGTTCGAACCGGGTCACATCAACCAGCCCCAGATCGGAAATCCGCAATTCGGGGATCACAACCAGGGCCAGCAGGGAATGCTGCATGAAGGCATTGTTCAGCGAACAACCACAAGCCTGCATCGCCTGACCCAATGCTTCGGCTTTGGCTGCAACTTCGGCCGCCGGACTGTCTGACATCAGCCCTGCGATGGGCAGGGCCACATGGGCAAGCTCCTCGCCATCGCGCCAGAGCGTGACACCGCCGCCCAGCTCCCCCAGCCGGTTCGCGGCCAGTGCCATCTGTTCGCGGCAGGTGCCCACGACGATCATGTGATGGCTGTCATGCGCCACGGTCGAGGCAAGCGCCATCCGACCCTGATAGCCAAAGCCCGCAACCAGCGCATTCACGACACCACCGGTTCCGCGATGGCGCTCGACCAGCGCAATCTGCACAATGTCCCGCGCCGTGTCAGCAACGACCTCGCCATTCATCACCGGCATGGTCAAGGTCAGGGCGCGCGTTGGGGCCTGGTTTTCGACCACGCCGATCACACGGGCCTCGACCTCATTCGCTCCGTCAGGCGCTGAAATGATGAAGTCCTGTGCACCGAGGGTCTTGCCCAGATGCACGGTCTGGCGCACATCCTCGGGCCAGTCGAGATGCGGACAGTCGACCAGCAAACGCCCGGCTTCCGCCACCAATACGCCACGCGCGAACACCTGCTCAACCGGCAGGGTCCGCAGGTCCGAGGTCACGATCAGATCCGCCCGTCGCCCCGGCGCGATGCTGCCCAATTCCCGTTCCAGCCCGAAATGACTCGCGGTATTGATCGTGGCCATCTGCAACGCCACCAGCGGGTCTGCGCCACAGTCGATGGCATGGCGCACAACACGGTTCATATGCCCGTCATTGACCAGCGTGCCGGAATGGCAATCATCCGTGCACAGGATCATATTGCGCGAATCCAACCCGCGTTCAGTGACAGCGGTGATCTGGGTTTTCACATCATACCACGCACTTCCCAGCCGTAGCATCGCGCGCATGCCCTGCCGCATCCGGGCGAGAGCATCTTCCTCGCGCGTGCCTTCATGATCATCTGCCGGACCACCCGCGACATAGGCATGAAAGGGGGGACCAAGATCGGGTGCAGCATAATGCCCGCCCACCGTCTTGCCTGCACGTTGGGTCGCGGCGATCTCGGCCAGCATCTTGGGGTCAGCATGGATCACGCCCGGAAAATTCATCATCTCGCCCAGACCGATGATACCGGGCCATGACATCGCCTCGGCCACATCTTCGGGCGTGATCTCGAAACCCGTGGTTTCCAGTCCCGGCGCAGAGGGCGCGCAGGACGGCATCTGCACATAGATGCTGACAGGCTGCATCAGCGCCTCGTCATGCATCAGCCGCACACCGCGCAGTCCAAGGACATTCGCAATCTCATGCGGATCGACGAACATGGTGGTGGTGCCATGCGGGATCACGGCAGCGGCGAACTCGGCGGGGGTCAACTGGCCAGATTCGATATGCATATGGCCGTCGCACAATCCGGGGATCAGATAGCGCTCGCCCGCGTCGATCACCTGTGTTTCAGGTCCGATGCAATGACTGGCATCAGGGCCAACATAAGCGAAGCGCCCTTTGGCAATGGCGACCTGCCAGCCGTCCAGAATTTCGCGCGTGTGCACATTGACGACCCGTCCACCTGTGATCACGCTATCCGCCGCTGCGCGGCCAGCAGCAACAGCGATCAGGTCAGGGGCGACATCGGGCCACGAAGGGAAAGGTTCGGTGTTCATGCCGCGATATTGTCCTCAAATCCCCTGTCCGACAAGATGAAAGCGCAGCCTGCCAGACCATGCCACCGGCGCGCCGGTTTTCTCGGCAGCCCTGTGCGAAACGGGTTGCCCATGGGCTCTGTCCATGCACATTTGGCGCGGCTGGCCAGCAGGTCACTGTTGCAATAGGAGAATAGCACCATGACACCGGGTCTGATCCTGTCCATCGGCGAAGCCATGGTCGAGTTGTCGCAGAGCGACACGTCTGACACCTGGCGGCTGGGCATCGCGGGCGATACGCTCAACACCGCCTGGTATCTGCGCGGCCTTCTGCCAGAACCATGGCGCGTCGGCTACCTGTCGCGTGTGGGCACGGGGGCGTTTTCGCAGCGGATGGTGGATTTCCTGAGGGATTCGGGGATCGAGACGACCCATGTCAGCCGTGACACAGCGCGCGAGATCGGGCTTTATGCCATATCCCTGCAAGATGGCGAGCGCAGTTTCAGCTATTGGCGCGACAGTTCCGCCGCGCGCGGGCTGGCAGATGATGACACCCGTCTGGCACAGGCTTTCGCCGGGGCGCAGGTGCTGTATCTGTCGGGCATCACTCTGGCGATCCTGCCGGCCCCGGCGCGCGCGCGTCTGCTCGCCCAGTTGGCGCAGGCCCGCAGCCGGGGTGCGCAGGTTGTCTTTGACCCCAATCTGCGCCCGCGCCTCTGGCCTGACACCACGACGATGTGCGCCGCGATCGAGGAGATGGCAGGCCAGTCCGATCTGATCCTGCCCAGTTTCGACGACGAAGCCACCCATTTCGGCGACCGCGATCTGCAGGCGACCTGCGCGCGCTATCTGGCCTGCGGCGCACGTCATGTCGTGGTCAAGAACGGTGGCGGGCCAATGCTGTTCGGCGGGGCGGATGGATCGGGCCGGATCGACAACCTGCAGCCCGAAACGCCGGTCGACACCACGGCGGCGGGCGACAGTTTCAACGCGGGCTATCTGGCCGCAAGGGTGCAGG
>JAFIEM010000104.1 GCA_020832555.1 Natronohydrobacter sp. | reverse complement strand
ATTACTGAGCAACTTGATGATATTGCAAAGCGTTTCCTCTCTGGGTTGCGCTGTTGTTCGAAAAGGCCTCCATGCGTAACCTGAATGGCCATATTCTTTTTTCGGCGACCGATTTGATGCGGTTCATGGGCTGTGCTCATGCAACCACGCTGGACCTGATGCGCCTGCGTGGTGTGGGGCCAGAGCCACGGGCCGATAGCGAAGATGCCGCGTTGTTGCAAAAACAGGGCGATGCACATGAAATCGCGCATCTGGACCGGCTGAAAACCTCTGGCCGGTCTGTCGTTGAGATCGCCCGCAGCGATCTTGCAGCGGATGCGGCATTGACGCGCGAGACACTAGCGCAAGGGGCACAGGTTGTGTTTCAGGGTGCGTTCCAGTCGGGTAACTGGGGTGGGTGGGCGGATTTTCTGGAACGGGTAGAACGCCCTTCGGCGCTAGGCCCGTTCAGTTATGAGGTGGCCGACACCAAGCTGAAACGCCGACCCCACCCCAAGCATGTGCTGCAACTGGTGCTGTATTCCGATTTGTTGACCGAAGTGCAGGGTGTGGCACCGGAATTCGCCCATGTAGAATTAGGCGACGGCACCCGCGCCACGCTGCGACTGGCCGATTATGCCGCCTATGCCCGCATGGCGCGCGCGCGGCTGGAAGCCTTTGTCGCCGACCCGCCCGCCACGCGCCCCGTGCCTTGCGCCGATTGCGCACTGTGCCGCTGGGCCGATCATTGCGAGAGTGTCTGGGACAGTCAGGACAGCCTGTTCAACATTGCGGGCATCGCGCGCGGGCAGGTCAAGAAGCTGGAGGTGGCCGGGATCACCACGATGGAAGCGCTTGCCGTCTATGATGCACCCATCCGGGGCATGGCCGCACCTACTCTGGATAAACTGTGCGCGCAGGCGCGGCTGCAGCACGCCCGCAAGTCCGGCCCGCCGTCATATGAGTTGCGCCCGGCGCTCCCCGGCAAGGGATTCGACCTGCTGCCGCAGCCACAGCCGGGCGATCTGTTCTACGATATCGAGGGCGATCCGCATTATGAGGGTGGTCTGGAGTACCTGCATGGGGTCTGGTTCGACGACAAGTTCCGTGCCTTCTGGGCGCATGACCATGCCGAGGAAGCGCAATCGCTGGCCGCCCTGCTGGCGTTCTTCAGCGACAGGCTCGACGCCTTCCCCAAGGCGCGCATCTATCACTACGCCCCCTACGAGATCACAGCCCTACGCCGCCTGACCACGAAATACGGGATCGGCGAGGCCTTCCTTGACCGGCTGCTTCGCGAACGGCGTTTTGTGGACCTTTATGCGGTGGTGCGCGGTGGGGTCATCGCGTCAGAGCGGAACTATTCGATCAAGTCGATGGAGGCATTTTACAATATCACCCGCGACGGCGATGTGAAAAGCGGCGGCGGGTCGGTCGTGGCCTATGAGGAATGGCGCGAGACCCGCGAGCAGCGCATTCTGAATGATATCGAGGATTACAACCGGATCGACTGCATCTCGACCGAAAAACTGCGCGACTGGCTGGTGGGTATCCGCCCCGATGGGCCTTGGCCGGTATTCGAGCAGGATGCGCGCGAACAGGAGGTCGCGGAGGATGAGGCGACCACGGCCCTGCGGCAGGCACTTGCGGGCTCCGGCATGCCTGCGGCGCGGCAAGACATGCTGTTCAACCTCGCACAATTCCACACGCGCGAGGCCAAGCCCGCCTGGTGGGCGATTTTCGACAGTCTGGGCAAGGAGGATGAGGACCTGATCGACGATCTGGACACTTTGGGCGGGTTGGTTTCGAAGGACAAGCCGTTTCCCATCAAACGCTCCACCGCGCAGCGCTACCGCTTTCCGCCCCAGCAGACAAAACTGCGCAGTGGCAGCTCCGCAAGCGTGCCAACGCCCGAAGGGTTCGACACGATCACGGTTGAAGATCTGGACATGGATGCGGGCGAGGTGACGCTAAAGGTCGGCAATGCGCGCGCCGATATCCTGCAACCGCGCCTGAACCTACATCCGGGCAAGCCCCTTGACACAAAGGTGCTGCGCGCGGCCATCGCGGATGTGATCCGCGACCAATGCGACGGGCCAGCATTCCGCGCGGTAGATGACCTTCTGTCCCGCGCCGCGCCGCGCCTGACCGGGCCGCAACAGGACATCCTGCAGGGTGATGACATTGTTGCGGGCATGATCGATGCCGTCCTGCGCATGGATGAAACTGTCCTGCCTGTGCAAGGACCGCCCGGCACCGGCAAGACCTATGTCACTGCGCGGGCCATCCTTGCGCTGGTGCGCAAGGGGTATCGGGTGGGCGTGGCGTCAAACAGCCACGAGGCGATCCGCAATGTTCTGATGGGCTGCCTTATGGCGTTGGAAGACCATGACCTTCCGATTGACCTTGAACTGGTTCACAAGGTTTCAGGCGATCAGGACGGCTATCCTGATGACTGCGCCGTGACTCGAACCAACGATAATGCCACTGCCGCTGCAACCAAGCATGTCGTGGGTGGCACTGCCTTCTTCTTCGCGCGCGACGAGAACGTGCAAGCCTATGACTGGCTGTTCGTGGATGAGGCCGGTCAGGTCGGGCTGGCGAACATGGTCGCCATGGGCCGGGCCGCGCGCAATATCGTGCTGGTGGGCGATCCGCAGCAATTGCCGCAGGTCATTCAGGGCGCGCATCCTGCGCCTGCGAACCTGTCCTGCCTTGAATGGATGCTGGGCGATCATGCGACCATCCCGCCGGACCGTGGCATCTTTCTGGGCGTCACGCGGCGGATGCACCCGGACGTGAACCGCTTCATCTCGGAACAGGTCTATGAGGGGCGGCTCACAAGCCATGCCGATACAGCCAGGCAGCGGGTCACGGGCACATCCTTCCCCGAGGCCGGGACGTTCTGGGTTCCTGTCGCGCATGAGGGCAACGCCCAGATGGCCCCGGAGGAGGTCGAGGCGATCAGGCGCGCTTGCGATGATCTGCTGACAGGAAGCTGGACCGACAAGGACGGCCAGACGCGACGGTTTCGCCGGGACGATATCATCATCGTCGCGCCCTACAACCTGCAGGTCAACGCCCTGCGCGCAGCCCTGCCTGACGAGATCCGCGTGGGCACAGTTGACAAGTTTCAGGGGCAGGAAGCCCCGGTCTGCATCGTCTCGATGACGGCCTCTTCGGCCGAGGAAAGCCCGCGCGGCATGGAATTCCTGTTCTCGCTCAACCGCATCAACGTAGCCGTGTCGCGCGCCAAGGGGCTGGCGCTCGTCTTCGGTGCCCCGCGTCTACGCGAGGCGAAATGCGAAACTGTCGAGCAGATGCGACTGGTGAACACACTCTGTGCATTAAAAGATCCAGAAAGAGAAATTGAGGCCTCGCATGCCAAATGATTATCGATTGC
The DNA here is from genome assembly GCA_020832555.1 of Natronohydrobacter sp. Classification (GTDB taxonomy): domain Bacteria; phylum Pseudomonadota; class Alphaproteobacteria; order Rhodobacterales; family Rhodobacteraceae; genus Roseinatronobacter. The sequence continues at coordinate 7,015 of JAFIEM010000104.1, read as the reverse complement.
CGCCTGAGACCAAGGCAAATCACCAAAGCCTGCTCGAAAGACTCACATCTCGTGAAATCGAAGCTGCTATGCGAGAGTGCGATGACCTTGGGCTTCCGGCTTTTCTGGCCAAAGGTGGTTTTTCTCCACCCAGAATATGGGTGCTTCGGGAGGGCGACGAAAAACGTTACCCTGCAAAAGCAACCGTGGCCATGGCGATCCGTCACTTGCCTGACGGTCCGGATTTGACTGCGAAGACTTTTTTCGGTGGCTATGGCGAAAGCCAGTCGCGCCAGACCCTTACGTCACTTGGCTTCATCATAAAGCGATCTGATGATGAAACCGAACCCAACAACTCTATTGCGCGAAGATATGTCGAGGCAGCTATGGACGCCTTCGATCAGCACCAACGGACTGGCGATCAGGCCGAGGTGTTTGACCATTTCGGGAACCCCCGCGATTACTGGGTGCGCTCAAGCCGCGCGCGTGCACATCAGGTTTACCCCACCAAACCGATTGTCGGGTTCATCCTTAACAAGGCCGAGATCAACGGTGGCTGGGGCCAGAAGTCAGACGCTGCCGCGCGCCTGCACAACGCAGGCTTCATCATCGTGAGCGAGGATGACACACCGGTCGCCCCCCCTGAACGCTACGACCATCTGATCCGCGACGCTGATCGCATACGCTTGTGCGCGCTGAATTACTTCATCGAACCGGCACGCGAACAGGGCAAGGCGCAGGTCTCTATCCGGGCGGGCGATCTGGCTACGGCCATGGGGCTGCAAGATGCGTTCCCGAATATCTGTCAGGCCCTCGGGGGTGAGAAATTCCAGCAACTGGCGCAAGTACCGCCCCCGACCCATACAGAGCCGAACCCCAGCAGTTCGACCATTTTCACATACAGGCTTACAGGGCAGGCAGAGGCAGATAGCATGACAAATGAGACAACAGCTACTCCGCGAACAGCCACCAACCTGATCCTCTACGGCCCACCCGGCACCGGCAAGACCTATCGAACAGCATGGGAAGCGGTCCGACTTTGTCTGGGCGAGCAGGTTGCTGATGACCTTGACGGAAAAAACCAGCGTGATGCACTCATGGCAGAGTATCGACGCCTTGTCAGCGAAGGTCGGATAGAATTTGCGACATTTCACCAGTCCATGTCCTACGAGGAATTTGTCGAAGGCCTGCGGCCAAGCACCGGCGACGATGCGGAAGAAGGACCAGAGGATGTGGCGACAAGTACCGGCTTTCGCCTGAAGCCCCATGACGGTGTGTTCAAGCGCATCAGTGAGCGCGCGAGACTGAATGGATCTCCGGTTGTTCATCCCTCGAAAGGTGCAGGGTGGGATGGAGAAGAGGATTTCGGACCATGTAACCCTGAAGACACGCTTGATGATTCCGACGACGGAAGTGCTGAAGGCGCGATTGTCCTTGAAAACCTGAACTTACGGGAGGTGCCGACAGGTCAGCTCTTCTGGGCCGGAGATATGCCCGAAACAATAAATCGCGAAAACAGCCAGAGACGTCTGGTTCAAGCAGTTATCAGATATCTCTCTGATCAATTCCACTCGGGGTTTGCCATCAATCAACTTCTAGAGGCATTGGACGCGGCCTCAGAGCAGACTGAGATCAGACCTAAGGGAGGCTGGAGTACATGGCCAGCTTGGTTGATCCGTCGCCGCTGGATCAAGGAAGTCACGACAGCAATCGGAGCGGCCGAGCCTCTGGCAAATGATACGGCCGCGCTTCAATCTGACAATCAATACGTCCTGATCATCGACGAAATCAACCGTGCGAATATCTCCAAGGTTTTCGGTGAACTCATCACGCTGCTGGAACCCGACAAGCGGCTGGGCATGGAGAACGAGATACGCCTTGTCCTGCCCTATTCCAAAAAGCCTTTTGGCGTACCCGCGAACCTGCACATCATCGGCACGATGAATACCGCCGACCGTTCAATCGCTCTTCTCGACACTGCCCTGCGCCGCCGTTTTACATTCCGTGAACTGATGCCCGATCCAACTGTGCTTTCGACCAATATCGACGGGATCAATCTGCAGACGCTTCTGACCACGATAAATGATCGGATCGAGTACCTTTTTGATCGCGAGCATCAGATTGGACATGCCTATTTCACAGGGTGCGCGACCCGCAGCGCTGTTGCGGATGTAATGCGCTACAAGGTCATTCCCTTGCTTGCTGAGTATTTCTATGAGGACTGGTCGAAGGTCGCTATCGTGTTGGGCGAAACCGGGAAAGGTGAAGCGCGGTTTATCGTGTCCGAGCCTCTCAAGCGTCCTGACAGCATGGCAGATGACGATTTTTCCGGTGAAAGGCTACGTTGGCGGGTGAAGGACCAGTTCGATTTCTCGGAGTTCGAGGTCTGATGACAGCCTACACACTACGGGAATGGGCGAGACTGCCCCTGGGCGACGGCCAGGGCGAAATCCCGGAGCATCTGGCAAAGCGCCTCGCTGATGTGGCGAAGGCATCGTCCTTCGCTGGGCAAGGTGGAGGCGGTGTGCTGGAGGATCGGCGCACCGAATTGCGTGCGCGCGGTGTTGTAGGCGTGATCGCTGCGCAGGGGTGCAGTCTCGAAATTCTGCCGAAAATCGACGTCCTCCCAGCGGAAGTGGCAGAGCAACAGAACGCTGCCATCCGCAAACGCTTGGTGCATATGCTCGCGGTCGCGCTAAATCTGAAAATCGATATGGGGCAGCTGACAGAACTTGACTGGCAGCGCGAAACGCTTCTGGAAATCCTGATCCGGATATTCTGTGACAAGCTGACCGAAGCAGTTCGCCGTGGCTTGCCACGTCGCTATCTGGGCCATGAGGATGATCTTCCAGCACTGCGCGGCACGCTGGATGTGCCGCGCCAATTCACCCGCCATGCCGCCAACCCCGGGCGGCTGGCCTGCCGTTTCGATGACCTGTCGCAAGATATCGCGCTGAACCGCATCATGAAAGCCGCCGTAGCGCATCTGTTCAGAATGAGTAGAAGCGCCGCCAACCAGAAACGCCTTCGCGAACTGGCCTTTGTCTATGGCGACATCACCGACATTCCCGTGCCCGCATTGAAGTGGGAAGACGTCATAATCGACCGGACGAACCGTGCCTGGCAGGATCTGTTCGGCATGGCGCAACTGTTCTTGCGCAGCCGATATCAGACAACGAGCAGCGGCGCAGGGCAAGGAACGGCGCTTCTGTTCGAGATGAATGCGCTTTTCGAGGAATATGTTGGCCGCCTTGTCGTGCGAGCCCTTGCCGGAACGGAGTTCCGCGTGTCGCTGCAGGGGGGACGGCTATTCTGCCTGACATCAATTGAGAACAACCGCGACATGTTCCAAACCAAGCCGGACATCCTGATCAGGCGCGGCGGTCAGGTGGTGCATGTCATCGATACAAAATGGAAACGGATATCTGCGCGTATCGATGATCCGAAACAGGGCGTGTCACAGAGCGACATTTATCAAATGATGGCTTATGCTCATCTCTATAAGCCCCCGAGGCTGACACTTCTCTACCCCCACCATGAAGGACTCGGCAGAAACGAGGGCGTTCAGACGCAGTTCAGGATCACCGGACACGATACACTGATCGACACCGCAAGCGTCGATGTGGCCAACAGCAAAGAAATCGTAACACGCTTGAGAAACAACCTGTTTAAAAGCATGATGGAGGACACTCTTCTTCTATGTTGAGAGAAGGAACCACCCCAAGGCGGCGGTTTCCAGCGTAAAGCACCGCAAGGCTGCGCCAAACCGTAGGTGACAAACAGCGTCGAGGCACATAGCCTGGTGCCATGACGAACGGTGCATGGACAGAAAAAGAAAACGATCTGATCGTCGCTGATTACTTCGCGATGCTGGCCGACGACATCTCTGAGCGTCCCTACAACAAGGCCGAGCACCGCCGCGCGCTGCTGCCGCGGCTGAACAATCGGTCCGAGGGCTCCATCGAGTTCAAGCACCAGAACATCAGCGCGGTTCTGAAGGGTCTCCGCGAGGACTGGATCCCCGGATACAAGCCCGCCTTCAATTTCCAGATGACGCTGGTCGATGCCGTGGCCCGCTGGCCGGCGCTGAACCCGGCCTGGCTAGGCCGTCAGCCCGGTCTGCGTCCAACAGGTGGCCTCAGCGAAGCGGCGCAGATCTGGACCGGGCCGCCGCCAACACTTTCGAACCAGCCGACGCCTCAGGAGCTGGAGCAGATGCTGCACATCGCCCGGCGGTTCGACGTCGCTGGGCGAGACGAGCGCAACCGTGCCCTCGGTCGTGCCGGTGAGGAGCGCGTGCTGGCGCATGAACGTTCTTCAGACCTGCGACGGCCCGAAGTCTGCGCGATAGCTGCTCGGGGTCGTGCCTGCGCTGCGGCTGAATGAGCGCGCGAAATGGGCCTGATCGGAAAAGCCTAAGATGAAGGCGATCGCTGCGAGGCCAGATCCCTTTGCCTTGCAAAGATAGGTTGTGGAAACCCCATCCGCGCATCGATCACAAGGCGGCAAAAGGAGGCCGATCGCTCGCTCAACCGCCCGCCGTGGTTTACTTCACCACAATCGAAACCGATCAGCAGGTGCAGACCGTAGCTTAAATTACCCGGAAATCTCACCATGAGTTGGGGAGTAGCTCACTAATCAGTTCAGGCGCACCGTGAGATTCCACTCGCGACTTCCGCATCTGGGCTTGTATCGCAACCGACTTCGACAGATGGTCGCGCGGTCGATATCAACCTTACGAGATCCCAACCATGGCCGCACCCGCCTTCGGAGATGTCCAGCTTGACCGCGTGCCGCTTGGGGTAGGCTTCATGGTACTTTTCTGTCTTTCCGCGCCATTGATCGATGTGGCGGCGAAGATGGCCTCGCAGCACGTTACCGTGACGCAGGTGACATTGGCACGCTACGGGTTTCAGGTGCTGCTGATGCTACCGTTGATGCTCTTTGCAGGCAGTATATGGCAGTTCTCAAGCAAAGTTTTCCGCCTCCTGATGCTGCGCGCGTTGGTGGGGCTTGCCTCGACATACAGTTTCGTCGCAGCGGTTCAGTCCATGCCGATAGCCGATGCGTTGGCAATCGTGTTCGTGGAACCCTTCATACTGTTGGCCTTGGGGTTCCTGCTCTTTGGCGAGCAGGTTGGCCCTCGCCGGATCATCGCCAGTGTGATCGGCTTTGCAGGAGCGCTTCTGGTCATACAGCCGAATTTCGCGATTTTCGGCCCGGTTGCCCTCTGGCCTCTGGTAACGGCAGTTGCTTTTGCCTTCTACATCCTCATCACGCGTCGTCTGTCGCGCGACCTGCCGCCGGTGGCGCTGAATTTTCACACTGCATGGCTTGCCGTGCTGCTGATGCTCCCGGTGCTAGGGTTTGGTCAGCTGCGCGAGGTGCCGCTGCTGGCATTGTCATGGCCCGATCCGGTTGTCTGGCTGCAGCTGTTCTTTGTGGCGCTGGCAGCAACTGTTTCGCACATCTTCATCTCCTATGCGCTGCGCTTCGCGCCATCTGCAACCGTTGCACCGCTCCACTACCTTGAAATCGTCAGCGCAGCAGCGCTCGGCTGGCTGTTCTTCCGTGACTGGCCCAACTTGATAAGCTGGGCGGGAATCGTGATCATCACGACCTCGGGTTTGTTCATCATCTGGCGAGAGCATCAAATCGCGCGTAGGTGATGGATGCGCTTGATGTGCATGCAGATCCGTCGCGACAAGGAGCGCGTCTAGCGCGAGGCTTTCGACCGCTTGAAGGCCGAGTTGAACCGCGTCTTCTCCGCGCCCGAGCACAGCTACAAGCCTCTGACCGCCGCCGAGGTGATCGCCCGGAACCGGACCTGATCGGATGACGATCCGCGTCCAGAAGACGGCCTCTCTGCGCCTCTACGTGACCATTGTCGCCGGGTTGTTCGCCGCTATTGAGCAGATCGAGACGCTGGGCGTCGTGTCGAGGCCCGTGCCGGCCGAGTTCGGGGTGGAAGGGTACTTCTTCCGCTACGAGCGCCATTTCCTATTCTTGCGGCGGCTTTCCAACGGTGACATCGGCATCTTCAGCGTTCTGCGCGAACGCGTGCACCAGTTGGCACGGCTCAAGCAAGACCATCTCTCATAAGCCATTGCAATCAAAATTATTTGTAAGGACGCCCGACGCTTCTTGAGATGGAGAAGGTTAGATTTCATACCCATCCCCTCCGCCCGTTACCATCAAGGCCAGCCGATCTGGCACCCCTCGGTCAGCCGCGAAATAGACGCGACCAATGACTCTCTTTCGATTGCGAAATGCCGGTACAAATCCTGAATTGTGCCGGATTGCCCGAAATGCTCGACACCATGCGCGATTGTACGGTGCCCTGCAACGGAGCCAAGCCATGCCAGCGTTGCCGGATGACCGTCAATCACTGTCACAAGGCTGCAGCTCGACGGCAACGGCATCAGCAGTCGCTCGATGTGGCTATGAGCAGCCGCATTTCCACGCGCGCGGGCACGTTGCGCAGCGCTCCAGCCCGCCGCGAGCCGGTCGGCGGAGGTCACGGCCAGCACGCCAATATCGCGCCGATGTTCCCCTGCTATCCCTGCAGCAGCGATGGCCTCATTGGCAACCGTGCCCTGATAGGCGATGACCACACTGCAATTCGGACCCGGTTCTCGCAGCCAGTAGGCACCGTCGATCGCGCCCTGTCGGAAACTGTCGCTGGCGCGGCGTCCGGGCTGCTCCAGCGGTCGCGTGCTCAGGCGCAGATAAACCGAGCCGCCGGTCTCGTCGCGCAACCAGGTGCGTTCGTCAGGATCGCCCTCTCCGTCACGCTGCAGATAGTCAAAGGACCAGCGCAGGATCTCGGCCAGTTCATCTGCAAAAGCCGGCTCGAATGTGGCAAGACCGTCCTGCGCCATGCCGGTCAGCGGCGTGCCGATGGACTGATGCGCACCGCCCTCGGGGGCAAGCGTGATGCCAGATGGTGTGCCGACAAGGATGAAGCGCGCATCCTGATAACACGCATAGTTCAGCGCATCGAGGCCGCGATGCACGAAAGGGTCATAGACAGTGC
>JAFIEM010000103.1 GCA_020832555.1 Natronohydrobacter sp. | reverse complement strand
CGCGCGCGCGTCCGCATATCCGTCACTTGCCCGCGACGGTCGCGCTGGACAGTCGCCAAAGCGAGTTCGGCGCGCGGGTCTGGGACTATATGGACAGCGCCGTGACGCCTGCGCGCATTTCGCAAGGGCAGGCCGCGCTGCGCGCGCGCGCAGGCGTGCTGTCGCGGATCGAAGCGCGCTATGGTGTGCCGCCGGAAGTCGTCGTGGCGATCTGGGGGATCGAGACCTCTTACGGGGCGGATCGGGGGCGGGTCTCTACTCTGTCGACGCTGGCGACACTGGCCAAGGACGGGCGGCGCGGCGCGTTTTTCGAAGGTCAGTTGATCGACGCGCTGAAGATCGTGCAGGCGGGCGACATTGCGCCGGATGCGATGATCGGGTCATGGGCCGGGGCCTTTGGCCATACTCAGTTCATGCCCTCAAGCTATCTGGCCTATGCGGTCGATTTCACCGGCAACGGACGGCGCGATCTGTGGTCGGATGACCCTGCGGATGCGCTGGCCTCGGCTGCGAATTATCTTGCGCGACGCGGCTGGGTGCGGGGCCAGCCCTGGGCGGTCGAACTGGTCTTGCCTGCCGGATTTGACCTTGGCCTGACCGGGCAACGCCAATCGGCAGATGCATGGGGCAGGGCGGGGTTGCGCGCGGCCTCCGGGGCTATCGCGCCCGGCACCTCGCGGCTGATCCTGCCCGGTGGCGCGCAGGGTCCGGCCTTTCTGGCCTATGGCAATTATGATGTGCTGAAGGAATACAATATCTCTGACGCCTATGTGCTGGCGCTGGGGCATTTGTCGGACCGGTTGCGCGGGGCTGGGCCGTTGCGGGGGCAATGGCCACGCGGCGACCGGGCGCTGAACCTGTCCGAGCGGACGGAATTGCAGCGCCGCCTGAACGCGCTGGGATATGACACGGCGGGGATTGACGGGCGGCTGGGGCCTGCCACGGTCGCGGCCGTGCAGGCCTGGCAGCGGGTGAATGGTCTGCCGCCCGACGGCTATATCAATGCAGCGCTTCTGGCGCGGTTGCGGGGCTGAGGGCGGCGGGGTGATGCGCGCCCCAGACCTGTGCAGCATCGCGCGCGATCATCCGCGCCTCGGCGCGACTGAGCGCCGCTTGTGCCGCCTGTGCATCGCCGCGCGCCTCGCGCAGCGCGCGTTGCCAGAGTTTCAGGGCCGATTGCGCGCTCCAGGGCAGGGCGGCATGGGCCAGCCACAGCCGTAATTCGCGCGGCAGGCGGTCATGCAGTGCCATCGGACTGGCGCGGCGGCGCCTGAGGCTGGTTGACAGATTGCGGCGCATCGGGGTCAGGCGGCCTGACGCTGGCCCCAGCGGGGGAAAGGATCTGCAAGATCGGACCAGTTTTCCGGGGTGAAACTGTCAGCGGCGATCAGACAGGCATCGAGCGCGGCGGTCAGCGCATCGCGGTCCATGCCTGCGCCGATGAAGACCAGTTCCTGCCGCCGGTCGCCCCAGGGCTCTATCCAGTTCTCGCGCATCTTGGCGCGCGCGTCCGGGTGATCGGGCCAGCGCTCTTGCGGGATGGCCGCCCACCAACCGCCCAAGGGGGCCACGCTGGAGATCGCACCTGCGAGCGAGAATTCGGCCACCCAGTTGGGGCGTGTGGCCACCCAGAAATGCCCCTTGGCACGGATCACACCGGGCAGGGGGCCGTTGAGCAGGTCATGCACCTTGGCGGGGTGAAACGGGCGGCGGGCGCGGTAGACGAAACTCGAGACGCCATATTCCTCGGTCTCGGGCACATGATCGGCGAAACCGTAAAGTTCCTTGGCCCAGAGCGGGTGTTCATGGGCCGTGTCAAAATCGAAAAGCCCTGTGTCGAAAATCTCGTCGGCGGCCATATGGGACTGATCGGTTTCGATCAGTTTCGCATCGGGATTCAACGCCTTGATGATCTTGCGCGCGGCATCGACACGCTCAGGCCCGGCATCAGAGACCTTGTTCAGCACGATCACATCAGCAAACTCGATCTGATCGGTCAGCAGATTGACCAGCGTGCGCTCATCTTCTTCACCCAAGGTCTCGCCCCGGTCAGCCAGAAAATCATGGCTGGAGAAATCCTTGAGCAGATTGACCGCATCGACGACCGTCACCATCGTATCAAGGCGGGCCACATCCATCAGGCTGTCGCCCGCTTCGTCACGGAATTCGAAGGTCGCGGCAACGGGCAGGGGTTCGGAAATGCCGGTGGATTCGATCAGCAGATAGTCAAACCGCCCTTCCGAGGCTAGACGTCGCACTTCCGCCAGAAGATCATCGCGCAATGTGCAGCAGATGCAGCCATTGGACATTTCCACGAGCTTTTCCTCGCCGCGCTTGAAATCCACCCCGGCGGCAATCAGATCGGCGTCGATATTCACCTCTGACATGTCATTGACGATGACGGCCACGCGGCGACCTTCGCGGTTGTTCAGGACATGGTTCAGGAGCGTGGTCTTGCCCGCCCCAAGGAAGCCGGAAAGGACCGTGACAGGCAGGCGGCGGTCAGGCTGAGACATCTGGCGACTCCGTGTTATGTGATAATATAACTTTTACGGATCGGGAGCTGTCTCTGCAAGGGTGCAATTGCGCTGCATCTGGCTAGGTGTTTGCAGATCCGGTCTGTCAGGGGTGAACGCCGAAGGTGCGTGCCAAGCACGCACCTTCGGTTTGGTCACGCGGCGCGATCTGCCGTGAATTGCAACCGCGCGAGCCGCGCATAAAGCCCGCCTTGCGCGACAAGCTCATCATGCGTGCCAGTGGCAATGATGCGGCCTTCGTCAAACACCACGATCCGGTCAGCCTGTTTCACAGTGGCAAGCCTGTGCGCGATCACGATGGTTGTGCGGTCCTTCGAGAGATGATCAACCGCGCGCTGCACGGCGGCCTCGGATTCGGCGTCGAGCGCGCTTGTGGCTTCATCCAGCAGCAGGATCGGCGCATCGCGCAGGATCGCGCGGGCAAGGGCAATGCGCTGGCGTTGCCCGCCCGAGAGCATCACGCCGCGTTCCCCGAGTTCGGTCGCGTAGCCGTCGGGCAGTTTCGCGATGAAGGCATCGGCATCGGCGGCGCGGGCGGCCTCGACCACCTCGGCATCAGACGCCGCGGGGCGGCTGAAGCGGATATTTTCCATTGCAGAGGTCGCGAAGATCACCGGATCCTGTGGCACCAGCGCGATGGCCTGTCGGAAATCGCTGCGCGCCATCTCGCGCAGATCCACCCCGTCGATCCGCACGCAGCCCCGGAGCGGGTCGTAGAAGCGCATCAGAAGTTGCAGGATCGTCGTCTTGCCTGCGCCTGAGGGGCCGACCAGCGCGACGGTTTCTCCCGGTGAGACATGCAGCGACACATTGTCGAGCGCCTGCTGACCGGGGCGGGTGGGGTAGTGAAAATTCACATCCTCGAAACTGACCGCGCCGCGCGTGGGGCGGGGCAAGGGCTGTGGAGTGGCGGGGTCTTGCACAGAGTCCACGGCATGCAGCAATTCGACCAGCCTTTCGGTCGCCCCGGCGGCGCGCTGGAGTTCCGACCAGATTTCCGACAGCGCCCCGACCGAGCCTGCGACGATCACCGCATAGATCACGAATTGCGCGAGTTCGCCCGGTGTCATCGCGCCTGCGGCCACATCGCGCGCGCCCACCCAGAGCGTGCCGAGGATGCCCGCAAAGACAAGGAAGATCACGATCACCGTCAGCGCCGCGCGGGTGAAGATGCGGCGGCGGGCGACATCAAAGCTGGTTTCGGTCACGCTGTCGAAGGTCGCGCGGCTGGCGGCCTCATGCGTGTTGGCCTGCACGGTCTGGACTGCGCCCAGCGCCTCTGAGGCATTGCCGGAAGAGGCCGCGATCCAGTCCTGATTTTCGCGGCTCAGCCGGCGCAGCTTGCGGCCCATCACCACAATCGGCACGATGATCGCAGGCACCATCAGCAGAACGAAGCCCATCAGCTTGGCCGAGGTCAACCCAAGCAGCACCAGCCCACCGAGAAGCGTGAGCGCGTTGCGCAGCGCGATCGAGACCGACGAGCCCACGACCGACTGGATCAGCGTTGTGTCGGTTGTCAGGCGCGAGAGCACCTCGCCGGTCATGATGCGTTCGTAAAATGCGGGCGAGCGGTCGATCACGCGGGCGAAAAGCGCCTTGCGGATATCGGCGACCAGACGTTCGCCCAGACGTGTGACGAAATAGTAGCGCAGGCCGGTACCGAGCGCGAGCAAGGCCGCAAGACCGAAGGCGCCCGCGAAATACTGGTTCAGCAGCATCATCTCGCGCGCTTCGAACCCGTCAACAACGCGGCGGACGGCCAGGGGCAGGGCAAGTGTGATGGCTGCGGTCGAGATCAGGGCCAGCATGGCCACGGCCAGCAACCCGCGATAGGGGCGAATGAAGGGCCAGAGCCCCTTGAGCGCGCTCATGTTCTTCGATTTCGCGCGGGCCTCGAGCGCGGCACTGGTGTCAGTCATCGGGTCTGGCTCTTGTCACAACTGCCCCCGGTTTAGGTCAGTGTGCGCAGGGGGGCAAGCCCTGCATCGGCCTGCGCAGATGTGCCGCAGGTGCGGGAGGGGCTCGTTTCCCTGAAGGCAATCGTCCTGAGTTATGGTGTTTTGTGACCGAATATTTTGCTGTGAAGCAAGAACACGGTGAAATGTAGCGAATTTGAGCATCCTAGCCGGATAAAGGTAAAAATCAGGCTGGAATGTAACAGACTGATGTATTCTGGACCGACTGGGCGAGTCCCAGAAGAACCGACAGGAGAGGTGAGATGCCTGAAACATATCTGATTGCCTTTGACGGCAGCGATGCGAGTGAGCGCGCGCTGACCTTCGGGGCAGAGCGCGCGCGCGCCTCCGGGGCGCGATTGTTGCTTGCGCATGTGCTGGAATGGTCGCCCTATTCCTTTCTCAGCGCCGAGGAAGTGGCCGAGCGCCACAAGCGGCGCACCGAGGAAGTGGGCCGCGCCGAGACGGTTATTCTGGATCCTGTGCGCAAGAAACTGGCCGGGCAGGGGCTGAGTGTCGAGACCGTAGTGCGCTATGGCCATGTGGCCGAAGTGCTGTGCGATCTGGCGACGGAATATGGCGCAACCCAGATCATCGTCGGACGCACCGGCGAGAAAGGGCTGCAGGCGCGGCTTTTCGGGTCGGTGGCCGGAACGCTGGCGCAGGCCGCGCCCGTCCCGTGCACGATTGTTCCGTGATGGATTTCAGGAGATTTGACATGAGATATGCTTTTACGGCGCTGGCCGCGGCTTCTGTGCTGGCAAGCCCGGCGCAGGCCTCGCTGGCCGAGCGCATTGACGGGATTTTCGCGTCCTCGACCGGTTGGTTCGTCAATCTGATCTTCGCCAATCTGCCCGGAACCGGTGTGCCCTGGATCGTGGGCTGGCTGGTGATCGGGGCCGTGGTCTTCACGCTTTATTTCGGTTTCATCCAGTTCCGGGCCTTTGGTCATGCGTTGCAGATCGTGCGCGGCAAATATTCCGACCCCAAGGATGCGGGCGAGGTCAGCCCGTTTCAGGCGCTCACAGCCGCCCTGTCGGGCACGGTGGGTCTGGGCAATATCGCGGGCGTCGCGGTCGCGGTATCCATCGGCGGGGCCGGGGCCACGTTCTGGATGATCCTTGCGGGTCTTCTGGGGATGGCGTCGAAATTCACCGAATGTACGCTGGGCGTGAAATACCGCAATGAATACCCCGATGGCACGGTCTCTGGCGGGCCGATGTATTACATCAAGAAGGGATTTGCCGAACGCGGTCTGCCGCTGGGTGGGTTCATGGCGGTGATGTTCTCGATCTTCTGCGTGCTGGGCTCGCTGGGCGGCGGGAACATGTTCCAGGCCAATCAGGCCGCGTCGCAGGTCAGTTCTGTTCTGGGGGTGCCGACCTGGATCACGGGGCTGGTGCTGTCGGGGATCGTGTTTCTGGTGATCGTGGGCGGGATCAAGTCCATCGCACGGGTGACGGAAAAAGTCGTGCCGTTCATGGGCGGGGGCTATTTCATTGTCGGCATGGCCATTCTGATCCTGAACTGGGACATGATCGGCTGGGCCTTCAGCGAGATCATTCGCGGCGCCTTCACCGATAGCGGGATTGTCGGCGGCATGGTGGGCGCGATCATTCAGGGTTTCCGGCGTGCGGCATTCTCGAACGAGGCCGGGATCGGGTCTGCGGCCATCGCCCATTCGGCGGTGCGCACCAAGGAGCCGATCAGCGAGGGGTTTGTCTCGCTGCTGGAGCCGTTCATCGACACGGTGATCATCTGCACCATGACGGCGCTTGTGATCATCATCACCCAGCAATTGCTGATCGACGCGAACACGGGGATGTATATCCTTGGTGAGAACGGGCGGATTGCGAATGTCGAAGGTGTGGGCGCGGGTGTGCCGTTGACCTCGGCGGCGTTTGGATCGGCCTTTGGCTGGGCCCCTTATGCGCTGTCGCTGGCGGTGTTCCTGTTTGCCTTCTCGACGATGATCACATGGTCCTATTACGGGGTGAAGGCCTGGACCTACATGTTCGGCGAGGGCGAAGCCAAGGAGCTGGTGTTCAAGTTGATCTTCTGCTTCTTCATCTTCGTGGGGGCTGTGACCAGTCTCGATGCGGTGATCGACTTCTCGGATGCAGCGCTCTTCTCGATGGCGATTTTCAACATCATCGCGCTCTATTTCCTGATGCCGATCGTCAAGCGCGAGTTGAACAGCTATCTGCTGCGGTTGAAATCGGGGCAGATCAAGGCGTTCAAGTAAGCGTGTGACCTCTCGTAAGGTGCGTGCTGAGCACGCTCCTTACACCATGTCTCAAGCGACCAGCGCAGTGGGCATGACTTGTCCGGCCCAGCCCTCGCGCATCATCTGCGCCAGCGCCAGAACCCCCGGCGCGGCCTCGTTCGGACGCAGGTAGAGATTGATCTTCTGGCGGGTCAGTTCAGGCAATGCACCACCATGATTGATCTGTTCCGTGCTCGCAGGCTCGGTCCCGGCCAGAAGTGTATGCACCGCCATGTCGCAGGTGACGGCGGCTTCCAGCGTGCGGTCGGATTCGCTTTCAACCGCGGCGACCCATGGGATGCCCGCGTTGTCGAGCGCGCGGATGACCCCTGCACGAAAGGCGCAATAGCGCCCGACCGCCAGTCGTAGCGGGCGTTCCTGCCAGCACGTGCCGCCGCGCGCGCCGGTCCAGACCAGATCGCGCTCGCACAGCGTTTCGGCCTCGGGTGGGCAAATATCTTCGGTGGTCAGGATCAGGTCGCAGCCGCCTTCGCGAAACAGCGCAAGCGCGTTGCGGGTATGGGTCGCCTGAAGCTGCACCTTCATGCGCGGATAGGCCCGCTGATAGGCTTGCAGGATCGGCGGGATGACCGGGGTGACGATATCATAAGGCACGACCAGCCGGATTTCGCCCGAGAGATCCGCATCGGTCAGACGACCCACCACCTCATCATTCAAGGCGAGCATCCGGCGGGCATAGGACAAGAGTTGCTCGCCCGCCGTCGTGATCAGCATGGCGCGGCCCCGGCGCTCGAAGAGGGCAATGCCAAGGCTGTCCTCCAGCCGTTTGATCTGCATGGAGACCGCCGATTGCGTCAGGTTCAGCACACTGGCGGCGCGCGTGACGCCGCCATGATCCTGCACGGCCAGAAGGGCGCGCAGGGCGGTCATGTCGAGATTGCGCTTCATATCACATACCCTGATGCATAAGATCAAAAACATTCGTTTTCATTGTGCATCTAGCGGGGGTAAATATCAAGGACGAACATGCAAAATGCTTTTCACATGACAAAGCCTGAAGGAAGGACAGTCCCATGCTGCGCGCGATTCATCTGCCTATGCGGTCGGTTTTTCACGGTTTTCGCCGTTTTGCCCCAACCCGGCTGCTCACCATGCAACGCACGCGCGCGCGTTTGGCGCAGTTGGATGATCACCTGCTCAAGGATATTGGCCTGACGCGCGACGCGGCGGAACGCGAAGCTGCGCGGTGCAGTTGGGACGCGCCAAGGCATTGGATGGACTGAACGCGGCTGATAACAGGCTGCGCGGGGCCGCCCGGATCAGGCGGCCTTTTCCATGCGCAGGAAGGTGAACAGGCCAAGGCTGGTCAGCGGTTTTTCCTCGACAAGCTGCAATTCATGCACGCCCAGCACGCGGGCCTTGGGGAAATTCGAGTGCCAGCCAAGGTAGTCCGCAAAGGGGGCAAACTTGCGTTCGAACCAGGCCAGCCAGCCCTCATCACGCGCGAAATGATTGACGAGCAGGATCTGCCCGCCGGGACGACAGACGCGTGCCATCTCGGCCATGACTTTTTCGGGGTCGGGAACCACCGAGATCAGATGCATCGCCACGACCGTATCGAAACTCGCATCGGGAAAATCGAGCGCGCGCGCATCCATCTGGCGCAATTCGGTGACATGGGTCAGGTTTTCCTCGGCGACCTTGGCGCGAGCGCGCTCCAGCATGTCCTCGGAAAAATCGATGCCCGTGACGTCAATATCGCCGTTGTAATAGGGCAGCGCCAGACCAGTGCCGACACCCACTTCCAGCACACGCCCGCCGGTTTCATTGACGACCTTGGTGGCGTGACGCCGCCCGGCATGGGTGATGCGCCCGAATGTCATGTCATAGACTGGTGCCCAACGGCGATAGCTTGATGTAATGGCTTCCGGTTTCACGCAGGTACCCCCTTACTGTTTCGGCAGATGTGGGGCTTTATTGACTGATGGTCAATAAAAACCGGATCGCGGAGGGGCAAAATATCCGTGATGCCTGCGCGGATGGCTTACATCGAAAAAGAGATACCGCAGCCGCAACTGGAAGAGGCATTGGGATTGTTGATGACGAAGCGCGCGCCGATCAGTTCCTCGGTGAAATCGATCACGGCGTTTTGCAGGAAAGGCAGCGAGACAGGATCAATCAACACCTGCTGGCCGGACTTTTCCAGCACCAGATCCTCGGGGGCGGCTTCGTCAAAGCGGATATCATATTGAAATCCCGAACAGCCACCGCCATTCACGGCCACGCGCAGGGCCTTGACCTCGCCGGTATCTTCGGCAATCTCGGCCAGACGGGCAAAGGCGCGGTCGCTAACGCGCGGAGGCAGGGTCAGGGTCTGGGACATAGGGTCGCGTCCAATTCTGATAACTTTGCTCGAGATATAGGCCGGAACGTAGCGATCGGCAAGATGACGGGAGATCACATGCTCAAAGCTTACGCCACGCGCCCCGAAGACTCGCGCGGGCGACAGCATCGCGAGGCGATGAGCACCTTCCGCTCACCCTTTCAGCGCGACCGCGACCGGATCATCCATTCCTCGGCCTTTCGTCGGCTGAAACACAAGACCCAAGTGTTCATCGAGCATGAAGGGGATTATTATCGCACGCGGCTGACCCATTCCATCGAGGTCGCGCAGGTCGCGCGCACTTTGGCGGGCGCATTGGGGCTGAACACCGATCTGGCCGAGGCGATTGCGCTGGCGCATGATCTGGGCCATCCGCCCTTTGGTCATACCGGCGAGGACGCGCTTTGCGATCTGATGGCGCCCTATGGCGGGTTTGACCATAATGCGCAGGCGCTGCGCATTGTCACCAAGCTGGAGCGGCATTACGCCGATTTCGACGGGCTGAACCTGACCTGGGAGACGCTGGAAGGGATTGCCAAGCATAACGGGCCGGTGACGGATCGTGACGGGCATCCGCTGAAGGGGGATGTGATCCCCTATGCGCTGGCCGAATGCAATGCAGGCTTCGATCTGGAACTGTCGGGCTATGCCAGTGCCGAAGCGCAGGTGGCTGCGATTGCCGATGACATTGCCTATAACCACCACGACCTGCATGACGGGTTGCGCTCGGGGCTGTTCACGGAAGCCGATCTGATGGAATTGCCGATCACCGGGCCAGCTTTCGCCGAGGTGGACCGGCTCTATCCGGGGCTGGAGCCGATGCGACGGCGGCATGAGGCGTTGCGGCGCGTCTTCGGGGTGATGGTGGAGGATGTGCTTTTGGTCGCGGGCACGCGGCTGGGACCAGCCGATCTGACAAGTGCGCAGGATATTCGTGATTTGCGGTTGAAGATCATCCGGTTCTCGGACCGGCTGTTTCGGGAATTGAAGGTGATCCGGCAGTTTCTGTTCACGCATATGTATCGCGCGCCAAGCGTGGTGGCGATGCGCGCGCAGGTGACGGGGATGGTGCGGGACTTGTTCCCGCTCTATCTGGCGCGACCGGAATTGCTGCCTGCGGAATGGCGGCGCGATGTCGAGGCAGCGCAGTGCGAGACGGGACTGGCGCGGATCGTGGCGGATTATGTGGCGGGCATGACAGATCGCTTTGCGATACAGGAACATGCGCGACTGGTTTCGGGGGAAGGGGGGCGGCCCTTGGACCCCATCGAGGGGTCCGCGGGCCGGCGCTAGAGCGCGGGCGCAGCCCGCAGATGAGTGACTGGAGGCGAAAGAGGGGGGGGGGGGGGGGGGGGGGGGGGGGGGGGGGGGGGGGGGGGGGGGGGG
>JAFIEM010000102.1 GCA_020832555.1 Natronohydrobacter sp. | reverse complement strand
CCTATAATGTCGGCACGGAACTTCTGATCCGCTGGATGACACCGGATCACTGGCCGCCCTATTGGGACAGCCTGACGCTGATGTTTCAGCGCGAAGTGGCGGAACGGATCGTGGCAAAACCGGGGTCCAAAGCCTATGGGCGGCTGGCGCTGATGGTGCAATGGCGGGCCGATGCGAAGATCGCGCTGCATCTTCCGCCCGAGGCGTTTACGCCGCCGCCCAAGGTCAGTTCCAGCGTGGTGCATATCACCCGGCTGGATGCACCGCGCTACTCGGCAGAGGCGCGCGTGCTGGAACGGCTGGTCGCGGCCGGGTTCAACCAGCGGCGCAAGATGCTGCGCGCCTCGCTGAAAGGGCAGCATCCGCAGATCGAGGCGCTGCTGGAGCAGAGCGGCATCGCCCCCACCGCGCGGGCCGAAGAAATCGGGCTGGAGGCCTGGTGCAGGCTGGCGCGCGCGATCCGAAGCTGACGACCCTTTGCCTCCGCGCAAGACAGGCAGATTTTTTCCGGCATGACCGAAATCCGTAGGCGTGTTGCGCATTGGGTGCTTTTTCGAAACACCGGCCCTATTCAAATTTCCCTTTTGCGCTCTGCCGTGGCAATCCTGCCTGACCTCTCCTTGTGAAACCGGTGCGGATGCGTAGGCTAATAATCTGTTAACCTATAATTGGCGGTCAGCTGCGCCGCCCGCTGTGTTTGACCCATGCGATCTGGAAAGACCAATGCCCGAAACCGCCGAAGACATCAATCTCGCCTCTGCCCGGACCGATCCCGAATGGCTGGCGCGTCTGGACGAGATCGCGGATGAGCGCGGCGCGTTCATGCCGCTGGGGGTGCATCATTTCGGCTGTTTCATCGACGGCAATGACACGCTGCTGGTGACATTCGAATCCGTCCCCGAGATCCGCGCCCAGCAACCCGGCCACCGTCCGCTGGGCCTGCAGATCGCCGACCGTCACGGCTGGAGTGCGCTGATGCTGCTGGCGCGCGCGCCGCGCTGGTATCGGGACGCGGAAGTTCTCGATTTCTTCGACAGCCAGATCGACGCCGGTTTCTTCGAGAGTTTCAAGCGCGTGGTCTTCTATGGCGCGGGCATGGGGGGCTATGCGGCGGCGACCTTCAGTCTGGCGGCACCGGGGGCCTCTGTCCTGGCCGTTGCGCCTCAGGCCACGCTGGACCCGGAAATCGTGCCATGGGAAAAACGGTTCCATGTGCAAAGGCGGCTCGATTTCCGCACGCGCTTCGGTTTCGCCCCGGCAATGCTGGAAGGCGCGCGCCATGCCTTCATCGTCTATGACCCCGGCAATGATCTGGATGCGATGCATGCAACGCTCTTCCGGCGTCCTTTCGTGACCATGCTGCGCAGCCCGGCGCTCGGCGAAGACAACACCGCCGCCGCGCTGCATCGTTTCGGTGTGCTCGATACGCTGATCGAGGCGGCGGTGCGCGGTCGCCTGACGCCCGCGCGCTTTCACGATCTGATGCGCAAGCGGCGCAATGATGCGCGCTATCTGCGGGGGCTGGTCAAGCGCACCGCCAAAACCGATCACCCGGCCCTGACCGCGATTGCCGCCCGCCATGCGCTTGCGCTGGGTGACACCAACGGTCTGCGCAAGCGGCTGAAGCGTGCCGAGAAAACTCTTGCCGAGGCCCCGGAATAGGGCAATTCCGGGCTGGAAAGGGCCGCGCTTTTCCGTATAGGGAAAGGCATGACCCAGAGCCTCACCCTGCCCCGCCCCGATGACTGGCATCTGCACTTGCGCGATGGTGCGATGCTGGCCGGTATCGCCCCCGAAAGCGCACGCCATTTCGCCCGCGCGATCATCATGCCGAACCTTGTGCCGCCCGTTGTGACAGGCGCACAGGCGGCGGCCTATCGCGAGCGTATCCTTGCCGCGACCGGGCCCGGCTTCACCCCCCTGATGACACTCTATCTGACCGAAGCCACGGACCCGGCGGATGTGGTGGCCGCGCATCAGGCGGGCATCATCACGGCGGTCAAGCTCTATCCTGCCGGGGCCACGACCAATTCCGCCAGCGGCGTGCGCGATTTCGACCGCGTGCGCAGCGTCCTTGAGGCGATGGCCGAGGCGGGCATTCCGCTCTGCACGCATGGCGAGGTGACGGATCATTCGGTCGATATCTTCGACCGCGAGGCGGTGTTCATCGACCGCGTGCTGGACCCGATCCGCCGCGCGACACCGGGGCTGCGGGTGGTGATGGAACATATCACCACCGCCGAGGCCGTGGCCTATGTGCAAAGCCAGCCGGAAAACCTCGGCGCGACGATCACCACGCATCATCTGGTGATCAACCGCAATCATATCCTCGTGGGCGGCATCAAACCGCATTACTATTGCCTGCCGGTGGCCAAGCGCGAGACACATCGTGTGGCGCTGGTTCAGGCCGCGACCTCGGGTGACGCGCGGTTCTTCCTTGGCACCGACAGCGCGCCGCATACCGATGACGCCAAGGAATCGGCCTGTGGCTGCGCGGGCTGTTTCACCGCCACCAACACCATGTCCATTCTGGCACAGGTCTTTGACGACGCGGGCGCGCTGGACAAGCTCGAAGGCTTCGCCGCGCGCCATGGCCCCGGATTCTACCGCCTGCCGGTGAACAGTGACAAGATCACGCTGGAGAAGACCGCCGAGCCTGTCACCTACCCCGCCCGGATCGAAACCGGCGCGGGTCCGGTCACGGTCTTTGACCCCGGCTTCCCGCTTTATTGGCGCGTGACGTAAAGGGGCACGCGCGCGCCCCTGTTTCATCTTGCCAGAAATACTCAACACCCCGCCTGCACCACAGCCCAGACGCCCGAGAGGACAGCCATGATCCCTGCGACCTATCCCGACCGCGCCACAGTTGCCCGTCTGACGGCACGGATGCTGCTCGACATCAAGGCCGTGCATTTCAATGCGGCGGAACCCTTCACTTTCGCAAGCGGGCTGAAAGCGCCGACCTATATCGACTGCCGCAAACTGATCAGCTTCCCGCGCATCCGCTCGAGCCTGATGGATTTCCTGACCTGCCGGGTGCTGGAAGATGCGGGCTTTGAAGCCTTCGATAATATCGCGGGCGGAGAGACTGCGGGTATCCCCTTCGCAGCGCTGGTCGCCGAACGCATGGCGCTGCCCATGACCTATGTCCGCAAGAAGCCCAAAGGCTACGGGCGCAACGCGCGCATCGAGGGCGCGATGAGCGAGGGCCAGCGCGTGCTGCTGGTCGAGGATCTGACCACGGATGGCGGCTCGAAACTCAGCTTCGTCGATGCGATCCGCGAAACCGGCGCAGAATGTGCGCATACGGCGGTGATCTTCTATTACGGCATCTTCCCCGAGACCGAGCCGCGCCTGGCCGAGCATGGGGTGAAACTGCATTATCTCTGCACCTGGTGGGACGTTCTGGCAGAAGCCCGGCGCGGCGGTGATTTCGATGCAGTGACACTGGATGCGGTCGAGGCGTTTTTGCGTAACCCTCGGGCATGGGGCTGAACCTTACAAAATCGAGGTTGCGGCAATCACGAAAACGTGCTTGATTTCCCCAAGGCTATTGAAGGAAAAATCCAGTGAAGAACCTCAAAACCACTTCTGTGCTGCTGCTTATTTTTGTAGTTGGAGCGTGTGGGCCTATGAATATTGAGCCCGCCGTAAGCTCCTTCAACGAAGCAAGCGTTGGCATTCAGTTAGATGGCAATGCAATGGAGTTTTCTTCGGCAGCCAAACGCGCAGAAGCGATCACTAAAGCAGATGCTGAGGCTGCTAAGATTTGTCAGCGCGGACCAAACCGCAAAGCAGAATATGCGAGTTCCAGAAGAATACCAACGGGGCAATACAGCTATGTCATCGAACGCCTCTATTTGTGTCTTCGTTGATGTGAATTCCTCCACAAAACTCATTCGATAGCCTGCGTTTAGCTCATAGAGAAAATGTTTCCAAAATGCATAATCTGAAATTTATTCATAAATAATCTCTTTCTATCTTTCGGTAGGAATGAAGAATGATATGCAGACAATTCTTCTTTTTATTGAACAATGATGCTGTGACTAACAGGTTTGTTTGCTTCTCAAGAGTAGTCATAGACAACCAATTAGATCAAATCAGGGCTGCGGTTTATCCCGCGCCCCGATCCTTCAATTCGCCTGCCCTTGCTCACGCTGCTGCGCCTCGATCTCGCGCCAGCGCGCCACGGCGCGATTGTGGTCCTGCAGATTGGTCGAGAAGGTATGCCCCCCGGTCCCGTCCGCCACGAAATAGAGATATGGCGTATCATCCGGGTCGAGCGCCGCCGCAATCGCGGCGCGACCGGGATTGGCAATCGGCGTGGGCGGCAGACCGTCGATACGGTAGGTGTTATAGGGCGTCACAGCGTCCAGTTCCGACCGCCGCAGCCCCCGGCCCAGCGTGCCCTGCCCCAGCGTGATGCCATAAATCACCGTCGGGTCGGTCTGCAGCCGCATCGGGATGCGCAACCGGTTGACAAAGACGCTCGCCACCTGGCGCCGCTCATCCGCAACGCCGGTTTCCTTCTCGACGATCGAGGCCATGATCAGCGCCTCTTCCATATTGGCATAGGGCAGACCCTCAGCGCGGGTGTCCCACAGCTCTGCCAGAATACGGGTCTGGCGCGCTTCCATCTCGTTCAGCAAGGCCTGACGATCCGCCCCGCGCGACACGGCATAGCTGTCAGGGGCCAGCCAGCCCTCGCGCGGCACATCGCCCGGCTCGCCCGACAGGAACTCGGCCAGACGCAGACCTTCCCAGATCTGCCAGCTTGTCGCACCCTCGGCAACCGTGATGCGATACTGGATATCTGCCTGCCCGGCGAAGCGTGCATAGTCCTCGGGCGGCTCTTCGTCGCTGGCAAACTGCACGATGGTTTCAAAACGCTGGGTTGCCGGGTCCAATTCGCGCACCAGCGTATCAATCCGCGTGACCCCGATGCGATACTGGATTTCCGAACCGCAGGTCGAGGCCCCGCCGCGCGTCAGCAGATCCATGATCTGATCCATCGAGGCCTGTTCGGGGATCAGATAAGAGCCGAAACGCAGCGCGCCTGCACGGTCGGTATATTGCGCCCCGATGCGAAAGACCTGTTCCGAGGCGATGGCCCCCTGCTCGGCCAGCCCGGTCGAGACCGTGCGCAGCGACGATCCGGGCGCCACGCGGAAACAGATGGCCTGCTCCAGCGGCCCCTCGGCATAGAAGCTGCGCTTGCCCGAGGAAATCACCACCGCAAGCGCGATCAGGCCGACGATCATCAGCGTCAGGATATTGGCGACGAAATGCCGGATCATGCCTCCGTCACCTTGCCAAAGATCAGGCTGGCATTGGTGCCGCCAAACCCGAAACTGTTCGAAAGCGCAACAGTGATGTCACGCTTGCGGGCCACCTTGGGGGCCAGATCAATCGGGGTCTCGACGGCCGGATTGTCCAGATTGAGCGTCGGCGGCGCGATCTGGTCGCGGATCGCAAGCACGCAGAAAATCGCCTCAACCGCGCCGGCTGCGCCAAGCAGATGCCCGATGGCGGATTTCGTGGACGACATGGTGGCTGTTGCCGCCGCATCGCCCAGGAGCCGCTCGACCGCCGCCAGTTCGATCACATCCGCCATGGTCGATGTGCCATGAGCGTTGATATAATCGATCTGCGCCGGATCGATGCCCGCGCGCGCAACCGCGGCTTTCATCGAGCGTAGCGCCCCGTCACCATCTTCCGACGGCGCTGTGATGTGCCAGGCGTCGCCCGACATGCCATAGCCCAGCACCTCGGCATAGATCTTCGCGCCGCGCGCTTTGGCGTGCTCATATTCTTCCAGCACCACGACGCCCGCACCCTCTCCCATCACAAACCCGTCGCGATCCGTGTCATAGGGACGCGAAGCCGCCTTGGGATCGTCCGCACGTTTGGTCGAGAGCGCCTTGCAGGCATTGAAGCCCGCAATCCCGATCTCGGAAATCGGGCTTTCCGCACCGCCTGCGATCATCACATCCGCATCGCCCCACTGGATCAGCCGCGCCGCATCGCCAATCGCGTGGGCACCGGTCGAGCAGGCGGTGACAACCGCATGGTTCGGCCCCTTGAAGCCGAAGCGGATCGAGACCTGTCCCGAAATCAGATTGATCAGCGCCGAGGGGATGAAGAAGGGCGACACCCGGCGCGGCCCGCGTTCATTCAGCAGCACAGCCGTATCGGCAATGGCCGAAAGCCCGCCAATGCCCGAGCCGATCATGACACCTGTGCGCTGACGGCTCTCTTCATCTTCGGGCATCCAGCCCGCGTCACGCACTGCCTGATCCGCAGCGGCCATCCCGTAGAGGATGAATTCATCGACCTTGCGCGCCTCTTTCGGCTCCATCCAGTCATCGGGGTTGAAGGTGCCGTCCGTGCCGTCGCCGCGCGGAATTTCACACGCATAGGTAGTCGTGACCCGACTTGCATCAAAGCGTGTGATCGGCCCGGCCCCGGACTGTCCCGCCAGCAGCCGTTCCCATGTCGCCTCCACGCCGCAGGCCAGTGGTGTGACCATGCCAAGCCCGGTGATGACAACTCTCCGCATCGCGACTTTCTCCTGAAACTGGCTCGAAATCCTGCCGGTTTGATAGCGGGATTTTCACGTCGGGGGAAGAGCCGAGCCTTGCCGCTTGGCGGGCTATCGCTGAAAAGTCATCCCTTCCGACAAGGGGGGTGCACTGTGCAGGACACACATGCAAAATGACGAAAACGCCACCCCGACAGGGTGGCGCTTCAATATCCACAGCACGATGCGAGGATCAGGCAGCTTCGGAGATGAATTTCACGGCATCGCCAAAGGTCTGGATGTTCTCGGCGGCATCATCGGGGATCTCGATGCCGAATTCTTCCTCGAACGCCATGACCAGCTCAACCGTATCAAGGCTGTCTGCGCCCAGATCGTCGATGAAGGACGCGCCCTCGGTGATCTTGCCTTCGTCGACGCCCAGATGCTCGACGACGATTTTCTTCACGCGATCCGCGATATCGCTCATGTTCTTCCCCTTAGGTTTCGCCGCCCTGCGGCCTGTTGTCCCTCATCCGTCACACGGGGCAACGGTAGTCTGCGCGCCCCATTAAGCGCAATGATCTTGCAGGTCAAGTGCCCTGCAAATCCATGTCGAGGCTGGCATTGCTATAGCACAGCGCGCGACCGGCACAAATGATTCCGCAGATCAGACCATCGCCATGCCGCCATTGATATGCAGCACCGCGCCGGTCACATAGCTCGCCTCGGCACTGGCCAGATACAACACGCCCGCCGCAATCTCTTCCGGCGTGCCCATGCGGCCTGCCGGAATGCGCTGGTTGATCGCGTCCTGCTGTGCCTCGGTCAGCACTTCGGTCATGGGGGTGGCGATGAAACCGGGGGCCACGCAGTTGACCGTGATCCCGCGCGACGCCACTTCCTGCGCCAGTGCCTTGGACAGCCCCACAAGCCCGGCTTTCGCGGCGACATAATTCGCCTGCCCCGGATTGCCGGTTGCGCCCACGACCGAGGAAATATTCACAATCCGCCCCCAGCGCGCTTTCATCATGCCGCGCAACGACCCGCGCATCAGCCGCATCGCGGCGGTCAGGTTCACATCCAACACATCGGTCCATTGGTCATCCGACATGCGCATCATCAAAGTGTCGCGGGTGATCCCGGCGTTATTCACCAGAATGTCCAGCGCGCCCATCGCCTCGATCGCGGCCTTGGGCAGCGCCTCCACGCTGGCCGGGTCCGACAGGTTGCAGGGCAGCACATGGGCGCGCGCGCCAAGCTCAGTGGCCAGGGCCTGCAGCGGGGCCTCTCGCGTGCCCGACAGCGCAACGGTCGCGCCCGCGCCATGCAAGCTGCGCGCGATGGCCGCGCCGATGCCGCCCGATGCGCCTGTAATCAATGCGGATTTTCCGGTCAGATCGAACATGGCTTTCCTTTCCCTTATCTGGCACGCGCTGTTCATGCGCTGCGCTCTATAGCAATCGCGGCGGGTTGATGCCATGACGAAGTTGTGGCTTGTCGCCGCAACCGGAACCGGCAACAGATACGCGCCGGGAGGACTTTCGAGATGATGACCACAGACGAGATGACGGACCTGTTCCGTATTGGCGTTCAGGCCGCTGACCCTGTGCAAGCGGTGCAAGACAGCCTTCGCGCGGCCCCCCTGCCCGACGCTGCGCGCCTGTTCGTGCTCGGGCTGGGCAAGGCGGCCTGCGCCATGACGCGCGCAGCACTTGCGGTTCTGCCTGCCCCTGCCGGGGCGCTGGTGGTGACGAATTACGAGAATGCAGCGGCGGTCGCAGGGGCCGAGGTCATGGCTGCGGGCCATCCGGTGCCGGATGAAAACGGGCTGCGCGCGGCCCTTGCCGCCGAGGCGCTGCTGGCACAGGCCGGCGCGGATGACCGGGTGCTGGTGCTGGTCTCTGGCGGTGGGTCTGCGCTGTTGCCTGCCCCGGTCGAAGGTTTGAGCCTGAGTGACAAGGCAGAGGTCAACCGTGTGCTGCTGGCAGGCGGGATGGATATTGTCGCGATGAATGCCGTCCGCCAGCATCTGTCGCGGCTGAAAGGCGGTGGGCTGTTGCGTGCGGCCCAGCCTGCCCCGGTCACAGCGCTGATCCTGTCGGATGTGATCGGCGATGATCTGCGCGCGATTGCCTCTGGCCCCACGGTCGCGCCGATTGCGCCGCGCGCGCATGTGGTCGAGATGCTGCGCGCTTCTGGCATGTGGGGGCGGTTGCCAGAGGCCGCGCAGGCGGCACTCCAGCGCCCCGAAGAGAAGCTGCCCGCGATTGGCGCAGAGAATCGGTTGATCGGATCAAACCGTCAGTCATTGGAAGCGATGGCGCAGGCACGCCCAGAGGCGCAGATCCTGTCCACCGCGCTGGTGGGCGATGTGGCCGAGGCGGCAGAGGTGATCGTCAGGACCGCGCAGGACGCCCCTTGCCCGCTTGCGCTGTTTGGCGGCGAAACCACGGTTACGCTGACCGGCACCGGGCTGGGCGGGCGCAATCAGGATCTGGCGCTGCGCGTGGCCATTGCGCTGGATGGGCAGCAGTGCTGGCGCTTCCTGTCCGCAGGCACCGACGGGCGCGACGGCCCGACCGAGGCGGCAGGCGCGATTGTGGACGGCGGAACCTGCGCGCGGATTCGCGCGGCGGGGGGCGACCCGGCGGCGCTTCTGGCGAACAATGACAGCAACCGCGCCTTGGCGCTTGCGGGCGATCTGCTGGTCACAGGCGGCACCGGGACGAATGTGGCCGATCTGCAAATCCTGTCGCTTGCGCGCTGATCCTCTTGCGAGGGGCCTGCCCCTCGCCTAAAGGGAGCGCATGAGCACACATGACCGCCTTCTGATCATCGATTTCGGCTCTCAGGTAACGCAGCTTATTGCGCGGCGCCTGCGCGAGTTGAATGTCTATTGCGAAATCCATCCCTACCAGAATGTAGATGATGCGTTCCTTGCGGCCTTCGCGCCGAAAGCCATCATCTTCTCGGGCGGACCGGATTCAGTTACGCGCGCAGGCTCGCCCCGCCCGCCCGCCTCGGCCTTCACCCTTGGCGTGCCGATTCTGGGCATCTGCTATGGCCAGCAGGTGATGATGCAGGAACTGGGCGGTCTGGTGGAAACCGGGCATGGCACCGCTGAATTTGGCCGCGCCAAGGTCACGCCGACAGGCAGCCCCTTGCCGCTCTTGGACGGTTGGTTCGCAGATGGTCCCGAACAGGTCTGGATGAGCCACGGCGATCATGTCAGCCGCATCGCACCCGGCTTCGAGGTCTTTGGCACCTCACCCGGCGCACCTTTCGCCATCACGGCGGACATCTCGCGCAATTTCTACGCGGTGCAGTTTCACCCCGAAGTGCATCACACCCCGCGCGGCGCAAAGCTCTATGAGAATTTCGTGCGTCTGGCTGGCTTCACCGGCGACTGGTCGATGGCCAGCTACCGCGAGGAAGCCATTGCCAGGATCCGCGCAAAGGTGGGCGACAAGCGGGTGATCTGTGGGCTGTCTGGCGGGGTTGATTCCTCGGTCGCCGCCGTGCTGATCCATGAAGCCATCGGCGACCAGCTGACCTGCGTTTTCGTCGATCACGGGCTTTTGCGGCTGAACGAGGCCGAAGAAGTCGTGAAGATGTTCCGCGACACCTACAATATTCCGCTGATCCACGCGGATGAAGCCGATCTGTTCCTTGGGGAACTCGACGGCGTTTCCGATCCGGAAACAAAGCGCAAGATCATCGGCAGATTGTTCATCGATGTGTTCCAGAAATACGCGGGCGAAATCGAGGGCGCGGAATATCTGGCCCAAGGCACGCTTTACCCCGATGTGATCGAATCGGTCAGCTTCTCGGGCGGGCCGTCTGTGACGATCAAATCACACCACAATGTCGGCGGCCTGCCCGAAAAGATGGGGCTGAAACTGGTCGAGCCATTGCGGGAACTCTTCAAGGACGAAGTGCGCGCACTGGGTCGTGAACTCGGCCTGCCCGATCACTTCATCGGCCGCCACCCTTTCCCCGGTCCGGGTCTCGCGATCCGCTGCCCCGGCG